>NZ_QNFZ01000291.1 GCF_003313395.1 Nonomuraea lactucae | reverse complement strand
GCTGCTGCCGGCCGCGGCCGGGGCGGGCGTGTTCGGGGCGGTGGCGCTGCCGGACGCGCAGGCCGGGCTCGGGATCGTGCTGGTCGCGATGGTGCTGGGCGCGGCGGCGCTGCCCGCGGTGCTACGGCGGATGACGCCGTGGACGCTGGTGTTCGGGCTGCTCGGGGTCGTGCTGGTCGCGATGGCGGCCGTCAGGGACGCGGACTGGCTGGTCGGCCTGCTGCTCGTGGCCGGCGGCACGCTGGGTGCGCTGGCCGTGTCGGGGGCCGGGCTCGGGTGGCTCGGTGTGATCAGGGGCGGCGTGTCGGTGCTGCTCGCGTTCGGACCGGTGCCGTGGTTCCTGGCCAAGCCGCTGAAGCGGCTGGGCGCCAGGCGGCGCGTCCTGCCGATGGTCATCGGGCTGGGCATCACGGCGGTGCTGCTGCTCGTGTTCGGGCTGCTGTTCTCCTCGGCGGACCCGGTGTTCGCCGCCTACGTCGAGCGGCTGACCGCCGCCCCCGAGTGGGTCGAGTCGGTGCCGGCGCGCGTCTTCCTGTTCGTGTTCGTGGGAGTGCTGCTGGCGGCGGTGGTGCTGGTCGCGCTCCGGCCCGTCAACGACCCGGTCGGCCCCGGGGTGAAGTTCAGCGTGAGCAGGTCGGTCTGGGTGCTCCCCCTCACCGCGGTCAACCTGCTGTTCGCCGCGTTCGTGGCGGTGCAGATCACCGCGCTGTTCGGCGGCCACGCGCTGGTGCTGAAGACGCGCGGGCTCACCTACGCCGAGTACGCCAGGCAGGGGTTCTTCCAGCTCGTCGTGGTCAGCGTGTTCGTGCTGGGCATCGTCGCGGTCGCCGGCGGGCTGCTGAAGACGGTCAGGCGCGACCGCTGGCTGCTGGCCGGGCAGCTCGGCCTGCTGTGCGCGCTCACCATGGTCGTGCTGGCCTCGGCGCTGCACCGGATGAACCTCTACACCCAGGCGTACGGCCTGTCCCGGCTGCGCATCTCGGTGGAGGCCACCGTGTGGTGGCTCGGCGCGCTGTTCGTGCTGGTGCTCCTGGCGGGCGCGGTACGGCTGGCGGGCCGCGGCTCCGGCTGGCTGCCGCGCACGGTCGTGCTGGTGACCGGGCTCGGGCTGGGCGCGTTCGCCGTCGTCAACCCGGACCTGCGCGTGGCGCAGACACAGGTCCAGATCCGTGGCGTGGCCAACATCGACCAGGACTACCTGGGCGACCTGGGGGCCGAGGCCGTGCCCGCGCTGGACCGGCTGCCGGAGCCGCAGCGCAGTTGCGTGCTCGCCGATGTGGTGGCGGCCAACGGGCTGGCCAGGCCCGACCCGTGGAACGGCTGGAACGTGGCCAGGTCCCAGGCCCGCGACCTGCTCGCCAAGCACCCCGTCCGCAGGCCCGCCAAGTGCCCGGGCGATCGGGACTGACCGCGCGCCCCCGCGTCGGTCCGCCCGAAGCGCGTGGACAGCCGCCCGATCAGGTTTAATCCTTGGGTGGCATTCGACGTGATCATCAGCGGGGGGCGGCTGCTCGACGGGACGGGCGCCCCGCCGTGCCGCGCGGACCTGGCGATCACCGGCGACCGGATCGCGGCGGTGGGCCGGCTCGACGACGTGCCCGCCGCCACCGTGATCGACGCGACCGGGCGGTTCGTCGCCCGCGGGTTCGTGGACTGCCACGCGCACGGCGACGCGGCCGTCTTCGACCCGTCGGTGCAGCTCGCCGCGGTGCGGCAGGGCGTGACCACGTTCGTGCTCGGGCAGGACGGCCTGTCGTTCGCGCCGGGCTCAGCGGACACCGTCGCCTACGCCGCCCGCTACTTCGCGGCCGTCAACGGGCCGTTCCCGCGCGGGGTGGCGGTCGGCGGCCCGCTGACCGTGGGGGAGCTGCTCGGCGGATACGACCGGGCGGTCGCGGTCAACACCGCCTACCTGCTCCCGCACGGCACCATCCGCTACGACGTCATGGGGCCGTCCCCGGCGGCGGCCACGCGCGACGACCTCGCCCGCATGCTCGCCCACGTCGAGCGGGGGCTGTCGGACGGCGCGGTCGGCCTGTCCAGCGGGCTCGAGTACCTGCCCGGCCGCCACGCCACCGCCGACGAGCTGGCCACCCTCTGCGAGCCGCTCGGTGGCCTGCCGTACGTCACCCACATGCGCGCCTACGGCCTCATGGCCGGGGTGGGCATGTCCGAGGTGGTCGAGATCGCCGCGCGGTCCGGCGCGGCCGTACACGTCTCCCACCTGCACGGCCCCGCGGACGTGCTGCTGCCCCTGGTGGAGGAGGCGCTCGGCGAGGACGTCGACCTCACCTACGACACCTACCCCTACCTGCGCGCCAGCACGATCCTGGCGATGGTCGTGCTGCCGCCCACGGTCCCGGCCGCCGAGCCCGGCCGGGCCGTGGAGATGCTCGGCTCCGGGGAGCTCGACGCGTGGTGGCAAGGGCTGGCGCGGACCTGGCCCCGGCTGACCGTCTCCCACGCCCCCGGCCTGGAGTGGGCAGAGGGACTGACCATGGTCGAGGCGGCCGAGCGGGCGGGCGTCGAGCCGGCCGAGTTCTGCCGCCGCCTGCTCGTCGAGACGCGGCTGGAGGCCGGCTGCGTCGCCGCCCGCCCCGACGAGGGGCCGGAAGGGGAGGAGTCGGTGCGGCGGATGCTCCGCCACCCGGCTCAGACGGGCGGCTCCGACGGCATCTACGTCAGCGGCCACCCGCACCCGCGTGGCTTCGGGGCGTTCGCCCGCTTCCTCGGCCGTCACGTGCGCGAGCTGGGCGACTGGACATGGGAGCAGGCCGTCGTGCACCTGGCCTCGCATCCCGCGCGCCGCTTCGGGCTGGCGGACCGGGGGCTGTTGCGGGCAGGCTTCGTGGCTGACGTGGTGGTGTTCGACCCCGGTACGGTGTCGGATCAGGCGACGTACGACGCTCCCCGCACGCCGGCGGCCGGAGTGGACGACGTGCTGGTGTCGGGAGCGAGGGTGCTGGCCGGCGGCGAGCCGACCGGGGCGACTCCGGGCCGGGCCCTCCGGCCTTCGTGAACTGGTGAAAGAGATGGACATGCGGGAGACTCTGGGACGGTCGATCTTCGACGGCGGCCTTTCGTTCCCCCTGATGGTCGTGCAGCGCGAGGCGCTCCAGCACAACATCGCACTCCTGGCCGCGTTCGCCCGCGACCACGGGATGGAGCTCGCGCCGCACGCCAAGACGCACATGTCCCCCGAGATAGCCGCCATGCAACTGGAGGCCGGCGCGTGGGGGCTGACCGTGGCCACGCCGCGGCAGGCCATGGCGGCGCGCGAGTTCGGCGCCCGGCGGATCGTGCTGGCCAACCAGATCGTCGACGCCGCCGGGCTCGACTGGGTCGCCGCCGAGTGCGCCCGCGATCCCGGCTTCGAGTTCTACAGCTTCGTCGACTCCGTGACCGGGGTGGACATCCTCGCGGGGCGCGCGCCCGCCCGGCCGTACCAGGTGCTGGTCGAGCTGGGGCACCACGGCGGGCGGGCCGGCTGCCGGTCGCTGGAGGAGCTGCTCGAAGTGGCGCGGTACGTCCAGAAGACGCCCGGCGTCGAGCTGGTCGGCGTCGCGGGCTACGAGGGATCGCTGGCCGGCGCGCGCGAGGTCCGCGACTACCTGCGCCTGCTGCAGGAGGCCGTCGAGCACCTGCGCGTCAAGCAGCCCATCCTGACCGTCGGCGGCAGCCAGTGGTTCGACGTGATCGGCCGCGAGCTCGTCGCCACCCAGGCCACGATCCTGCTGCGCAGCGGCGCGTACGTCACCCACGACGACGGCTTCTACCGCGAGCGCACGCCGTTCAACCGCATCGAGGGCGAGCTGCGGCCCGCGCTGGAGGTGTGGGCGCACGTGCTGTCCACCCCCGAACCCGGCCTGGCCGTCGTCGGCATGGGCAAGCGCGACGCCCCCTACGACGAGGGGCTGCCCATCCCCAAGCGAGGCGGCGTCACCGTGATGAAGATGCAGGACCAGCACACGCTGGTGCACGCCGACGGGCTCAGGCCGGGCGACCTGCTCGCGTTCGGCATCTCCCACCCGTGCACGGCGTTCGACAAGTGGCGCGCGCTGCCGATGGTGGACCGCGAGTACCGGGTCGTCGGCACCGTCCACACCCGGTTCTAGGCGCGCGGAAGCACGCGATCAGGACTGTAAGGTCGGCTCGTGGACAGTTCGGTTTACGTCTTCGTGGAGGACCTGCGCGGTGAGGGCGTCGAGCGGGTGCTCGACCGGGTCAGCGCGTACGGCGTGGCGGGTGTCACCGTGGGCGCCGTTCACCACGCCGCCCGCGACGTCACCCCGCACGGGCTGTCCCGGCTGACCGTCCGCCACGACGGCGCCCACTTCACCCCGCCGCCCGACCTGTTCGCCGGGCTCCGGCTCAAGCCGGTCGCCGGCCACCAGGACGCGCTCGACGGCCTGCGCGAGGCGTGCGCGCGGCGGGGGCTCAGGCTGCACGGATGGACCGTGTTCCTGTCCAACGCCACCCTCGGCGCCCGGCATCCCGACGTGACCGTGCGCGACTGCTTCGGCGATCGCGGCTCGCCCGCCGACCTGTGCCCGGCCCACCCCGACGTCCGCGCGTACGCCGTTGCGCTGGCCCGCGCGGTCGCCCGGCTCGGCGTCGAGAGCGTGGTGGCCGAGACGCTGCACTTCAGCCCGTTCAAGCCCGAACGGTCCTTCGTGCCGCTCGGGCCGATGGACGCCTACCTGCTCGGGCTCTGCTTCTGCGACTACTGCATGACCCGCGCCACCGACCTGGGCGTGAACGCGGGGGTGGCGCGCGAGGAGTGCGCGGGCATCGTGGGGCGCGTCCTCGACGGCGACCCGCCCGCCCAGGGCGAGGTGACCCGGGCCGCGCTGACCGCCTACGCCGGTCCCGACGTGGTGGCCTACGCCCGTGCCCGCTCCGAGACCGTGACCACGCTGGTGTCCGAGGTGGCCTCCGCCGTGGCCGACGAGGGCTCCAAGCTGGTGTTCATCGACTCCACGGGGGCGGTGAAGGGCTACACCGACGGGCTGCCCACCCCCGGGCTCGCCGCCCACGACGCCTGGCAGCTCGGCGTCGACCTGGTCGCGCTCGGCGACCTGGTGCCCGGCTTCGGCGTGCTCGCCTACGCCCGCGACGCCGCCCGGGTGGCCGACGACGTGGGCGCCTACCTGCGCTCGGTCGGCAAGGACCGCGAGGTGCGCGCGGTGCTGCGGCCCGGCCACCCCGACAGCGACTCGACCGACCGGCTCGTGGCCAAGGCGCGCGCGGCGAAGGCGGCAGGGGCCCTCGCGGTCGACTTCTACGCGTACGGGCTGGCCCCGCACCCCGTGCTCGACCGCATCCCCGCAGCCCTGGCCCAGTGACCTGACCGGCGTGGGGCCTGATCGGTGTGGGGCCTGAGGCGCCGGGCGATCCGCAGTGGGACCTGGGACCTAACCGCGGTGGACGCCGTCGAGCACCGCCGAGACCGCCTTCGCCGCGAAGCCGTTCGGCAGCGGCAGCCCCCTGAACACCGTCCTCATCCACACCGCCCCGGCCAGCAGGTCCACGATCAGCATCGGGTCGGCCGGCTCGGCCAGCTCGCCCCGCCGTACCGCCCGCTCGAAGACCTGCCGTTCCCGCGCGAACCGGTCGGCGAAGAACCGCCGCGTGTCCAGCTCGGGATGCCGCACCGCCGCGCCCAGCGCGGCGACCGCGACATCCCTGGCCGGAGGCTCGGTGAGCAGCCGCGCGACGCCCTCGACCAGCGCCACCAGGTCGCCCCGCAGGCTGCCCGTGTCGGGCGGCTCGGATTTCAGCGCGTCCGCCTCCACCAGAGCCGCACCGAGCAGCGCCGTCTTGGACGGCCACCAGCGGTAGATCGTCGTCTTGTTGACGCCCGACCGCTCGGCCACCCCCTCGACAGTCAGCCCGTCGTAGCCTCTCTCCGCCACCAGCCGCAGCGTCGCATCGAAGATCTCCCGCTGCTTCCTCGGCGCCATGCGGTCATTTTCTCCCGGCGAACGCCGTGGCCACGCCCAGCCCCGGGTAGACCATGCCGCTGAAGTGGCGCAGTGCCCTGGACCGGCGCGCCAGCCGGTGGCCGAGCCCTCCGGCCGTGAACGCGTACCCGATGTCGGCCAGCAGCCCAACAAGCAGCCCAACCAGCAGCCCGACCAGCAACCAGCAGCCCGACCAGCAGCCCGACCAGCAGCCTGACCAGCAGCAGGGTCACGTCCACGAACTGCGGCAGGACCGCCAAGGAAGGACGGCGTCACCTTGGGGTTCAGCACGTCGACCAGCACGCCCTCGAGGAACACCTTGCGCAGCGGCTGAGGCTCCAGCGCCTCGCCCCCCGCCTCCTCCTCGCGGGTGAACGCGCGGACCCCCAGGTAGAAAAGGTAGGCGACGCCCGCCCACGTGACGATCCGGAACAGCGTCGCCGACCGGCTGATGACGTACGACAGCCCTGCGGCGGCGACGTGCACCAGCGTGCCCCCCTCCACCCCCAGCGCGGCTGGCCCTGTTGTTGAGGTGGTTGGGGCCCGGAATCAGCACGAGGGAGCACGAGGGCCAGTGACGCCCCACGAAGTCGGTGAAAGCCGACCAGGTGAACATGAAATATCACGTTAGGGCTGCTTGGTCCTGATACGTAGGTCAGTGCGGAGGGGGTCGACGTGGGCCAATGGAATGTCGGTGGGGGGTGGCATAGTGGCTGGCGTGAAGGGTCTTCTGGTCGGGCGCGGTGCCGAGCTGGCGCGACTCCTGCGCGTGCTCGAGTCGGCGGGTGCGGGCACCGCCGGCGTCGCGCTGGTCGGGGGTGACGCCGGCATCGGCAAGACCCGGCTGACGGCCGAGCTGGTCGCGCGGGCCCGCGAGCGCGGCTTCCACGTGCTCGTCGGGCAGTGCGCCGAGCTGGGCGACGCACTGCCCTATCTCCCGCTCGCCGACGCGCTGCGCGGCGCCGAGCCGGCGGTGCGCGAGGCGGCTGCCGCCCATCCGCTGCTCGGCCAGTTGCTGCCCGGCGTGGAGAGCGCCCCGGCGTCGGGGCTCACGCAGCAGCGGCTGTTCGGGTCGCTGCTTGGGCTGCTCGCCGAGATCCAGCCGGTGCTGTTCGTCATCGAGGACCTCCACTGGGCTGACCGCTCGACCCGTGACCTGCTGGTCTTCCTGAGCCGCATGGTGCAGGCCGAGCGGGTCTGCGTGGTGGGCACCTACCGCACCGACGACCTGCACCGCCGCCATCCGCTGCGGTCAGTGCTGGCCGAGCTGAAGCGGCTGCCCGCGGTGACCGGGGTGGAGCTTGGACCGCTCGACTCCGGTGACATGTCCGACTATGTCGCGACAATGGGTGACGTCGATGCCCAGCGGCTAGGCATGATCGTCGCCCGCGCAGACGGCAACCCGTTCTACGCCGAGGAGCTCTTCGCCGCCATGGCCGAGGGCGACAGCCTGCCCGACGGCCTCGCCAGCCTGCTCCTGTCCCGGGTCGAGGTGCTCTCCGAGCCCGGCCAGCGGGTGCTGCGGGCCGCTGCCGTGGCCGGGCGGCGGGTCGAGGACGAGCTGCTGCGCGAGGTCTCCGGCCTGCCGCTGGCCGACTTCGAGGAGGCCGTCCGCGAGATCGTCTCCCGGGGCCTGCTCCGGGTCGACGGCTACGGCTACGCGTTCCGCCACGCCCTGCTGCAGGAGGCGGTCTACACCGATCTGCTGCCCGGCGAGCGCACCCGGCTGCACGCCGCGTTCGCCCGGCTGCTCACCTCGCCCGCCGAGCTGGCCCACCACCACCTCGCCGGCCACGACCTGTCCGGTGCCCTGGCCGCCTGCGCCGAGGCCGGGCGCCTGGCCGAGCGCCTCGGCGCGCCCGCCGAGGCGCACAGCCACTACGACCAGGCCCTCAGCCTCTGGGAACGCGTCGACGGCGCCGAGACGCTGGCCGGCGAGAGCCGCACCGAGCTCGCCTTCCGCAGCGCCGTCACAGCCGCCGACAGCGGCGACAACCACCGCGCCGCGACCCAGCTCCGCGCCCTGCCACAGACCTGCGAGGTCAGCGAACGGCTCGCCTACTACCTCTTCGAGATGGACGACCAGGACGGCGCCATCTCGGCCGCCGAGCACGCCGTCTCCGTTGCCGCCGACGACGCCGCCCTTGCCCGAGCCCTGGCCACCCACGCCCGCACCCTGACCTGGAGCCCCCGCCACGCCGAGAGCGAGCGGCTCGCCCACCGCGCGCTCGAGACCGCCAGAGCCGCCGGCGCCCGTGACGCCGAGGTATCGGCCCTGCTGACGCTCGCCCTGCACGCCGAGGTCCAGGGCGACACGGACCTGGCCCACGACCTCGTCACCATCGCCTCCGCCGAGGGCACCGGCGACCTCGCCATGGACCTGCGCGCCCGCTTCCACCACGCGCGCATCCACTACGAGCAGGGCTACCTCGACTTCGCGGCCGAGGTCGCCGACGAGGGCATCCAGCTGGCGTTCGAGACCGGGCTCAAATGGAGCACCTACGGCACCGACCTGCGGTTCCTGCGCCTCCTCATCCACTACGTGGCCGGCGACTGGGACCAGGCCGAGGCGGTGGCCGCCTCCTTCGGCGCCCGCGTCGGCACCGTGCCCGAGGCGACGGTGTCGTCTTTCGCCCTGTTCGTCGAGGTCGGGCGCGGGCTGCCGGTCGTGGAGAGCCGGCTGGAGTGGCTGCGGCCGTTCTGGTCCGACGCGCTCGTGTCCTACATGTCGCGCGGGCTGGCCGCCGAGCAGGCCCTCTGGCAGGGCGACCCCGCCCTGGCGCTCTCCCACGTACGGGCCGCGCTCGACGCCCTGCTGCCCGGCGACCCGGGCGTCCTGCGCATCGCCGCCATCGGCCTGTGGGCCCTCGGCGACCTCGGTGTGGTGGAAGACGCCGACGACATGCTCGAACGCGCCCGCTTCGCCGTCCACAGCGGCCCGGTCGGCCAGCGGGGCGAGATGGGCCCCGAGGGCCAGGCCTGGGCGCTGCGCGTCGAAGCCGAATGGCACCGCGTCCACGGCCGCCTCGACCCGTCACTGTGGCGCGGCGTGGCAGAGGCCTTCGACTACGGGTTCGTCTATGAGGCGGCCCGCGCCCGCTGGCGCCTCGCCGAGGCCCTCCTGGCGGCGGGCGACCGCGACGCCGCCCAGGCCGAATGGGAGCTGGCCCGAGACGCGGCGGGCAAACTCCGGGCGGCGCCGCTGGAGCACGCCCTGTCGGAGTTCGGCCGCCGAGCCCGCTTCGCCGGCACCACCGGCACCGCCGGTCCTGGCGACGTGGGACTGACGGCCCGGGAGATCGAGGTGCTGCGACTGGTGGCCGAGGGCCTCACCAACCGCGAGATCGCCGACCGGCTCTTCATCGCCCAGAAGACGGTGAGCGTACACGTCTCCAACATCCTCACCAAGCTCACCGTCTCCACCCGCACCCAAGCAGCCGCCACCGCCCACCAACGCGGCCTCCTGACCTGACACCAGGGTTGGCTCCAAGGGCGGGGTCCTCGCTTGAGGCGGGGTCCTCGCTCGGTCGCGCGCTTCGCGCGGTATCGGCTCGGGCTCCGTCTTCGTGGGGGGCTCAGCGCCCCCCACACCCCCACAAGGGCATGGTCCTCGCTCGCGCTCGGGCTGCTTGATGGGGCTCCGCCCTGAGCGAGGGGCCTGCCGGCCCCTCGCGCTCCCCGGCCGCAGAGCCATTGGGCTCCCGCTCTCACCAGAGGGCACCACGTCCGCGCCGCAGGGCACCACGCCCGCCCTCACCAGAGGGCACCACGTCCTGGCCACAGGGCACCACGCCCGCCCTCACCAGAGGGCACCACGTCCTCGCCACAGGGCACCACGCCCGCCCTCACCAGAGGGCACCACGTCCTCGCCACAGGGCACCACGCCCGCTGTCACCAGCGGCACCACGCACTCAACGCGGGGGTGTCACCAGACGCCCAGCAGGGTCTCAGGCGCTCAACAGAGTGGTTGGCTCGACGAGAGCCGCCCTCGCCCCGATCGCTACACCCGCGAGCGACGAAGACACATAGCGGCTCCCGTGTGACGAAGACGCAGAGCGGTTCCCGTGCATTGGGCGAAGGACACATACTCCGGAGCACTGGAGTGCGCTGCCGGACCGACGATCAGTTCCGAGCCAACGATGCCAGGTCCCGGACCACCTGAATCAACTCCGCCGGATCGAACGGCTTGGTGAGGTAGGCGTCCACACCGATGCCGAGGCCGCGCCTCTTGTCGTCGTCCTGCGCCCTGGCGGTGATCAGCACCACCTTGATGTGGCTGGTCGCCTCATCGGCACGCAGCCGCTCCGCCGTCACCCACCCGTCGAGGCGGGGCATCATGACGTCTAATGTGATCACGTCCGGCATGACGTCGAGCACGCGCTCGAGGCAGTCCTCCCCATCGGTGGCCGTCGCGACCTCGAAGCCCTCCAGGCTCAGGTTGACCGCGATCAATTGGCGGATGACCTCGTCATCGTCCACCACCAGCACCTTGCCAAGCACCTCACCCACGGCCGCAACCTACCCGTAGCGGCCTGGTCACGTGCGGTTTTCCGGGATGTGTGATCAGAGGTTTATCGCGTGACGAGTGGTGCGCGGATACTGGTAGCCTTGTCACACGTTCGGCCCCCTTAGCTCAGGGGATAGAGCACCGGCCTCCGGAGCCGGGTGCGCAGGTTCGAATCCTGCAGGGGGCACCATTTCGACAGCCAGGTCAGACCGTGTCTGACCTGGCTTTTTGCTTGTTTCGGCGATCATCTGGACCTGCCATCCTGCGACAGCGTTCGGCACGTTGAGACGAATTCCGCGTGCCATACGCGTTCCCTTGATCATCCGCTGTCCTCCCGGGCGCGATTCATGCGCTCGATCCACACCTCGTCATAACCGGCCACGCATCGGTGGTAGATCCGTTGCGGGACCTCCACGCTGTGCCCGGCCCACTCGGCCACCTGAGCCGCGGGCACACCCGTGGACAGCCGCCAAGTGACCCCGCATGCCGCGAGTCGTACGGCATGCCCATCAACGGCGTGGTGAGCTGTTCCGGCGTGAGCGTGAGGTCCCGGACGGGCTTACACAGCCGAGAGTAGGTGGACTTCGGCGCCGGGCGACCGCGCGCGTCGATCGCGGCGACGCGGCCGCGGTAGTCGTTGGGCACATCGATGTCGCCCTCGCCCTGGCGGGCGCGGTAGTCGTTCTTGCGTACGCGGACGCGAGCCGCCGCACGCCCTGTCTTGACGGGTAGGGGCGCCACACGCGTGCCGCCGCTCCGCAGGGTTGTGCGGGGTCAGGGGTGTGCCGGGCGGTCTCGCTCGGCCCTCAGCTCGGTCAGCACGCGGGCGAGCTCGTCGCGCTCCCGCGTGACTTCGATGAGCTGGTGCTGCAGGTCGAGGATGAGGCGAATGGCCGGCAGCGTCATTCCCTGGTCCATCATCATCACGACCTGCTGGATGCGGCCGATCTCGTGGCGGCTGTAGCGGCGTTGTCCGCCGGCCGAGCGCTGGGGCGAGACCACCTGGTGGTCGTCGATGCGGCGCAGGAACGCCTGCTGCACTCGGAGCATCGAGGCGACCTGACCCACCGTGAACAGCGCCGCGTGCTCGTTGTCGAAGGGCAGGTTCACGGTCGTTCCTCCTGGCGCCGGGCGGGATGCGGACAATGACGGGCGGCCCTGTCGCGGTGCCGTTCACCGCGACAGGGCCGCGCCTCGTCCCGAGGGTGTCAGCTCTTGATCGCTTTGTAGGTGTCGCCAGTCTGCTGGATGGCGACCTTGCGCGGCTTGGCGCGCTCGAGCACTGGGATGCGGACGGCCAGCACGCCGTTGTTGTAGGCGGCTTCGATGGCGTCGGCGTCGAGATGCTCCGACAGGTAGACGCGCCGGGTGAAGGTGCCCATCACCCGCTCGCGGACGAAGACGCGCTCGTCCTCGCCGAACCCCTCCTCGCGTCGCGCGGTCACCGACAGGACGCCGCGGTCGACGGTGACCTCGATGGAGTCGGGATCGATGCCGGGCAGGTCGAACCGCAGCATCACATCGTCGGCGCGGCGGATCCCGTCCATCGGCATGACCGCTCCGCCGGCCTGGGGGGCCTGGCGGGTCAGGCGGTCGAACTGGCGCTCGAACTCCTGCACGAACGGGTCGATCGACGTGAGCAGCATCGTGTCCCACCTCCGAAGATCCCCGGGGCCTCCAGGTCACCCGGGATGCCTATCCTCCACAAGGAACCTACAACTCGAATTATAGCTCTTGTCCAAGTTTAGATGTCAAGAACATCCAGCGGCGAAAAGGAGTCTCCCGGTGGTTTCGTCGATTGCAGGTGTTTAGGTGCCCGGTCTGGAGGCTTGGACAATGGCGGAGCGTAGCCCGCCGCCGGCATCGGAGGTAGGCGTGATCCGGATACCGGTGAAGCCGACGCCCTGGAGCAGTCGCTCGTACTCGCGCGTGGTCAGGGTGCCGTTGGCGCAGCCGACCCGCCGTTCGGCGGCGGCACGTGCGGTGGGGTCCGTCTCGTCGTCGGCGATGACGTCGCTGATGCCCAGACGACCACCCTGCCGAAGAACACGGAATGCCTCAGCGAGGACACGACGCTTGTCGAGCGAGAGATTGATGACGCAGTTGGAGATGACGACGTCAACGGCGCCGTCGGCGAGTGGGATCTCCTCGATGTGGCCGTGCAGGAACTCGACGTTGTCCGCTCCGGCCTGCCGGGCGTTGGTGCGTGCGAGCGTGAGCATGTCGGAACTGGCGTCCAGGCCGTAGGCGCGACCGGTCGGGCCGACGCGACGGGCGGACAGCAGCACGTCCAGGCCGCCCCCCGAGCCGAGGTCCAGCACCGTTTCGCCTTCGCGCAGGTCGGCCACGGCGAGCGGGTTGCCGCAACCGAGGCTGGCGCGCAGCGCGGCCTCGGGTATGTCGCCGGTCTCGGGGTAGGCGGCAGCGCCGAAGCAGCCGTCGGTGAAGGCGTCGGCTTCGCAGTCCAGCGGCGCACCCCCGGCCAGCGCAAGTTGGGCTAGGCCGGAGTAGCGCTGGACGGTGATCTCGCGTCGGTCTCCGGGCTCGTTCATTAGGCACCTCCGGGCGAGGGCGTACAGGTGGGTGGGGCGGGGGCCGGGCGGCCCATGACGAGGTCGGCGGCGCTGGGGAAGCACTCGACGCACGCCGTGTTGATCCGGTAGAAGGCCGAGGTGCCGACGCGTTCGACCAGCACGAACCGCACCTCGGACAGGACCTTCAGGTGGGCCGAGACCGTGGACTGGCCGACCTCCACCGCCTCGACGATCTGGCCCACACTCATCGGCACGCCGCGACGTGCCAGCAGCGAGACGATCTGCACCCGCGTGGCGTCGGCCAGAGCCTTGAACCAGGAGGCGTACTCCACAGCGGTGGGGCGATCGAGTGGCCCTTTCTCTGCATCATTCATCGTTCATCGACGATAGACGATTAATGCGGCAGACAACAGCCCCATAGCTCATGGCTTGGAGGCGTCGAGGTCCTTCCAGGTCGGGGTGGTGGCTTCGTACATGACCTGGCCTTCGTGGATGCCGAACTCGATCTGCGGTTCGGCGCGGTCACATCAGGTTCGCGGTGGCGTTCGCGGGGCCGTGCTGTCTGCCGGAGGGGAAGTGAGGTCGGCGATCAGCGTGCGGACGCGGGTCTCGATCGTGTCCCGGATGGGCCGTACGGCTTCGACGCCCTGTCCGGCCGGGTCGTCCAGTACCCAATCCTCATAGCGCTTGCCGGGGAAGACCGGGCAGGCGTCGCCGCAGCCCATGGTGATGACGACATCGCTGGAGCGGACGGCGTCGGCGGTGAGCACCTTGGGCATCTCGGCGGAGATGTCGATGCCGACTTCCGCCATCGCCTGGACCACGGCCGGGTTCACCTGATCGGCGGGGGCCGATCCGGCCGAGCGCACACGGATTCGACCACCCGCCAAGTGGGTGAGAAAGGCCGCGGCCATCTGAGAACGGCCGGCGTTGTGGACGCACACGAACAACACCTGTGGCTGCACATCAGGCTGATCGGGCATCGGGATCTCTCCTGATCAGGGCAAGCCTGCGGCGGCTCGCCTGCCGTACAGGGTCAGGGTGCCGACTACCACGGCCACACCAGCACCGCGGTGCCGCCGAATTCGGCCAGTGCTCGGCGTGCCAGGCTCACCGGGCGTGCCAGGCTCACCGGGCGTCCGCGGTCAGCGCCTCCGGCAGGGCGAGTACGCCGGTCAGGCGCTTGAGTGTGGCCGGGATGATCCAGTAGTAGACCCAGGTCCCGCGCCGCTCGCTGTCGATCAGGCCCGCCTCGCGCAGCACCTTGAGGTGGTGGGAGATCGTCGGCGCGGTCACCTCGAACGCGCCGGTCAGCTCACACACGCACACCCCTTCGCCCACCTGGCGACCGCCTTCGTGCGCGCCGATCAGCGACAGCAGGCGCAACCGGATCGGGTCACCCAGGGCCTTGAACACCCGGGCCAGCTCAGCGGCTTCGACTTCCGCGACCGGCTCGGCGACCAACGGTGCGCAGCACCCGGAGGGCGGCACTAGCGGCAGCTCTTGCTTCGACATGTCTCTAATTTGACAGATCCCTAAGCAGTGGCGCAAACTCGGAGCTGTTTAGACATCCATCGAAGCAGCAACGGATCGGAGATCGTCGTCATGTCTCGCGTACAGCTCGCCCTCCGCGTCGCCGACCTGGAAGGGTCGATCACCTTCTACTCCAAGCTTTTCGGCACCGAGCCGGCCAAGCGCCGCCCCGGGTACGCCAACTTCGCCATCGCCGACCCCCCGCTCAAGCTCGTCCTGATCGAGGGCTCGGAGGGCGAGGCGACCCGCATGGACCACCTCGGCGTCGAGGTCGAGGAGACCGCGCAGGTGAACGCCGCCGCCCAGCGGCTCAAGGACGCCGGGCTGGCCACGTTCGAGGAGAACGACACCTCCTGCTGCTACGCCCTCCAGGACAAGGTCTGGGTCCACGGGCCCGGCGCGGAGCCGTGGGAGGTGTACGTGGTCAAGGGCGATGCCGACACCCTGGACAAGGAGACCGCCTCGGTGTGCTGTGACTCCGGCACCGCATCGGACGACAAGGAGAGCGCAGAGTCGGTCAGCGCGGCGGGCGGCTGCTGCTGACCGCGGAAGCTTCTGCGATCCCCGTGCCCCGGCCTCCCCCCATGGTTCTCTCGAAAGGCGTCACTGTCTGTCGCGCGACGTCGGCTCGAAGTCGTCTCATTCGGCCAGGTCGAGGGCGGCGTAGATGATGCTGTTGACGTCCAGCCCGTGGTATTGCTGCACATCGTTCAGGGCGCCGGACTGGCCGAATCCCGTGACTCCCAAGTTCGTGCTGGGCACCTGGTTGATTCCGGCCAGGAAGGCCAGAGCGTGGGGGTGACCGTCCAGCACGGTGACGAGTGGGGTCGCCCGATCGGCCGGAAAGGCCTCGTCGAGTATCCATGTTTCGGCCTCCCCCTGGCCTTGCCGAGCGCGCATGGCGGCAAAGATCAGCCCTGGGCTGGTCACGCAGATCACGTCGGCCTCGATCCCGAGTTGTTCGAGTTGTTCACTTGCGGCGATCGCCTCGGGAACGACGGCGCCCATAGCGGCGATCGTGACCCTTGCGTTGTCACTGCGCCGCAAGGGATAGGCGCCCGCAACCACTTGCGACCGTCGCCGTTCCCTGGCCGCGGGATCAGGGGGTACCGCGGCCAGTAGCTGGTTCACTGGCCGGGTGGACAGGCGCAGGTAGGCCGAGGACCCGTTCGGCCTGCCCAGCCTGGCCAAGCTGGCCAGCAGGGTCCACTCGGTGTCGATGGCGAACGCTGGTTCGTATGCGATGCATCCTGGCTGTTCGATGCCGATGGACGGGGTTTTGATGGACTGGTGCGCGCCGCCTTCAGGGGCCAAGCTGACACCTGACGGAGTTCCGACCAGGATCGACTGTCCGCCGGCGTAGATGCCGAACGCCCAGGGTTCGAGGGCGCGCTCCACGAAAGGGTCGTACAGCACTCCAATAGGCAGCAGGGGGTGTCCCCACCGGCTCCAGGTCGCGCCAAGCTCTCCTAGCATGCCCACGAGGTTGGTTTCGGCGATGCCCAGTTCGATGTGTTGACCGCTGGGTCGCTCTCGCCAGTGCAGGATGGTTTCGGTGTCGTCGGCGAACCAGTCGGTCCGCTCTGTCGGCGACCAGATGCCGACCTTGTTGACCCAGCCGCCGAGGTTGGTGCTGGACGTGACGTCAGGGCTCACCGTGACGACGCGGCGGGCGGCCTCCGGCGCTTCGCGAGTCAGGTCCAGCAGGGCTCTGCCCAGTGCCGCTTGGGTGGTGGCCGTACCCGAAGGAGTACGGCCGATGTCGGCAGGCACAGCGGGTGGCGCGGATATGGGCTGGTTGTGCCGACGCAGTCGGGTGGCCGTGTCGATGCACAAGCGCGAGGCCGCGCTGCCCTCCGGGAACGGGAGCCACGGATCGTCGAAGTCAGCGCCGAGCTGTGCCGACAGTGCACGCATCTGCTCCGCGTTCAGCAACGAGGAGTGGTTCTGTGGGTGGCCCTGACTCGGCAGACGGTGGCCCTTGATCGTGTAGGCGAAGATCACTGTAGGGCGGGTGTCGTCAATGGAACTGAGAGCGAGGTCGATCGCGCGAAAGTCATGTCCCCCGAGATTTCGCACAGCCGCCAGCAGAGTGGCGTCGTCCAGGTCGTCGATGATCGTCGCGATCTCACGTGCGAGGGGGCCTTGCCCAGGCAGTCGCTCTCGCAAGGCCTGCGCGTCGCAACGGAGCAGCCGCTGGTACTCCGGGTTGGACATCTCATCGACGCGCAGGCGCAGCGCCTCGCCCCCGGGGCGGGCGAACAGCTCTTCCAGCAACTGGCCGTACTTCAGCGTTATGACCTGCCAGCCGGCGGAGGCGAACATCCCCTGCAGACGGTCGGCGGCGATGTTGGGCACAACGCGGTCCAGGGACTGACGATTCAGGTCAACGATCCATACGATCTCACCGAGTTCGGCGACGATCGGATCGACGATCGCCTCCCAGATCGCGCCCTCGTCCAGCTCGGCGTCCCCGAGCAGAGAGTACTGACGGCCCTGGCCCGCGCCGCCGAAGCTCATGTCGACGTAGCGCCTGGCGATCGCTCCCCAGATCGGCGCGGTTGCCCCGATGCCGACAGACCCCGTCGAGTAGTCGACCGGATCCGGATCCTTGGACCGACTCGGGTAGCTCTGAATCCCTCCGAACTCGCGTAGCCGGGTCAGATAGGACTCGTCAAGCTCACCGAGCAGATAGTTGATCGCATGCAGGACCGGCGCCGCGTGCGGCTTCACCGAAACGCGATCTTCCGGCCGGAGGTGATGGAACCACAGTGCCGTCATTATCGACGCCATCGACGCGCTCGACGCCTGATGTCCACCAACCTTGAGCCCGGACGGGTTCGGCCGCACTCGATTCGCGTGATCGACGATCGCGGTCGCCAACCACAGCACCCGATCCTCGATCTCACCGATGAGGTCGTCGCCTGAGGTCTGGCGGGCCGGTGCGGGGGTACTCATGGTTGGCGCCCTTCCTTCCCAGCGCTCCGGCTATCGGCCCGTCGATTGCGTAATATGTCATCCAAGGGGATCATGAACTGCTCGATAGCGCAATCGATGCAGGGCATTTTGAGCATTCTGCACACCGGCCGGGTTGGCGAGCTGAAGGAAGTACGCAAAATGCCAAGAACGAACAAGGTCGATGCCATCGACGCCGCGCTGCTCTTGGCGCTCATCGAGAATCCGCAGGCGACGACCGTCGCCTTGGCCCAGCAGGTCGGCGTCTCCCGCAACACGGCGCATGCCAGACTTGGCAGGTTCGAGGGCAACAGGACATTGGAATCGCTCGAACGGCGAATCGCTCCCGAGGCACTTGGCTATCCGCTCACGGCGTTCATCACCACACAGGTCACCCAGCGCCTGCTCGATGATGTCGCGGCTGCTCTCCGGGCCATACCCGAGGTACTGCAGGTCCACGGCATCAGCGGCCAGATCGATCTCCTTGTGCACGCGGTCGCCGTCGACGCTGACGACCTCTATCGCATAGCCGGCCAGATTCTTGCCATCCCCGGCGTCGAGCGCACCAACACCGCCCTGGTCATGCGTGAGCTTGTCGACTACCGCATCGCCCCTCTACTGCGGAAAGCCGCACGGAAACTCTGAGCACCCTTGTCCACAGATCGGCTCCCGGCTCGGCGCGGCCTGGGCGTGGTCGCGACCGACTACATCGACGCGCTGCGGGCGGTCGAGGACGTGAAAGTGCTGCATGTCGCACATGGCTACGAGCGATTGGCTCGTCGATGCGACCGCAAGGCCTGGTGGCGTTCCGCTCTGAGCCGTGCGGAGAGTCAGGGGCTCGTGAGGATGACGAGTTGCCGGGTCGCTCGGGTCATCGCGACATAGCGGTCGACCGCTCCTTCGATGCCCCGGCCGAACGCCTCTGGGTCGATGAGGACGACCAGGTCGAACTCGAGCCCCTTCGCGAGCTCCGGGGTCAGCGACCGGACGCGGGACGTCTCCTGGAATGTGGGATCGCCGATGACGCAGGCGATGCCTTCGGCGTGCGCGGCGTGCCAGGTGTCGAGGATCGAGCTCAGGTCCGAAGCGGATCCGTGGACGACGGGGACGCCGCTGCGGCGGATGGAGGTCGGCACGTTGGCGTCCGGGAGCACGGCCCGGATGACCGGCTCGGCTTCCGCCATGACCTCCTCCGGTGTCCGGTAGTTGATGCTCAGGGAGGTCAGGTTGATCTCGTCGAGGCCGATCCGGTCGAGCCGTTCCCGCCACGACTCGGCGAACCCGTGCCTGGCCTGGGCACGGTCCCCGACGATGGTGAAGCTCCGGGACGGGCAGCGGAGCAGCAGCATCTGCCACTCCGCGTCGGTGAGTTCCTGAGCCTCGTCCACGACGATGTGCGCGAACGGGCCGGCGAGCCGGTCCGGGTCGGTGCCGGGCAGTGCAGTCTCGTCGACCAGGGTGTTCCGCATGTCCTGTCCGCGCAGCATCGTCACCAGACCTTCACCGTCGTCATCGGCCTCGAGCAGGTTGTCGACGACCTGCGCCATGCGTTCGCGTTGGGCGGCGACGGAGGCGTCGTGCCGGCGCTTTCGTCGTGACGCCTCCGGGTCGCCGAGCCGCTGCCGTGCCGCGTCAAGGAGCGGCAGGTCGGACACCGTCCAGGCCTGGGCGTCCCCGCGCTGCAGCTTCCGGACGTCGTCGGAGTCGAGCCAGGGCGCGCACATCCGCAGGTAGGCGGGCACCGACCACAGGTCTGCGACGAGGTCGGCCGCTTCGAGCAGCGGCCACGCACGGTTGAAGGTCGTGAGCAGCTCCCCGTTCCGCAGCAGCGATCCGCGGAGCATGTCGGCCGAGACGTCCTCGTCGTCGTCGTGCTTGTCCGCCACGATCGTGAGCAGTTCCTCCCAGATCTGGTCGCGCGCCTCGTTGTGCGGAGTGCCGGGTTCCGGTGCTTCGAACGCCTCGGCCCAGTCGTCGGCGCTCAGCCAGATGTCGGACCAGTGGGTCGTGACCGTCATCCCCTGGGTGGGCGGGTTCTCGTAGAACCTGACGGCCGGCTCGATCGCCTTCACCAGGTTCGCGGACGCCTTCAGCCGGGCCACGTCCGGGTCGGGCTCGATCGCCGCCGCGGCTCCCTCGGCGACGAGGTCCCGCAGGGTGCAGATCTGCACGCCCTCCTCTCCGAGGCTGGGGAGGACGTCGGCGACGTAGGCCAGGTAGGGCTGGTGCGGGCCGACGAACAGCACGCCGCCCCGGCGGTGACCGAGGCGGGGGTCGGAGTAGAGGAGGTAGGCGGAGCGGTGCAGAGCGACGACGGTCTTCCCCGTACCCGGGCCGCCGTCGACGACCAGAGCGCCGCGGGATCCCGCGCGGATGACGGCGTCCTGGTCGGCCTGGATGGTGCCGAGCACGTCTCGCATCCGGGACGACCGGTTGCCGCCCAGGCCGGCGATGAAGGCGGACTGGTCGTCGAGCGCGGCGTGCCCGTCGAACCCGTCCACTGTGAAGACCTCGTCCCAGTAGTCGCTGATCCGGCCGCGGGTCCAGCGATACCTGCGGCGGCTCGCCAGACCCATCGGGTTGGCGTGGGTCGCTCCGAAGAACGGCTCAGCCGCGGGGGAGCGCCAGTCGATCAGCAGCCGACGGCCCGCGCTGTCGACAAGGCCAAGTCGTCCGACGTACACGGGGTCGGGGTCGTCCGCGCTGACCATGCGCCCGAGGCACAGGTCCAAGCCGAAGCGACGCAGGGCGCGCAGGCGAGCGGTCAGCCGGTGGATCTCCATGTCCCGGTCCATCGCCTGCCGGCCTGCGCCGCCGGGCGCCCTGCGTTCGGCGTCGAGGCGGTCGGACAGGTCGGCGATCGACTGCTGGAGGCTCTCCTCGATGGCCGCGAAGTGCTGCTCATCGGCGGCGATCAGCGTCGGGCCGGCCTTGGGCGAGAGGTGATCGGGAAGGTCGAACGCACTGGTGGTGAGGGGGTTCACGTCATCAGCTCCGATCTGAAAGTGCTCGACGACGCCGCCTGGCGTGGACTCCGTGGCCGGCCTCGGCCGACGATTGTGCGGCACGACCCGGGTCTTGCCGCAAGCCCCCCGGTGCGCTATACGGTGAGAGTGGAAAGGCGCGGGTACTCCCCTTTCCTCGCCCCCGTTTTGCCAAGTCCTTGCCGCGGAATGGACGTTTTCTCAGGGAAAGTCACTCATCCTGACACAGGGTGATGGCCACTCTCACCGATCATCCGAGAGGCCTGGGAACCTGGCATGCGTCACACCGTACGAGCCGTCGTCGGGGTCGCGGCCTGCGTCGTCGTCGCCGCGGCCACGGTGCGGGCCGGCTGCGGTCCCGGCGTCGTTCGTGAGGCGGGGAGACCTGAGATCAAGGTCGGGTTGATCACCAAGACGGAGACGAACCCGTTCTTCCGGACGATGAGACAGGGCGCGCAGGCGATGGCCACGGCCCAGAGCGCCACTCTGATAACCGCGGCCGGTCGGTTCGAGGGCGACAACGCCGGTCAGGCGACCGCTGTCGAGTCCATGGTGCGGGCGGGCGTCAAGGGCATCCTGATCACGCCGAGCGACGCCGCGGCGATCGTGCCGTCCATCAGGAAGGCGCGGGCCGCCGGGGTGCTGGTCATCGCGCTGGACACGCCCACCAAGCCGCAGAACGCCACCGACGCGCTGTTCGCCACGGACAATTTCAAGGCAGGCCAGCTGATCGGCTCGTACGCCAAGGCCATGATGCGCGGCAAGGAGGCCAAGATCGTCACCCTGGACACGGCGCCGGGCAGCTCCACCAGCCGGATCCGGCACAACGGGTTCCTGAACGGCTTCGGCATCCCCGAGGGCGACCCCTCGATCGTCTGCTCCCGCGACACGTACGCCGACCGGACCAAGGGCCGGATCGCGATGCACTCGTGCCTGCGGCAGGCTCCGGATCTGAACGTGGTGTACACCGTCAACGAGCCCACCGCTTTCGGCGCCTACGCCGCCCTGAAGGCCGCAGGCGTGGAGAAGGACGTGCTCCTCGTGTCGGTCGACGGCGGCTGTGTAGGGGTTCAGGCTGTGGAGATCGGCCAGATCGCGGCCACCTCGCAGCAGTACCCGCTGAAGATGGCCGAGATGGGTGTCCAGGCCGTCGTCGAGTTCGCCGAGTCCGGCACGAAGGTGTCCGGTTACACCGACACCGGCGTCAGGCTCATCACCGACAAGCCCGCCCCCGGCATCGAGTCCAAGGACAGCTTCTTCGGCCGTCAGTACTGCTGGGATTGACCCCTCCGCCGCTGAGCACGGCACGGTGGTGTCAAGTGGAGGAGTGGTGGTCGGGCCTTGACGTGAAGCCGAGCTTGTCGAGGATGTGCTCCACGTGACTTTCCGCGGTGCGCTGTGCGATCACCAGCGAGGCCGCGATCTCGCCTGCCCCAAACCAACAGTAATCAGGCTATACGAGGCGTCACGGTCGACAGCCTCATCCTCCCGGGGCGCGGTGGCGCGCCGACGGGATGGGGCCGGCCGCCTCGCTGACCGGGTGGTGCGCGGGCGGGCCGTAGCCGCCCCCTCCGCCGGTCTCGCAGCGCAGGACGTCCCCCGCCCTCACCGGCAGCGCGTTGACCTTGAGCACGTGCCGTTCCCCCGCACCGCCCGGATTGAGGATCACCCGCGGCGGTGCGCCCGCCTCACCGCCCGCCAGCCCCCAGGCGGGGGTGACCGAACGCTCGAACCACAGCGACAGCGAGACGTCGGCGCAGAACTCGTACTCGCGGACCACCCCGTCGCCGCCGCGCCAGCGGCCCGCGCCGCCGCTGCCGTGGCGCGTCTCATAGCGGGTCACCCGGACCGGGAACAGCGTCTCCAGAACCTCGATCGGCATGTCACGCAGCGAGCCGTTGACATTGTTGATCAGGCACGTCTCGCCGTCGCCGCCGTCCCAGGCGCCCCAGCCGCCGACGGTGGCCTCCTGGGAGACGTACGGCTTCCCGGTACGCGGGTCGGTGCCGCAGAACTGGACGATCATGGAGTCGCCGTAGGAGGCGGCGGCCACCCGGTCGGGCATGACGGGCGCCAGCGCCTTGACCACCAGGTCGATGAGCAGCCCGAGGTGGGAGTAGTAGTACTGGCAGGCCGCCGGCGACCGGGCGGCCAGCATGGAGCCCGGCCTGGTCTCCACGGTCAGCGGCCGGAAGGAGCCGCCGTTGAGCGGCACGTCGCCGGACACCAGCAGCTTGTAGCCGACCCGCACGGCGGCGACCGCCTGCGCGGCGCCGCAGTTGACCGGGCCGAGCGCCTGGTCGGCGCAGTCGGTCAGGTCCACGCGCATCGACTCGCCGGACACCGTGATCGTGACGTTGACCGGCAGCGGGGTGCCGAGGTCGATGCCGTCGTTGTCGAGGTGCCCGCCGGCCTGGTACACCCCGTCGGGGAGGGCGGCGATGGCGGCCCGTTCCATGCGCTCGGTCTGGGCGAAGATCTCGTCGCGGGCGGCCAGCACGGTCTCCAGGCCCCAGCGGGAGATGATCTCCGTCAGCCGCCGCTGCCCCATCATGACGCAGCTCACCTGGGCGCGCAGGTCGCCGAGCGTGGCGTGGGGGAAGCGGACGTTCGCGGCGATCACCTCGTGCAGGTCGCGGAGCGGCCGGCCCCCCTCGTACGCCTTGACCGGGCCGAGCCGCAGCCCTTCCTGGAAGATCGACGTCGAGTCCATGGAACCGCCCGGGTCCTTGGAGCCCACGTCGATCCAGTGCGCTCGCGACGCGGCGAACCCGGCCAGCTCGCCGCCGGCGAAGATGGGCCCGTAGACGGTGACGTCGTTGAGGTGGGTGCCGCCGATGTAAGAGTCGTTGAGCAGCCAGATGTCGCCCTCCCGCCACACGTCCGGCCCGTGACGGAGCTCGGTCTCCCGGCTGCACACCTCTAGGTTGCCCAGGAAGATCGGCAGCCCGGACGACTGGCCGAGCACGTTGTGGTCGCGGTCGAGCAGCGCCACCGCACAGTCCTTGCCCTCGTAGATGACGGGGGTGTAGGAGCTGCGGATGAGGGTGGTGTTCATGTCCTCCGCCGCCTGGACGAGCGCGCAGCGGATGATCTCCGTACGGACAGGGTCGATCACTGGTCCACCTTCACGATGAGGAATCCGTTGTCGTCGACGACGGCCAGGCATCCCGGCGGGATGACCGTGGTGGCGGTCTCCTCCACCACGATGGCCGGCCCGGTCAGCTCGCCGTCGAGGGCGGCGCGCCGCAGCACCGGGGTGGCGTGCGCCGCGCCGTCGAAGATCACATCTCGTACGGCCGGCGCGGCCTCACCGTGGGCTGCCGGCACGCCGGCCGCGGCGCGCGGGAAGGAGCCGAGGCCGGTGCTGCGCAGCATCACGAACTCCACCGCCGCCTCGGGGGTGGCGTGGCCGTACCGGCCGGTGTGCGCCTCGGCGAAGCGGGCCGAGATCTCCGGCAGGAAGCCCGGCCCGGCCGGCTCACCGGCCGCGCGCAGCGGGATGGTGAGGGTGTAGTCCTGGCCCTCGTAGCGCATGTCCACGGCGTGCTCCACCCGGCGCCGGTCGGCTGGCACGCCCTGCTCGGCGAGCGCGTCCAGCGCCTCGGCCGCCAGCGCGGCGAACCGGCCGGCCATGTCGGCCCCGTCGAGGGCGTCCTGCTGCCGGAAGTAGGGGTGGGTCAGGTCGCGCCGCACGTCGGCCTCCAGCATGCCCCAGGCGGAGAACGCCCCGGGGAAGCGCGGGATGACCACCTCGGAGACGCCGAGCTCCCTGGCGATGAAGGCGGCGTGCATGGCGCCCGCCCCGCCGAAGGCCACCAGCGCGAAGTCGCGCGGCTCCACCCCGTGCTCCACGGTGAGCGTGCGGATCGCCTGCGCCATCTTGGCGTTGGCCACCGCGCAGACGCCTTCGGCGAGGCTCAGCGGATCCAGGCCGACCTCGTCGGCCAGCGCGGCGACGGCGACGCCGGCCGCGTCCACGTCGAGGTCCATCAGGCCGCCCGCGAACCACGCCGGGTCCACCCGGCCGAGCACCACGTTGGCGTCGGTGACGGTGGGCCGCGTGCCGCCCCTGCCGTAACATGCGGGGCCGGGCACCGCGCCGGCGGACTCGGGGCCCACCCGCAGCGCGCCCGCCTCGGCGTAGGCGAGGGAGCCGCCGCCGGCGCCGATGGTGTGCAGGTTCACGATCGGCATCAGCACGGGGTGGCCCTCGATGCGCGCCTCGGCGCTCACGTCCGGACGGCCGTCGACGACCAGCGAGACGTCGAACGAGGTGCCTCCCATGTCCACGCAGATGACGTTGCGGCGGCCGAGGAGGCGGGCCGCGGCGACGCCGCCCATGGTGCCGCCCACGGGACCGGACAGGAGGGTCCGCAACGGCCTGCGCCGGGCGTACGCGGCGTTGACCAGGCCGCCGGACGACTGCATGACGTGCACGGGCACGGTCAGCCCGCGCTCTGCGAAGCGCCGTTCGACCTCGGCGAGATAGCGGCGCACGACCGGGCCGGTGTACGCCTCGAGCACGGCCGAGGAGGTGCGCTCGTACTCGCGCCACTCGCGCGAGACCTGATGGGACAGCACGATCATGACCTCGTCGCCGAGCTCCTCGCGCAGGATCTCGCCCGCCCGCAGCTCGTGGGCGGGGTCGGCGTGGGCGAACAGCAGGCAGACGGCCACCGCGTCGAAGCCCTCGTCGCGGGCGCGCCGGGCCGCCCGCCGTACGGATCGTTCGTCGAGGGGGACGAGCTCGTGGCCGCGCCAGTCGAGGCGGCCGCCGATCTCCATGACGTCCTCGCGCGGCACCAGCGGCTCGGGCTTGCGGTAGCGCAGGTCGAACATGCGGTCCCGGTTGCCGCGGGCGATGTGGTAGACGTCCCCGGCCCCCGCGCCGGCGAGCAGCAGCACGCGGGCCCCCTTGCGCTCCAGCAGGGCGTTGAGCCCCTGGGTGGTGCCGTGCACGAAGTAGGCGATGTCCGCGGGGTCCTCGACGACCCGGGCCAGCGCGGCGAACACGCCCTCCGCGAGGTCGTGGGGCGTGGTGGACGCCTTCGCCGCCACGACCGTCCCGGTCTTCTCGTCGTAGCAGACGACGTCGGTGAAGGTGCCCCCGATGTCCATGGCGACGCGATAGCTCATGGGGGCACCGTATGCCGCGCGCTAGGTCGCTGACAGGGCCTCGGTCGGGGGCAGGCGGGAAGCGCGGACGGAAGGGTAGACCCCCGCCGTCACGCCGACCACGAGAGCGCCGAAGCAGCCGCCTGCCACCGAGCCGAGGGGAACGACCGGGGGCCAGCCCTGGTAGGTGGCGTAGCCGACCGTGACGAGGACGCCCAGCAGGGTTCCGGCCAGGCCGCCCAGGCCGGACAGCGCCACGGACTCGATGAGGAACTGTCCCCGGATCTGCCCCCGGCTCGCCCCCAGCGCGCGGCGCAGCCCGATCTCGCGGCGGCGCTCGAGCACCGAGATGAACATCGTGTTGGCGACGCCGATCCCGCCGACCAGCAGCGCGACCCCGGCGAGGCCCAGGAAGAGCGAGGAGTACGAGTTCTGGGTGGCGCGCTTGGCGGCCAGCGCGTCGGAGGGGCGGCTGACCGTGACCTGTCCAGGCAGCTCGGGCAGGACCGTGGCGGCCAGAACCCCCCGGACGTCCTCCAGCTTGGACTCTCGCGCCCGGACGTAGATCACCGTGGGGTGACCGTCGAACCTCAGCAGCTCACGGGCGGCGGGCCAGCCCACGAGGACGGTCTGGTCGAGGTCGGGTGCCAGGGCGACGGGGTCGAGAACGCCGATCACGGTGAACCAGCGTTCGTTGACGTAGATCTGCGGAGCCGCCCTCCCCGGGGCGACCTCGCCGAGGCCGAGGCGGGTCGCCGCCCGGGAGCCGAGCACCGCGGTGGGGAACCGCTCGTCGGCCCGGCTGAAGAACCGGCCCGAGGCCACGCCACCGCCCACCGCGCCCAGCAGGTCATGCTTGGCCGCCAGCACGGTCAGGCCGGAGTAGTCGTTGGGGGCGATCCGGTCGGAGCGGCGGACGACGGCGTGGGTGTTCGCGACCGCGCTCACCATGGTGACCGGGCCGATGCGGCGGACCATGCCGATCGAGTGCTCGGGCAGCGGCACGGGTGACTGCCCGTCGGGGATCGGCTCCGCGCGCAGCATGTTGGTGCCGAGCGCGGACAACTCGGCCATCAGCGCGTTGTGGCTGGAGGCCGGGATCCCGGTCACCACGATCATCGTGGCGATGCCGATGGAGATCCCGAGCGCCGACAGGGTCGCACGGAGCTTGCGGGTGCGGATGCCCAGCAGGCCGAGGCCGAGGAGGTCGGCGGGCGCCAGGCGGACCGGCCTGACGGGGGAGGAAAGGTCGGTCATCGTGGGGTTCCAGTCGGGACGGAGGTGTCCGAGACGAGGCGGCCGTCCACGAGCTCGACGCGGCGGGGCAGCCGTGCGGCGATGTCCCGGTCGTGCGTGATGATCGCGATGGTGGTGCCCTCCTCGTTCAACTCGGTCAGCAGGGACAGGACGGCGGCGCCGTTCGCGGTGTCGAGTGCCCCGGTGGGCTCGTCGGCGAGTACCAGCGCCGGCTCGTTGACCAGTGCGCGGGCGATGGCGACCCGCTGCCGCTCCCCACCGGAGAGCCGGTGCGGGAGATGGCCGGTCCGGTGCGCCAGGCCGACCCGCGCCAGGGCCTCGGTGGCCAGCGCGCGTCGGCGCCGCCTGGGCACCCCGGCGTAGAGCAGGCCGGTGGCGACGTTCTCCATGGCGGTGAGCCCGTCGGTCAGGTGGAACTGCTGGAAGACGAAGCCCAGCCGCCGCCCCCGCAGGGCGGACAACTGACGGTCGGGCAGGCCGGTGGCGTCCTGGCCGCCGATCGTCACGCTGCCGCTGGTGGGCCGGTCCAGGGTGCCCATGATGTTGAGCAGCGTGGACTTTCCGGATCCGGACGGGCCGACGATGGCGAGCAGTTCGCCTTGCTCGATGGTCAGCGAGACCTGGTCGAGGGCGCGTACGCCGCCCGGGTAGGCCATGCTCGCGTCCCGGACGGCGAGGACCGGGGTCATGAGGCCGTCTCCACCTTCGTTCCCTCGGCGATTCCTTCGCCGCTGACCTCCACCAGGCCCTTGGCGAACATCCCGGTCTCGACGGCGACGAGCCTGCCGCCCGGCACCCGGACGCCGTAGCCGCCCTCGCTCAGGGCGAGCAGGGCGCCCACCGGGACGACGAGGACGTCCTTGCGAGTCTTCGCGGCGAACCGCACCTTCACGTTCGCGGCGTCCACGCCGCGTACGGCCTTCGCGTTCTTCAGCGAGACGGTGACGTCGAGCTGCTGGGACGGGTTCCCGGCGGCGCCGTCTCGGTCGTCCCCGGTGCCCTGGATGATCGTGCTGATCGCGGTGACCCTGCCGGGGGTCGTGGACCGGCCGGGCAGGGCGACGCTGACCCGTTGGCCCTTCCTGATCGAGCCGATGTCCAGCACGTCCACCGGTACGGTCACCGTCTTCTTGGTGGCGGTGAGGGTCAGCAGCTCGGCGGACGCCTCGTCTCCGAGCTGGGCGTCGAGCTTGCCGACCCGCACCGCGCCCTGCGTCACCACGACGTCGGTGACGTCGAGGACGCCGGTCGGTTCCATGCCGGCGGTGGGCTGCCAGCGCTTGATCGCGGCGATCAGGGAGGAGGTGAGAACCCCGTCGCCCCCCTTGACCGTCACCGGGCGGGACCGCGTGCCGGGAGCGGGGGTCCTGGAAGGGGAGCCACCAGGAGGGGCGGTTCGGCGAGCGGCGGCCCGCGGCCGGACGGTGGTGCCCGGGGGCGGCTGGGCCCCGATGTCGTAGCCGAGCGCCCTGAGGTTGTCGGCGACCACCCGCACGTCCCGGCCGACCGCGCCGGCGGTGCCGAGCCTGCGGTACATGGGCGTGCCGCCGTAGAAGACCACGGCGGGCCGGTCGTCGACCCGGTACAGCTGCCTGCCGCGTTTCACGGTGGCGCCGACCCGGGGCAGCCAGGTGACCCTGCCGCCGGCGGCGCCCTTGATGGTTCGGGACGCGCCGAAGCCGAGGGTGCCCTCCATCTCCCTGGAGTCCGACAGATCGGTCCTGGTGACGGCGACGCTCGCGACCTTCGGGCCGGCCTTGGGGGCGGCGCCCCTGTTCCCGCCTCCGCCCGCCGCCACCAGGGCCGCGCAGACACCGCCCGCCAGGAGGACGGCCACGGTGACGACCAGGACCCAGGCCCTGGGACGCCCGGAACGGAGGCCACGGTCGTCCCCCGCGCGGCCTTCCGTCCCGGGCCCAGGATGATCAGTCGCGGCCACCGAACGCTTCCATCTCGCACTCGTCCACGATCCGGTCCCGTTCGGCGTCGGACACGGTGACCTCGCGCCAGTTGAAGCCGCTGCCGTCAGGGAGTGCGTCGACCTTGACTCCCCGGCCGTCCATGCACTTGATCCAGGCGCGGAAGTCGTCCAGGTAACGGGGATTCTTCTTCGGGTCGAGCTCCGGCGGCTGCTGGGGCATCTTCCCGTCGCACGCCTTCACCGCGGCGGGGTACTTGGACACGTCCACGCTCGGGTAGTACAGCTTCGACGGGTCCGGCGCCGGTTTGTTGCCCGCCGGCCCTCCGCCGCCCTTCTGGACCGGCACCCCGTGCTCCTTCAGGCATGACAGGTAGGGCTGGTACATGTCCAGCTTCTCCCGCTCCGAGGTGTCGAGGCGGATCTGGGGGCGGTCCGTCCCGGAGGCGGCGCGGCCGGGTGACTCCTTCTTCTTGCTCTGTCCGTCCTTGTGCGCGAGGGACGCCACATCGCCTCGGGTGCCGCCCGCGTCCCCGCCGTCCGCGCTCGCGGAGCAGCCGGTGCCGAGGACGAGAGCCGTCACGGCGAAGGCGCCGGTCAGTACGTTCGCGAATTTCGTCATGCGGCAACCATGGCCCGCCCATGTCATGAAGTTGTCAGCCCGGCGACGACCTGTTTCTCGCGTATCGCCGGGAGGCCGGAGGCACACGCATGTCAGAGAGCCGTCAGAGTGCGGGATGACTCTCCTCACTCCTCGACCGCCCCTTGACCCAGTGGTCGCGCCTCTAGCATCGAGGCCATGTGCGCGTACGTTCTGGTCGCCGAGGACGACGAAAAGCAGGCCGCGTTGATCCGCCGCTACCTCGAACTCGAAGGCCACACCGTCACCGTGGTGCACGACGGCCAGGCGGCCATGGACGAGGTCTTCAGGCAGCCGCCGGACCTGCTCCTGCTCGACTGGATGCTGCCCGGCGTGGACGGGACCACGGTGTGCCGCCGGGTGCGCGGCGAAGGCGACCTGCCGGTGCTCATGCTGACCGCCCGCTCCACGGAGGACGATCTGCTGCGCGGTCTCGAACTCGGCGCGGACGACTACGTGACCAAGCCGTTCAGCCCACGCGAGCTGATGGCCAGGGTCCGCACCCTGCTGCGGCGCGCCCGGCCCTCGGGCCTCTCCGGGCAGCGGGCGCTGCGCGTCGGCCCTCTCGTCGTGGATCCGGCCAGACATGAGGTGACCTGCCGCGACCGGCCGGTGACCTGCACTCCGGGCGAGTTCCGGATACTCCAGGCCATGGCCGCCGCGCCCGGCCGCGTCTTCTCCCGGCGCCAGCTGCTGGAGTGCACCGAGGGCTACGACCGGGCCTCGACCGAACGCGCCGTCGACATGCACATCCTGAACCTGCGCAGGAAGGTCGAGACGGATCCCAGCGCCCCCGAGCTGCTGCTGACCGTGTTCGGCCTCGGCTACAAGCTGACCGGCGGGCGCCGTGGCGCGTAGGATCCCGCTGCGCAACAGCCTCCTGGCGCGGCTGCTGAGCACCTCCATCCTGATCGCGCTGCTGTCGGTCGGCTCGACCGCCTGGCTCGTGTTCCGCGGCACCACCCTGGCGATCGAGCAGGAACGCGGTCAGGTCCTGGCCGACGACACCAGGATCCGGGACGCGCTGACCGGCTACGCGGCCCGCCACCGGGACTGGGACGGGGTGCGCGGGACCGTCCGGGAGCTGGCCGAGGCGACCGGCCGCGGCATCACCCTGACGACGCTGGAACGCCGGGTCCTAGCCGGCTCCGGTCCGGGGCAGCCGACGCTGCCGGCCCGCGCTTCGGCGGTCATCGACCCCCTGAACACGACCGCCGGCCCGGGACAGGAGATCGGCTCGACCGGCTCGACCGGCTCACGCATCGATCCGCGTGCCGTCGGGCCGTACCTCCTTCCCACCCGGGAACGAGAGCGACTCGAGCGTCTCGCCCGTGAGCGGCTCCAGTGCCTGTCCAATGTGGGAGTCAGGGCGCAGGTGGCCGCCGGAGCGAGTGGGCGGCCCCGGCTCCGGGCTCCCCATTCGGCTCTTGAGCCGTCCAGCGTCCTGTGTCGTCCCAGCGGCCTCGAGAATCCCACCAAGACAGAGGCCCGTGCCCTCAAGGAGCTGCGGAAGCTCGTGGTGGCCTGCGCGCGGCGCCACGCCGTGCCGAACCCCGAGGACGTGTCGCTGCGCGGGGACTTCGTGGCGGCGTTCAAGGGGACCCAGAAGGAGATCGTGATCGTCGACGACTGCCTGGAGGAGGCGCGGCGCGAGCAACTCGCCCCCTTCGTCGCCCCGCCCGCGCTCCTGTTCGTGGGCACGTCCTCCGGCCCCGTCACACCCGTGTTCGACCTGTCCCCGGCCAACCTCGCCCGGATCGCGGGCGTAGCCGGTCTGGTCCTGGTGGTGACGGTGGCGGTGACCACGGTCACGGCGGTCCGGCTGGTGCGGCCACTGAGCGCGCTGGCCGACGCGGCCCGGGATCCGAGCGGGCAGCACGTCCGTGTCCGGGTCACCACCAAGGACGAGGTCGGCTACCTGGCCGCCGCCTTCAACGACCTGTCAGAGCGCCGGGAACGCGTCGAGGAGCTACGCAGGGCCATGGTCAGCGACATCGCGCACGAGCTGCGCACACCGCTGACCAACATCCGCGGGTGGCTGGAGGCCGCGCAGGACGGCGTCGCCGTGCCCGACTCCGCCCTGATCGCCTCGCTCCAGGAGGAGGCGCTGCTGCTGAACCACATCGTCGACGACCTGCAGGTCCTGGCCGCGGCCGACGCCGGGACGCTGCGGCTCGACCCGGAGCGGCTGCTCCTGCGCGACGTGGTCGAGCAGGTCGCCGCCGCGCACCGGGCCGGGGCGGAGGCCGCGGGCGTCACGGTGCTCACCCACGTCGCCGGTGATCCGGCGGTCGTCGCCGACCCGGTACGGCTCCGCCAGGCCATGGGCAACCTGATGTCCAACGCCGTACGCCACAGCCCGCCGGGCGGCGAGGTGACGCTCGCCGCCCACCGGGCGGGGGACGAGATCGAGGTCCAGGTCGCCGACACCGGCAGCGGTATCGAGCCCGAGGACCTGCCCAGGGTGTTCGACCGCTTCTGGCGTGCCGAGAAGTCCCGCAACAGGCGGAGCGGAGGCAGCGGCCTCGGCCTGTCCATCGTCAGGCAACTCGTCGAGGCCCACGGCGGCCAGATCACCGCGACGAGCGTGCCCGGCACGCGAACGGTCTTCACCCTGCGGCTGCCCGCCGGTTCGCAGCCGGATCGGCCGATGCGGCCGATCCGGCCGGGGCGGGGCCGCTAGCGACCCTGCAGTGACTTGACGTTGTCGCCGAAGGTCCAGCCCTTCGATCCGTCCCAGTTGATGGACCAGGTCATCAGGCCCTTGAGGTTGCCGCTGAAGTTGTTCCAGCTCTGGGACACCAGGGAGGGCGACATGTAGCCGCCTCCTGCTCCACTCTGGGCGGGCAGGCCGGGGACCTGCTTGTCGTACGGAACCCTGATCGTCGTGCCCTGGATGACCAGGCCGTTGTTCAGGCAGGTGGTCTGGACGGTGAACCCTTGAACCGTGCCCGCCGAGTAGGAGTCACCGGAGCAGCCGTACATGCTGCCGTTGTAGTACTGCATGTTCAGCCACCAGAGGCGACCGTTGTCGGCGTACTTCTTGATGATCGGCAGGTAGGCTCCCCAGATCGAGCCGTAGGTGACGCTGCCGCCGGTGACGTACGCCGTCTCCGGGGCCATCGTCAGGCCGAAGTTGGACGGCATCTGGGCGAGCACGCCGTCGATGATGCGGATGAGGTTGGCCTGGGACGCGGAGAGCTGGTTGATGTTGCCGCTGCCCGTGAGGCCGGTCTCGATGTCGATGTCGATGCCGTCGAAGTTGTAGCGCTTGAGGATCGGCACGACGGTGGAGACGAAGCGGTCGGCGACGGTGCTGGAGCTCAGGTCGATGCCGGCGGTCGCGCCGCCGATGGACATCAGGATCGTCAGGCCGGCGGCCTTGGCCTGGCACATCTCGGCCGGGGTGGCGACCTTGACGGTGGCGTCCATGCCGTCCTCCCACAGGACGGTCCCGTCGGAGCGAATGACCGGGAACGCGGCGTTGATCACGTTGTAACCGTGGGCCTTGATGCGGGAGTCGGTGATCGGAATCCAGCCGAGCGGCGGGTGCACGCCGTTCGACGCGCCGTCCCAGTTCTCCCAGTATCCCTGGAGGACCTTGCCCGTCGGCCTCGACTTCACCGGGCACGTGGTGTCCGGCGGCGTGGGAGTGGGCGTCGGTGTGGGCGTCGGAGTCGGGGTGGGAGTCGGTGTCGGTGTCGGAGTGGGCGTCGGGGTGGTCGTCGGCGGGGTACCGGGGCCGTCGAAGCTGACGTCGTCGGCGTAGTAGGTGCCCTGCCCGTACCACCCGTGCAGGTAGATCACGGCGGTGGTCTGCCCGGCGGCGGTGGTGAAGGAGACAGAGAGCTGCGTGTACGTCGCCGCCGACGCGGTCCAGGTGGACGCGCCACCGTTCACGCCGAGGTAGACGTAGTTGCCGCGCACCCAGGCGGTCAGGGTGTAGGCGGTGCTCGGCTTGACGGCCACCGACTGGGTGCATTGGGCCTTGTCGGAGGCGCTCGCCGCGCCGGCGAGCGCCTTCGTGCCGGTGCGGACAGGGGAGCCGACCACCGAACCGAGCCCACCGGTGCAGGACCAGGGCGAAAGGGCTCCGGTCTCGAAGCCCGGGTTCGCGAGGAGGTTGGCGGCCTGAGCGGACGTTTGCGTGACGAGGACTCCTAAGACCGCCAGCAGTACGGACACTGCCAGCGCCAGTAGGCGGGGGGTTCGTTTCATGGGGGGTTACGACCCTTCTATCACCCGGTGTGGGGGGTCACCGGGCATCGACGTCGCGGCGGGGAGTCTGTGGTTCCTGGTGTTTAGTAAAGTTTCCTAACAGTTGGCGTGATCGTAGTCTCAGCTGCGACGGGGGGCAAGGCCCAAAACGGCCACGGGGGCGGCTGGACGCGCCCGCCGGGGGTCAATTCGCACGGGAAACTCCAATGCCCATCCGAAACAAGGTGGCGATTAAATGGCCTCGCCGCGTGGGGCGTCGTTCGGCGTCCGCGGCTGGACGGCGGCGTCCAATACGCCCGTACACAAATTAGGCGCAGGTGGGAACCGAAACTGGTGACTCCACGGGCTGTCGACAGCAGGTGAGCGCGCGAGTGCTCTGTGTCGAGGCATCGAGCCGACCATTTCCGAGAGCGCTGAAAGGCGAATCCCGGCCAATCTTGATGAAGCGCGCATCACCGTGGACGGCGATTTCTTCGCCGGAAAGTCGCGCACCCCGTCGCTCTCCCGGCAGAAAGGGCAGAAGAGAAATGCTCACGTAATGGGCCGGGTAAGTGTGGGCCTGTCTGAATTCGAGTGCGTCTGAATTGACAGTGCCGTCGGAGGTGGCGCGTGCACGCGCCACGAGCCTGGCGACGGCCTCGTCGGCGCTCGCCGGGTCCGCCTCGGCGCGCCGGCTTCCCGGACCCCCATAGCCCCCGGATTAGCACACTCCATTGCTCGCGCGGTGGCCTCAACATGAACATTTGCTCTATGTAGAATGCGTGTCAAACCATAGGATGGTCGGCGACCATCGTGACCCATCTCACCTCTGCCGCGGAATCTTTGATCACATGAGAGCGTAGTCCCCTTTAGACATGAGAGCGTAGTCCCCTTTAGAAGCGAGGTGGAGGATTGCTTCATCGTGGGTCGGCGGCACGGTTAACAATTCGTCCTGCGTCCGGGTGAGCCCTCCGCACCGCCCCAATGGCGTCCGTGACCGTCTATTCCGTGCAGGTCGCCGGGGGTGATGCACTCGTCTCCTCCCTTCGAAATCGTGATACGGAGCATCATGGGTCCTAACGCACGACCGTTGCCGCCGGTGCGCGGCCGCGAACAGCAGCTGGCACAGATAAGCGCGAGCCTGCACAACGTGACGAGCGCCCGGCGGAGCAAGGTCCTCATGGTGGAGGCGCCGCCCGGCGCGGGCAAGACCCGCCTCCTCGTGGAAGCTGCCACCATTGCCGACAGGAGCGGCTTCGCGGTGGTCAACGGCGTCTCGGGCGGTCCCGATGCCACCCCCAGGGCGGCTCTGGCGCCTGCCGGTCCCCGCCCCCACACGCCGGGCACGGCCGAGGACAGGTTCCACTTCCCGAGTGCGTCCGCCACGATCGAGGCGGTACGGGCATGGCTGCGCAATGACGCGAAACCCACCCGCACCATCGTCGTGCTCGACGATCTGCATCTGGCGAACCTGCCCGCCCTGACGGCGTTGTGCGACCTTGTCTTGGCCCACAGCGGTCGCCCGATCCTCTGGCTGCTCGCCCTCACCTCGGACAGGGACGCCGCGAGGTGCGACCCGGTGAAGACCTCTTTCTGCAAGCTCCAGGGCAGAGTCCCGGTCGAACCGGTGCGGGAGCTGGGTCCGCTCTCAGACGAGGCGTTGACGCAACTGGTCGCCGACCTCACAGGAGCCGTCCCCGACCCAGCGCTCCTCGCCCTGGCGCGGAGCGTCAACGGCAAGCCTCGCGCGGTGATCGAGCTGGTGCGCGGGCTCGTGGAGGACGGCGATTTATGCGTTGTCGACGGCACCTCGCGGCTGCAGCCCGGCTCACCCGGCAGCGACCCCGCCGGGAGCGGTGTCTGCATGCCCGCGCCTGTGCCGAAGCACTTCTCCACGATGATCCAGAAGAATCTCCGGTCGCTCTCCGCGCCCACCATGAAGGCTCTCAGGCTGGGAGCGGTGCTCGGATCGCCGTTCGCGCCGGAGGATCTGTCGGCCATGCTCGGCGAAGCACCGGTCGGCCTGCTGGCAGCGGTGGACGAAGCGGTCAACCGGGGGCTTCTGGTCTGCGGTGAGCACGACCTCGCGTTCCGCACCGAGCCGATCTGGCGCGTACTGCTCGACTCCGTGCCGCCACCGGTGTGCGCACTGCTGCGTCGACAGGCGGCGGAGATGCTGCTGTCGCGTCCCGGCGGGATCGAACGCGCCGCCCTCCAACTGGTACACATCGCCCAGCCCGGCAACGTGGAGGAACTGCGCGTCATCGCCGAAGGATCCCAAAGGCTGCTGGCCGCCGATCCGTCGACCGCGGCGTCGCTGGCGACCCGTGGCATGGAGCTGCTGCCCCCCGGGCAGGCCGAGCGCGTGCGCCTTGCCAAGACCGCGGTCGAGGCGTTCACCAGGGCGGGCAGCCTGGAACGGGCGATCACCCTGGCCAGGGACACGATCGACGAGGCCGCGAGGTTCGCGGCCCCGTGGTCGGTGCTCGCCGCGGACATCGCCGCGCTGCGAGCGTCGATGGCGAGCGCGCTGCTGCTGCTGGGAAACGCGCAGATGGCACGCCGGGCCGCGGGCGACGCGCTCGCGGCGCAGGAAAGCGGATTCCACCACCGCGAGGCCGTGATCACCTATCTCGCCGCCTCCTACCTGACCGGCGACAGCACCGCGGTCGAACGAGCGCAGAGAATCCTCAGCGCACCCGACCGTCACGTACAAGCCGTGCAGGTCGGCGCGATGACCTTCCACGCGTTCAGCCAGTGGCGCGACGGCCGGGCGGGCGATGCGGTGCAAACCCTGCGTAAAGCCGTCGCGCTCGGGGGCGAGGACGTGCAGCTCTTCGATCCGCGCTGGTTCCTCGCCTTCGCCCTCACCAGGACCGACGAGTACGAGGAGGCGGCGGAGGTCGTCCGGTTCTCCGCCCGGACGGCCGCCTCGGAGGCCAGGACGCTGGCCGCCGCCGTCTCGGCCGTGCTCCGGGCACCGCTGCATCTCGCCCAGGGACGCCTGGACGAGGCTGAGGAGGCGGCGAGGGTCGGTGTGGGCATGGAGGGCCCGTACGTGCCGATGCTCGCCCCGCAGGCGTGGCTGGTGCTGGCCCTCGTCTCACTGCGCCGGGGGGCGCTCACCCAGGCCGAGGATCACATCAAGACCCTGGAGAAGGACTTCCCGCAGCATCCCTCCAGTCCCTGGTGGGCCGCACGCCTTCTGCTGAACGCGCAGTTGGCCGAGGCTCAGGCGGACTCTCGGGCGGCGACGGAAGCGCTGGCGGAGATCGGGGCGCATGCCGGTGCGCTGCGCGAACTCGTTCTGGAAGATCCGGCCGCCGCGGCTTGGTGTGTTCGCTGTGCGCTCGCGGCGGACATGCCGGATATCGCCCAGAGGGTGGTCGACACGGCAGAATACCTCCGCACGCGCAACCGGCGCGTTCCCGCGGTGCTCGCCGCGGCCATGCATGCCCGCGCGCTCGCCGAAGGAGACGCTGATGCCTTGGCCCAGGCCGGCCGGCTGCACCGCAACCCGTGGGCTCAGGCCGCGGTGGCCGAGGACCACGCCGGCCTGCTGCTCGACCGCGGCGACCACGAGAGCGCGATCAGCGAGCTGGACCGTGCGATGAGCGCCTACGGCGCGCTCGGCGGCGAGTGGGATGCCGCGCGCGTGCGGGCCCGGCTGCGCCAGCTCGGTGTGCGGCGCCGGCACTGGACGCACGCCCAGCGCCCGGTCTCCGGCTGGGAGAGCCTCACCAAGACCGAACGGAAGGTGGCGGAACTCGTGGCCGGCGGGCTCACCAACCAGCAGGCCGCGCGCCATCTGTTCATCTCCCCGCATACGGTCGGGTTTCATCTGCGGCAGATCTACCGCAAGCTCGGGATCCGGTCCCGTACGGCTCTCATCCGGCTCAAGGTGTAGCGCGGCTCATGGATCGCGCTTCTTCAGCGGCTCCCACCACTGGCGGTTGGCGGCGTACCACTCGACGGTCTCGGCGAGGCCCCGCTCGAACGCGATCCGCGGCGCGTAACCGAGTGCCCGCAGCCTGCCGTCGGCCAAGGAGTAGCGGCGGTCGTGGCCCTTGCGGTCGGGCACCCGCTCGACGCGCTGCCAGTGGGCGTCGAGCGCGTCGAGCAGCCGGCCGGTCAGCTCCAGGTTGGTCAGTTCGGTGGTTCCGGCGACGTGGTAGACCTCGCCCGCCTCGCCGCGCTCGGCGACCAGCCGGATGGCCCGGCAGTGGTCATCGACGTGGATCCAGTCGCGCACATTGCCGCCGTCGCCGTACAGCGGCACGTTCAGGCCGTCGAGCAGGTTGGTGACAAACAGCGGGATGACCTTCTCCGGGTACTGGTACGGGCCGTAGTTGTTGCCGCAGCGGGTTATGCTGACCGGCAGCTCGTGTGTGCGCGCGTAGGCGAGCGCGATCAGATCGCCGCCTGCCTTGGACGCGGCGTAGGGGGAGTTCGGGCTGAGCGGTGCTGTCTCGTCCCAGGAGCCGGCCTCGATGCTGCCGTACACCTCGTCGGTGGAGACGTGGACGACCTTCGGGGTGCCCGCGTCGAGGCATGCCTGCATGAGGGTCTGCACGCCCAGGACGTTGCTGTGGACGAACTCGCCCGCGCTGGATATCGACCGGTCGACGTGCGACTCGGCGGCGAAGTTGACGACGAGGTCGTGGCCGGGCACCACCTCCCTGAGCAGCTCGGCGTCGCAGATGTCGCCGCGTACGAAGGCGAACCGGCCCTCGGCGGGCTCCAGGTTCGCCAGGTTCCCCGCGTAGGTCAGCTTGTCGAGCACCGTCACCTGGTCCTCGTCGGTTGAGGAGCGCACGAAGTGCGAGCCGATGAAGCCGACGCCGCCGGTCACGAGAATCCTCACGAGGCGACCTGCACCTTGCTGTGGTCGCCGAGGACGAGGCGGTGGGCTCTCAGGATCCGGGGCGTCGACGTCACCTCGACCTCGCGTCCTATCAGCGAGCGCTCGACGCGCCGTACCCCGACGATGGACGCCCCGCGCAGCACGATGGAGTACTCGACCTCGCTGTCGATCACCGCGCAGTCGCTGTCGATGGAGGTGAACGGACCGATGTAGGAGTCGCGGATCCGCGAGCCGGCCGCGACTGCCGCCGGGCCGACGATCCGCGACCCGGTGACGGTCGCGCCCTTCTCGATCACCACCCGGCCGATCAGCTCGCTGGAGTGGACATCACCGGAGCAGTCGGCCTCCACGCCGTCCAGGACGAGGCGGTTGACCTCCAGCATGTCGGAGACGTTGCCGGTGTCCTTCCAGTACCCGGACACGACGGTCGGATCGACGCGGCAACCCGCGTCGATCAGCTCCTGGATCGCGTCGGTGATCTCCAGCTCGCCCCGCCACGACGGCTTGATCCGGCACACGGCGTCGTGCACGCGGGCGGTGAACATGTAGACGCCGACCAGGGCGAGGTCGCTCTTCGGATGCTCCGGCTTCTCCTCGAGGCCGATCACCCGGCCGCGGGGATCCAGCTCGACCACGCCGAACGCGCGCGGGTCCGACACCCGGGTCAGCATGATCTGGGCGTCCGGGCGGTTCATCCGGAATCGCCGCACGAGAGCGCTGATGCCGCCGACGATGAAGTTGTCTCCGAGGTACATCACGAAGTCGTCGTCGCCGAGGTAGTCCCGGGCGATGTGCACGGCGTGGGCCAGGCCCAGCGGCGCCTCCTGCGGGAGGTAGGTGACGTCCAGGCCGAACCGCGAGCCGTCGCCGACCGCGGACTCGATTTCGGCGGCCGTGTCGCCGACGACGATGCCGACCTCACGGATACCCGCCCCGGCGATCGACTCGAGGCCGTAGAACAGGACCGGCTTGTTGGCGACAGGCACGAGCTGCTTCGCCGAGGTGTGCGTGATCGGCCGTAGCCGGGAGCCGGACCCGCCGGCGAGCACGAGCGCCTTCATCATCAGGCCAGCGTGGCGGGCAGGACGCTCATCCGGCGTATCATCCACTCCGACTCCCACTCGACGGCGGTGCCGGTGCTCAGCCGCGCCAGCGGGAATCGGCGCAGGAAACCGCGCAACGCGATCTGCGCCTCCAGCCGGGCCAGCGAGGCGCCGATGCAGTAGTGCATGCCGAGGCCGAAGGTGAGGTGCCCCTGTCCCCGCCGGTCCGCGGCGAAGCTGTCGGCTCCCTCGTCCGGCTGCCGGTTCGCCGCCGCGATGTTGACCTGCACCGGGGCGCCCTTGGGGATCAGATAGCCGCCGAGATCGATGTCCGTGGTGGCGAACCGCCAGGTCGGGTGCGGAAACGGCGGGTGCACCCGGAGGGTCTCCTCGACCCACGCCTTGATGTCCTCGTCGGTCTGGGGCCGCTCCTCCGCCGGTCGCCGCAGAGCCTCGTACAGCGATGCGGAGATCAGGCTCCCGGTCGTCTCGTACCCGGTGATGACCATCGCCAGTGTCCAGACGACGACCTCGCCCTCGGTGACCGCCGCGTCCGGCCCGTCGGAGGAGGCCAGCAGACCCGTGATCACCCCGTCATTCAGCGGGGCCGGGTCACGCACCCAGCCTTCGACCGCCCCGTACAGCGCCCCGACCGCCTCGGTGCGCGCCGGGTAGTCGGAGGAGTAGAGGATGACGTCGGTGATGCTGCGCAGCCGCCGCTCCTCCTCAAGGGGCAGGCCGAGCATCTCGGAGATGAACGCCAGCGGGATCCGGTGCGTGTAGGCCGTGACCACGTTGACTTCCGCGGACTCCCCGGAACGGGACTGCTCCAGCTCATCCAGGAATCCGTCGACCTTGACGCTGACCCGCTCGCCCCATTTCTCGGTGTTTCGCGGGCTCAGCACCGACGCGTGCAGCCGCCGGATCCGCGCATGGTCCTCACCGTCGCTCATGATCATGGTGCGGGCGTACTCCGGATCCGGCTGCGATCCCAGCATCAGGCCCGGCTTGCGCATCCAGTCGGGGACCAAGGTCACGTCCTTGGCCAGCTCGGGGTGCGTGAGCGCGACCCGCACCAGCTCCGGGTCGCACACGACCCAGGCGTGATTGCCGAGATAGGGGATCCGGACGACCGGAGCCACCCGCGCGGCCGCCAGCAGGTCCGGCATGCAGTCGAAGGGGCCCGGGTCCGTCGGCATGCTCGTCTCGGGGGCTTCTACCAGGCCGGTTTTCGTCGTGACGTTCAACATGTGACACCTCCGGTGGGAATCTGGCCCTGGAAATCGGCCATGGACTCGATGAGCTCGGCGGCCCGTCGCGGGGCGTCGTAGCTCTGGTGCTCCCGGGACAGTTCGCGTGCCCGCCGCCGGTAGCGCTCGTCGTTCAGCACGGTGGTCACGGCGCGGCGCAGGCTGGATTCGGACACGGCCCGCCGCCTGAGGACGACACCGGCCCCGGCCCACTTGATCCGCGCCGCCACGTCGGGCTTCTCCTCGGCGCCCGGCGCGACGACCAGGGGCACACCTTGGGCAAGGGCTGCGTTGACGCCGTTGTAGCCCCCGTTGGTCACCATCACGTCCACGTGCGGCAGCAGGTGGTGGTAGGGGACGAACCGCTCCAGCCGGACATTGTCCGGCAGTGGTCGCAGCCGGTCGACGTCGAGGGTGGTCCCGGTGGTGACCACGACGAGGACGTCCTGGTCGGCCAGTGCCCGGACGGCGGGGGCGAGCAGCCAGTCGACGGCGTTGGAAGTGGTGCCCTGGGTGATCAGCACCACCGGCCGGCCGCCGTGCAGCTCCTCCCACCAGGCGGGCGGGTCGAAGTTCTCCGGGGGAAGGCCGAGGAGCCCGCCCACGAAGTGGGTTCCCGGGAGCAGGTCGCTGCGGGGGAACTCGAACGAACGCACGGTGCCCATCAGGTAGAGGGCGGGCGGGCGCGCGATGTTCTCCATGGCGCCCGTCCTCAGCCGCGGCAGTTTCACCAGGGCCCGTGTCCGGTCGGCCTCCACGCGCAGGTCCCGCATCACCACCTGATCCCCGACGAACCTGAGCAGCGCGTTGCGCACCCGTCCGAGCGGCGACGAACTCGGCTGCAACCCCCGTCCGAGCGGGGCGGTGTCCCTGCTGCCGAGGATGTAGACCGAATTGCTCAGCCAGGCCAGCGGGATCCCGGTGCGCTCGCCGGCGAAGCACGCGCCGTAGCACATGTCGTCGGCGAGCAGGCAGTCGGCCGGAAACCGTTTGAGCACCGCCAGCAGGTCATTCATCTGGCCCGGTGCGGTCCGGTAGAAGATGTCCCGGACACCGATCTTGAAATCGGCGATCCCGGTCAGCCCGGCGTGGCTGGGGAAAGCCTCCTCCCGGCTCATGCCGCCGAAGTCGAGTCCGGCGCTCATGGGCTCGAAGCGCGCCCCGGCCTGCTCCACCTGCTTCTGGAAGGCCCGACCCGTGTACCACCGCACCTCATGCCCGCGCAGGGCCAGTTCGCGTGCGACCTCGAGCATGCTGACGACGTGTCCCGGTGCCGGTGTGGTAGCGATCAGTATTCGCGTCAACGTCGCCTCCGTCGGGGTCTCGTGTCACCGTTCTCGCCGGTCGGCCCAGGCACCCACGGACCCGGCCGTCCAGCCACGCCCGCCAGCATCGCCCCACTCCGCGCCCCGGACGGCGGCGCGGGGAAAACCCCGCACACTCGCGCAGGATGGCGCCGCCACGCCGCCCCGATCGCGCCGGCGGATCGCCGGCCAAACCATCCGTGCCCAGGTCCGCTGGGGGATACGGACGCGCCGCCACCGCGCAAACAATGGCCGATGAGCAATCCCAGGCATCGCCCTTTCCGGGTTTGGGAAGGCGCTGGCGTTCATCCAGGACAAGCTCCCGGCCTTGGCATCGCGTACTGGAGGAAATCTGTGACGGCACCTTTGCAGGAGATTGACGGGCCGGACGGCGCCATCGGTGGACCGAAGAAGGTCACCGTCATCGGCGCCGGCATCGCCGGCTTGGTGGCGGCATACGAACTGGAGCGCCTCGGACATCACGTCCAAATCATCGAAGGAAGCCGCGAGATCGGCGGACGCATTCACACCCATCGCTTTCCCGGCGGCGGCCGGGCCGGGCCGTTCGCCGAGCTGGGCGCGATGCGGATCCCCGCCGGGCACCGGCTGACCATGCACTACATCGCCGAACTCGGTCTGCAGAACCAGGTCCGCGAGTTCCGGACGCTGTTCTCCGACGACGCCGCCTACCTGCCCAGTTCCTCCGGATACCTTCGGGTGCGCGACGCGCGTGAAACCCTTGTCAACGACTTCGCCGCCGGATTGCCGAACCGGCACTACCGGGAGAACACCCTGCTGTTCGGCGCCTGGCTGGACGCCAGCATCAGGGCCATCGCCCCCCGTAAGTTCTACGACGCGCTGCACGACGAGATAGGCGTGGAACTGCTGAACCTCGTCGATCACATCGACCTGACGCCATACCGGCGCGGCAGCGCGGGGAACAGGATCGACCTGCACGCCTTCTTCGCCGACCATCCCCAGGTGCGGTCGTTCTGCCCGCCACGCCTTGAGCGTTTTCTCGACGACGTGCTGGACGAGACCAGCTCCACCATTGTGCGGCTGCGCAACGGGATGGACGAGCTCCCCAGGCGGCTCGCCTCGCGGATCCGGGGAGAGATCTCGACCGGCCAGGAGGTGGTGGGCATCGACGTCCGGGACGAGGCGGTGATCCTGCGGATCCGCCAGGGCTTCAGAACCCTCACCAAGACCTGCGACTACGTGGTGTGCACCGTTCCGTTCACGGTGCTCAGGAGGATGCGGCTGACCGGCTTCGACCAGGACAAGCTGGACATCGTCCATCAGACGAAATACTGGCCGGCGACGAAGATAGCCTTCCACTGCCGCGAGCCCTTCTGGGAGAAGGACGGGATCAGCGGGGGTGCCTCCTTCACCGGCGGGCTCGTGCGGCAGACCTACTACCCGCCCGCCGACGGCGATCCGGCGCTCGGCGCGGTGCTGCTCGCGAGCTACGCCATCGGGCCGGACGCCGACGCGCTCAGCCGGCTGAGCGAGGCGGAGAGGACCGCGGTCGTCACCAGGGAACTGAGCGTGATGCACCCCGAGCTGCGCCGACCGGGCATGCTCCTCGGCGTGGCAGGACGGGCCTGGGGCTCGCACCGATGGTCCTGGGGGGCGGCCACGGTCCGCTGGGTTCAGGAAGCCGCTCTCCGCGAGGCGGAGCGGCGGGAGGCGACCCGTCCGCAGAAAGGGCTCTTCTTCGCCGGCGAGCACTGCTCGTCGAAGCCCGCTTGGATCGAGGGCGCGATCGAGTCGGCGATCGACGCCGCGCACGAGATCGAGTGGTACGAGCCGCGGGCGAACCGCGTGTTCGCCGCCTCCAGGCCGAGCCCCTCGGACGGGTCGGTGTGAGCGTCTTCGACCTGCCTCGGCTGCACTTCCGCGGAGTGGCGACGACACACCTGCCCACCGGCGCGCGCAACGGTCTCGTCGATCTGGCGACGAGCACGGCGCTCACCGATGACGGGCAGCCCTTCCCGGCGCACCGGCCGCCCGTCGAGTACCACGACTACCTCGACCGGCTGGGACCGAGGTTCGACAGCACCGGCCGCCCGACGCCCGACGGGCCCTTCAGCGCCGCCAAGGGCGAGGACTTCTCCGGCAACGGGCACTTCTCGATCGACGCGCGGATCGTCAGCGTCGAGGGCCGCGCGGGTGACATCGACACCGCCGACCCGGTGGTCGGGCGCGGTGTCGACATGTGGGGGCACTACAACGAGTACCTCGCCACCACGGTCAACCGGGCCCGTGTCTTCGACGTCGATCCGTCCTCCGAGTGGACCACGACGCTCATGGTCGGACAGTTCTGCTTCGGGCGCGACGGACGCTCCCACGACGTCGGGTACATGGCCACCGGAGCCGTCCGCGGCTTCCACCCCCCGAGGTGGCACAACGCCGAGCACGTCAGCGACGTCGGCGATCACTGGCTGGCGAGCCGGCTGCGCCGGTCGGTGGTCTACCAGTTCGTCGTGCCCGAGCATGAGGAACTGACCTGGCTCGACGAGGCGGCGGTCTCTCCGGCCGTGCGGCGACTGCGTGCCACGGCGGCCTCCGAGGAGGCCGGCGGCCTGGTGGTGCAGTTCGCGCTCAGCCACATGTCCGCTCCGCTCGCGCCCGACCAGCCGAGCCGTTGGCAGCTGCGCGGAACGATCGCCCCCTGGCGCCCGCACGAGCCGCGCACGTACCCGGCGGGGCGCCTGCTCGTCCCGGACCGCCGCGCATCCGGCCGGGCCCCCGGCGGGCTGCACAACCTCTCCGTCGAGCTGACGGACGAGCACGTCACCCTCAACATGATCACCGCGGTGCCCGCCTCCGGTCCGGTGCGAGACCATCGGTCCGGGGCCGCGGCCGGTCTCCCCGCGCTGGTCGACGTCGGCGATCTCGAACTGCGCACGGCGGACAGCGGCCGGCTGGTGGCCAGGGTGCCCCGGCGGGCGTACCTCGGGGAGGAGTACGTCCTGGCCGGCGGCCTGGTGACGGTTCCCAGCGAGATACCGGCGAACGCCGCGGCTGAGGAGGCGCTGCACCTGGTCGGCACCGGCCCCGGCGGCCCGGTGGTGCTCCTGCGCGAAAAGGAGATCAACGTCCAGGTCGACGACGCGTGCCACTTCCTGGAGCATCCCCGGGACCCGGACGACGCGGACCACGACGTCGAGGTGCTCGTGCGGTCCTATGTGCGGGGCCGTCCAGGCGCTGTCGGCGAGATCGGCGTACGGCAGTTCTTCAATCCCAGGGCCCTCCCGCGCGACCCGTCCGCGCGTTCTCCCGAGGCGCGCTGCTCCGACGTCGACATCGTCCGGCTGCGCGCGGGCCGGCGGGACGGTTCCGGCGCGTGGTCTAGCACCTGTGTCCTGGACACGGACCTCGCGGGCCGCGGGTGGTTCACCATGCGGGGCGCGGCGGCCGGTACGGCCCGTGTCCTGCTGTCAGCCGGCGCCGGTGACCTGCCGTGCGACGTGGACCTCCCCGGCTCCGCTGCCCTCGGCTACGACCACGACGACGCGCTCGGCTACTGGCCCGGCGCCGGGTACCTGGCGGTGCGGGTGCTTCCCGACGACTGGCGGCTGGCCGGGATCGGCCAGGACGAGGCGACCTTCGACCTGGTGTACACGGAGGTCTTCGCGTTCTACGAGCACCTGTACTCCTTCATGAAGGCCGAGGTGTTCAGCCTGGCGGATCGGTGCAAGGTGGAGACGTACGCGAAACTGATCTGGCAGATGTGCGACCCGCGCAACAAGGCGAAGACCTACTATATGCCGCCGACGCGGGATCTGTCCGAGCCGAAGGCGCGGCTCCTGCTGAAGTTCCTGCGGGCCCAGCAGGCGCCGGACGAGGTCCTCCTGACGGTTCCTGCGGCCGGCCGCCGGAGCGGGAGGATCACCAGCCGCGGCTCGCTGGTCAAGGTGCTGCGCGACGCCGCCGCGATCGAGCTGGCCGTCATGCTCCAGTACCTGTACGCGGCCTACTCGGTGCCCACCCACGGCGCCGGTCTGGAGTACGTGCGGCGGGGCGCGTGGACGCCGGAGCAGCTCCGGCTCGCCTGCGGCGACGGCGGAGAGACCCTCGACGAGGGCATCCGCAGCATGCTGCTGAACATCGCCCGCGAGGAGATGATCCACTTCCTCCTCGTCAACAACATCATCACCGCGGTGGGTGAGCCGTTCCACGTGCCCCGGATCGACTTCGGCACCGTCAACCACGAGCTGCCCGTGCCGCTGGACTTCTCCCTCGAGAGGCTGGGACCCGGCAGCGTCGAGCGGTTCGTGCAGATCGAGCGGCCGGAAGACCTCGTCGGCGAGGTGCGGCGGGGCGACACGGCGGCCCCCGCGTCCTTCGACGACAGGCACCCCTACGCCTCGCTGAGCGAACTGTACGCGGACATCCGGGAGGGCCTGCAACGCGTCCCGGATCTCTTCCTGGTGGACAGGGGCAGGGGAGGCGGGGAGCACCACCTCTTCCTGCGGGAGTCGCTCAACCGGCACCACCCCGACTACCAGCTGGAGGTCGACGACCTCTCCAGCGCGTTGTTCGCGATCGACGTCATCACCGAGCAGGGAGAGGGAGGGGTGCTCGGCCCGCGAACCGCCGAGAGGTCACATTACGCCTCGTTCCTCCGGATCTCCGATCTGCTCCGCGGGGCACCGGCCGCGGGGACGCGCCCGGGCGGCGAACGGTGGAGCCCGGCCTATCCCGTCGTGCGGAACCCGACCCTCGGGGAGGGAAACCCGGCCATGGAGACGGTGACCGATCCTGACGCCAGGTCGGTCATGCGGCTGTTCAACCGTTCCTACTTCATGGCGCTGCAGCTCATGGTCCAGCACTTCGGTGAGCGCCCGGACGAGAGCCTTCGGCGGTCCGACCTGATGAACGCGGCGATCGACATGATGACGGGCCTGATGCGCCCGCTGGCGGAACTGCTGGTGACCCTGCCGTCGGGGCGACGGGGCATGACCGCCGGGCCGTCGTTCGAGCTGGCGGAGCAGCCCGCGCCCGTTTCCCGTCCGGACGTGGCGAGGCGCGGCATCGCGCTGCGCCTCGACCACCTCGCGGCGGCATGCGGCAAGCACCCCATGGTGCCCGCTCGCGTGGGGGAGATGAGCGCGTTCTGGGCCGACCACTTCCGGCCACCGCGCCGATAGGGCGCCCCCGGCGGCGCGCACGAAGCGGCGACGCCACACTGCCAACCGAAGGAGACCGCATGCCATCCGCGACGCTGCCGCGGTTCGACCTCAAGGGCTGGGACAGGAAGGACATCGCCCACCCGTACCCGGTGTACCGGCGCTACCGGGAGAGCGCGCCGGTCCATCGCGGGGCGTCGGGCGCGGGCAAGCCGGACACCTTCTACGTCTTCTCCTACGACGAGGTCGTCCAGGTGCTGTCGAGCCGGCGTTTCGGCCGGGACGCGCGCGTGGCGTCCGCCGACGCCGACGCGGTGTCCGTCCCGATCCCCGCCGAGTACCAGGCCCTGCGGGCCATCATCGAGAACTGGCTGGTGTTCCTGGACCCGCCGCGCCACACCGAGCTGCGCTCCCTGCTCAGCAAGGAGTTCTCGCCCTCGATCGTCGCCGGTCTGCGGCCTCGCATCGGGCAGATCGCGCACGAGCTCCTGGAGCGGCTCGGACGGCACCGGGAGGCCGACCTCGTCGCGGGCTTCGCGGCGCCGTTCCCCATCCTCGTCATCTCCGAACTGCTCGGCATTCCGAAGGAGCACCACGGATGGCTCCGCGCCAACGCGGTGGCCCTGCAAGAGGCCAGCACCACCCGATCGCGCAACGGCAGGGGCGGCTACGCACGGGCCGAGGCGGCCTCCCGGGCGTTCGCCCGCTACTTCCGGCGGGAGGTGCGCCAGCGGCACGGGGACGAACGCGGCGACCTGCTCACGATCCTCGTCCGCGCCCGGGACGGCGGTGCGCCGCTGAGCGTGGACGGGATCGTGGGGACCTGCGTCCACCTGCTCACCGCCGGACACGAGACCACCACCAACTTCCTGGCGAAGGCGGTGCTGGCGCTGCGGGCGCACCCACAGGTCCTCGACGAGCTGCGCGGCACTCCCGAGCTGACGCCGGGGGCGGTCGAGGAGCTCTTGCGCTATGACCCGCCGGTGCAGGCGGTGACGCGATGGGCGTACGAGGACACCCGCCTCGGCCGGCACGAGGTGCCACGCGGCAGCCGGGTGGTAGCCCTGCTGGGCTCGGCGAACCGGGACCCCGCGCGCTTCTCGCGCCCCGACACTCTGGACGTGCGTCGCCCCGCCGACCGGAACCTGGGCTTCGGGCTGGGCATCCACTACTGCCTCGGCGCGACGCTGGCCCGCGCCGAGGCCGAGATCGGCCTCCGGACGCTGCTGGACGGCATTCCCGGGCTGGGCCGCGGCGGTCAGCAGGTCGACTACGCCGACGACATGGTCTTCCACGGGCCGACACGTCTGGTGCTCACCATGTCCGGCCCTCGTGACCCGCAGTGACACACCGACCCCGCACGAAGAGAAGGCAACCATGACGCAGCAGTCCGACACCACCCCCGGCTCCGTCGGCCAGGCATACGACGTGTTCACCGACGTCGGCGCCACAGCCGCCCTGGGAGGCAACATCCACGTGGGCTACTGGGACGACGACCAGGACGTCCCGATGACCGAGGCCACCGACCACCTCACCGACCTCGTCGCCGGCCACCTCGCCCTCCGGCCGGATCAGGAGCTTCTGGACGTGGGCTGCGGCAACGGCGTCCCGGCCCTGCGCATCGCGGGAGCGCACGGTGTACGCGTGACCGGCATCACCGTCAGCCGGCAGCAGCTCACCCAGGCGTCGGAGCTGGCGAATGGTTCCGACGCCCGCGGCCGGGCCTCCTTCCTGTTCGCGGACGCCATGAATCTCCCCTTCGACGACGGTTCCTTCGACGGGGCCTGGGCGATCGAGTCGCTGCTGCACATGCCCGACCAGGCCGCCGCCCTGGCGGAGATCCATCGCGTCGTCCGCCCCGGCGGCCGTCTGGTCATCGCCGACCTGTGCCAGCGGGAGCCGTTCACCGGCGACGGCAGGACCCTGCTGGACGGCATGCTGCACATGTATGAGATCGCCGGGATCAACACGCCCGACGAGCACCGCGCACGCCTGGCGGAGGCAGGCTGGCGGCTGCTGGAGCTGTCGGACATCGGCGAACGGGTCCGCGCCAGCTACGGGCACGCCTCGGCCGCCTTCCGGGAACTCGCCGCTTCCCTCGACGCCCCCGCTGCTGAGCAGATCACCGCGGCGGCCGACCTGATGGAGGCATTCGGGAAGCACCCGCACACCGGCTACGTCCTGATCACCGCGCAGCGGTCCTGACCCGACGGCCGGGCGGACACCGTTCCGCTCCGATGCCCCGCAGACAGGGAGTTCTTCGATGTCGTCTTGCCTCGATCCACCATCTGCCGCCGCCGCCGCCCTCGCCCCCGCCCCCGCCCCCGCC
>NZ_QNFZ01000290.1 GCF_003313395.1 Nonomuraea lactucae | reverse complement strand
GAGATGGCCGAGGCCGAGCGGCAAGCGGCCGTACGAGCGGAGGCCGAGCGCGCCGCAGCGGCCGAACTGGCCGAGACCGAGCGCCTAGCGGTCGAGCGCGCCGAGCGTGAGCGTCTGGCGGCCGCCGAGCAGGCCGAGGCTGAGCGAGCGCGTGCCGAGTGGCTGGCGGCGGCCGAGCGAATGGCGGCCGAGCAGCGGGTGGCCGAGCGGGCGCGTGCCGAGCGTGAGACGGCAGAGCGCCTGGCCGAGGCCCAGCGTAGGGAGGCTGATCGAAGGGCTCGTGCCGAGGCCCGCGCCGTGCGACAGGCTCGTGGTGAGCAGGCGCAACGAGGCGATCTCACCCCGGCTGAGAAGAGGTCGATCATCCGCGCCGCATACCAGGACGACCCAGGCATCAAGGCGCCTGCCGCGGTCGAGGCGGTGACCGCCCGAGGCGGCCAGATCTCCGAGCAGCGCGCTCGCGCGGTGCTGGCTGAGGTCCGCCAGGAGGCGGCTTCGGCGCTTGCTCAGGTCCGTCCGCTGCGCTCGCACGCCGCGGTGTGACCGCTCGCGTGGGTGCTCGCCCGCCGCTTGCACGAGGTGGACCCGAGCACGACGAAGGAGCCCCCGCCTGGTCCGTAGACCGAGCGGGGGCGTTCGCATCATCCGGGGCGGGGCGGCACTCGCCTCCCACGGAAGCGAGTGAGGGGATCAGCGCAAGAAGCCGAAGGCGACCCTGGCGACTGTCTGGGACGGGCCCCGCGGGTTCACCGGGGGCGGAGGGCACGCACGATGAGGGTGCCGACATAGTCCTGCTCGGGCGCGGGCCCGTGCCAGGCCCGCACCTCCACGAATCCGTGCTCACCAAGGATGCGCGCCCACACGTCAGGCTCGTATGCCCACCGGTACACCCAGCTCTGCGGGCCGGTGAAGCCCGCCCCGTACATGCCCTGCACGCCGTAGGGGCCGGGTACGGCTTCCGCCTGGGAGAAGACGAGCCGGCCGCCCGGCGTGAGCCGCTCGCGGACGCGCGGGAGCAGTTGCTCGGGGTCGGTGAACCAGAACGCGCCGAAGATGCTGTAGATCGCCTGCCAGGTCCGGTCGGTATGGGACAGGAAGTCGAGCACGTCGGCCTGGACGAAGTGGGCGTTGGGCAGGTGGCCCCACATGGCGTGTGCGCCGGCCACTTGGACGGGTGAGAGATCCACGCCGGTGGCGTCGATGCTCTTGGTGGCCAGGGCGGCGACCGCGTGGCCGCGGCCGGAGCCGAGTTCCAGCGCGCTGGCGGGATCGGCGAGCAGTTCGTCGCCAGGGCCGTGGCCCTCGTACTGGGTCCAGCCGAAGGCGTTCTCCAACGCCGCTTCGGGGGTGGCGTCGTGGTCGCTGGCGACGCCGGTGGCGTAGTGGTCCCAGTAGGCGATGCGGTCGGTGATGGGTGGCATGCGCGGCCTTGGGGTAGCGGGGACAGGACGCGCGTCAAGGTAGCGGCCGTGCTGGCGTGATCATCGGGGAATGCAGTGAGCCGTCCGGTATGGCACGAGAAGCCCGTAGCTTCGCGCCGGCGCCAGGCCATACAACGCGAGAAGAGGCCATCGCAATCCGGACCCAGCCGTACACCCGCCAGCAGGCGACCGCGTCCCACACGTGTGACAGCAGAGACCCCCGGGCCTTCCGACTTGCCGCCTGCGCCATCACCTGACGTGCCTCACGAACCCGCCTGGCTCAAGAAGACCGCCTTCACGATCATCATCGGCAGCAGCATCGTCATCGCGTTCTTCCTCGGCCGGGACACCGCCCCGCTCGGCTCCACGCCTGCCCGCCCAGTCGATCCCTGCGCCGAGGTGTACCAGGCATACAAGGACATCCAGGCGAGGACGGACTGGGACTCTTCGGCCATACTGCGGGCCCAAATCCATCTGATCGTCGATCATCCGGACTGCTACGACGCCGAGACGGTGGCGATAGCGAAGGCTGGCCGCGACCTGCCCTTCCAGCCCAATAACTGATGGAACCACGAGAACTTGCGTTGTGGTTATCGCAATGCAGGTGTAGACGCGAAGAAGCGCCCGCCCTCCCGAAAGGGAGAGCAGGCGCTTTCGCACACCCGGGGAGGGGTGGATTACCCCTGAAACAGGGCGATCATCCGAAGATCTGGGTCCCGGGCTTGCCGCCCTCGCGGGAGTCCGCGAAGTTCTTCCAGCACCACACGTTGGTGTCCAGCAGGTGCCCCGAGACTTCGCAGTAGTGGTTGCCCCTGAGGTCGATGCCCTTGCGGTCCTTTCCCGCCCTCACGTTGATGTCGATCCAGACCTTGTCGCCGGGGTTGTACGGGACGCCGAGGCGGAATTGGGCTCTGGTCGGCTTGTTGCCGCTGCACGCGGCACGCCCGTTTCCACTCGTCGTGGTCAGCAGGCAGTAGTCGGCGACGAATCCCGCATCCACGGTAGCGATCATGATGTTGTAGCGGCCTTCCGCAGCCTGCGCCGTGTTCGCCTGTGCCGCCCCGCCGGCCGTGAGGCCGAGCACTCCGATAGCCGCAACTAATGCCGCCTTGGTTCCTTTGCGCATGGGATACCCCTCTTCTGTGGAGGTGACAGCTGTTGACTGGAATTCGTCACGGTAGGGTCGCGATGTCCTCAGACGACACGGCAGTAACCGCTCGCTTTCCGCTCATTCCCCGGCAACCGCTCACTTTCCGCTCACCGGGCGGCATCCCAGCCACGAGCCGAACGGCCCATAGCTCGGCGCCGACGCCAGGCCGCACAACGCGAAGCAGCCCTCCGCCTCTGGCTCGACGACCAGAAGCGGAGGGCTTTCGCACACCCGGGGAGGGGTGGCACTCGCCCACGGGCGAGGGGATCCAGCCCGCAGAGGCAGGCACTGGCCGGGTGTTGAGGTCCCCTGGACCTCTCACCGGCTCCTACCGCCAACAAGGACGGCAGGGCAGTCCCGACACCCGGCCACACCGGGGCCAGACCACGAGATCAGGCTAGCGGTCAGGCCGCCAGGTTGTAGGCACCCTTCGGCTTGCTGGTCTGTCGGATGAACACCGCCACCAGCGAGCCGACCAGCGACATGATGACCGCAGTCTGCTCGGGGGTAGCGTCCCACCCGAATGTCACGGCCGCCGAGATGGCCGCCTGCACGAAGCCTAGGATGGCCGCCTTGATGCTGCCGCCGTTGTCGGCGCTCTTGGTGGACAACGCCACCCACATGCCCGCCGCGGCGATCACAGCCGCGTTCACGCCCGCCACCATCGCATCCGACCACGGCAGCCAGAACGCGGCAGCGAACTGCACCGCTGTGGCCACCAGAGTCGCGTACAGGGCGGGCTCGCCCGTCAGCTCGTTGTTGGACATGAGGTCTCCTTACGGCTTGACCGTGTACCCGTTGTCGAAGTCGTACGCGAACGACTCCGACACGGAGCCGAGCGTGATCCAGGCGGTGTCGCCGCCGTTGCCCCAGATGTGGCCGTTGTAGCCGCACCGGGAGTTCATGTAGACCGCGTGCACCGAACCGGAGGCGGCGGGACGACCCCACCCGCTGTAGGCACGCACCGTGGCCCCGGCCGGCAGCATGACCGACCCGTCCGCGCCCGTCTCGACGCCGGGCAGGCTGCTCACGGTGAAGGTGTTGCACTTGCGGTCGTTGTCGTCGCGGTGGCTCTTGGCCCACTGGTCCTCCACCAGCAACCCCTTCACATTGACCGGTGCGGCGCTGGTGTTCTTGACGTCGACGAACTCCTGGTTACGGTTCCAGCGGGTGTCGGCGCCGTAGGCGTTGTAACCGACCTGCGTGATCGCCAGACCGGGCACGTCCGCAGTCGAGGTGGCCGACGCGACACCGGCCAGGCCGATGGCCAAGACGACGGCGAACAGAGCAGCAGCGCTCTTGAGGATGCGCATGATTGAGGTGTCTCCTCGGGATTGGGAATGCGAAAGGGCGGCCACTCGGGACCGCCCAGGGAGCCGCAAAGGGCTCGTCAGTTCGTCTCATCCACCCAGCCGGTGACCCGGCCGGAGGTCTCATCAGGCTCGTCTACGGGCTCGGAGTACCGCGGCAGGTCCTGCCACGGGAAGTTGCGCAGCCACAGGCCATCGCACATCAGGTGACCTTCGCGGTCCACGCCGCATCCCACGTCCGCTTGTCGACCTTGCCGGTGACAGGGATGCCCTTCTCCTGCTGGAACGCCTGGCACACCCGCTCGTCCGCTTCGCTGTACCAGCCGTCCACGTCAATATGCCAGCCGCGCTTGCGCATCTGCCGCTGCCACACCTTCACCTCGTCGCCCTTGGTCGCCGGCGGCCAGGTGAGGCGGCGCGTCCACTTCGGGATCTCGATCTCGTCGTCCCCGTCGTCGTCGCCCGCCATGGCGTCCCGGACCAGACCGAGGAACACATCCCACGGGAAACCGGTCCCCGGGTCGGTGTGGTCGGTCCGCTTGTAGACGACGGACACGTCAGCGTGGGTAGTGAACCCCTTCTTGCCAGCCTTCAGCTCTGCCCTGGTCAGCTTCCGGACGGGGATCTTGTACAGCTTGCACCAGCCTGCCGCCACAGCCGCGGCCTGCTTCAACATGGACTTGCCGTAAGCGTCCAGCCAGTCGTCGCGCTTCTGCCTGGCGAAACCCGCAAGCTCCATTTGGAGGCCGTCAGCGTTCGCCCCCGGCGCCGCCCACGCAGTGTCCTTGTCGGCCACGCACCGCACCACGCTTGTTGCTGTCCACCGTCACATGGGCGGACGCCTGCCGGGTCATGGTGGCGAACATGCGGGCGCAGTCCTCCGCGGTGCTGCCCTTCTCCGGGAACTCCATGCTGTGGATCACGACCAGCCTTATCGGCGAGATCCTCCCAACGTGGAAATGCCTCGCACGAATCTGCTTCATCCTGGTTCCTCCCAGAGATAGCCCGGAAGGAGCCAAGCCCCTCGTTAACGCCTCGCAGGCGCTCCTTGCTGGATGTAGGCGGCTAGCGCTTCCAGCAGTTCCGGGTCGTCGTTTACGGCCCCTAGGGCCGCATTACAAGTGCCGCACAGAAGGCCGCGAACCCTCCCAGTTGCGTGGCAGTGGTCCACATCCAGGAAGCGCCGAAACTCGACCTGCGGACCCCGGCACACTGCGCAGACGCCGTTCTGCGCCTGGAACATGCGGTCGTAGTCGGCGAGGGTCAACCCATACTGCTTGAGTCGATACCGGCGCTCGGGGTCCTTCCCGTTAGATTCCGAGCGGAATCTGACCACACCACCTCGCGCGGCGGCATACTCAACTCTCCGCTTGGCGTTCCTGCAAGAGCGGCAGAGAGACGAGTGGCGCGGGAATTCCACCTCCGACTCGGACCGGTCGCACCCGATGCAGACCTTCACCTTCGGTTCCTGCGGAGGACGGCTCGCCGCCTTTAGCTCTCGAACTCGCTGATTCTGGCAGGGCTTGCACACGAGGCGTCGGCCACTGCCTTTGCGAGCAAAAGCATCGATGGGGCGCGTTGTCTCGCACTTCCAGCATGTCCATTCGACAGCGTCAACCGGAGGCGCCGGACGACGATTGCGTGGGCGAGCAGCGCGCCTACTGGCATTGACGCAGGACCTACATACGCCGAGGTACCACTTGCCATTCCGTGCAAACGCAACGAGCGGCTGGATCCGTTTGCACCTCTTGCAGGTCCGGGTGGAGACCTCTCCCTTGGCGGCGCTCTCCTTCACTGGACACTCCCAGTGGGCAGGCCGACCGCAGAGGACCTTCGGAGGTAAGCTGCCAGGCCGAGCAGGAGCAGGGGGTCTTCCTTCGCCAGGCCGATCGTCTTGTTGCACCGACGACACAGCAGGCCGCGAACACGGCCGGTCTTATGGCAGTGGTCAACGTCGAGATAGCTTGCGTGCTGCGCCTGGGGCTCGTTGCATGCGGCGCAAACGCCGTTCTGTGCCTCCACGAGAGCATCGAAGTCCTGAGGCCTCAGGCCGTACTTCTTGAGGCTGGCACGTCGACCAGTGCGTTTCTCGTATTTGCGTTGGTAGTCGGCCACAACTTCACGGTTCCGCTGATACCAAGCGCGCTTGGCCGCGTTCATGCAGTCCCGGCAGCGAGGAATCCTCTGGCCCCCGCGCCCTCTTCGGATCCCGAATGCCGTGAGGGGCTTGACTTGCTCGCATCCAGGGCAAAGCTTGGCCGTCTCGGCTTCCTGGCCGGACACGTCTTGGGTACGCTCGCTCATGCGAGCACCTCCTGCATAGGTGGTCGCCTGGCCCCGGGAGTGTTGGAGCACTCGCCGGGGTTTCGAATATCAGTTCATTATCGCAGCTTGAGATCGGCTTGGCAGTGCGTTTGCAGCACGACGAGCCGGATCGGCGCGATACGGCCCTTGTGGTAGTGGCGGGCCTGAATCAGTTTCACGGTGTCCTCCCGATCTCGGTGTCCGCGAGCCGTTGGCGGGCGATGGCGGCGTAGTGGTCGGTGATCTCGATGCCGACGAAGTCGCGGCCCTCGGCGAGCGCCGCGACGCCGGTTGATCCGGATCCGGCGAACGGGTCGAGCACGGTCCCGCCCGGCCGGCAGATGCGGACGAGCTGGCGCAGGACCTCGACGGGCTTCTGCGTGATGTGCCGCCGCTGCTGACCGCGCGGCTGAGAGCCCTCGACAAGACCGGGCAGATAGATCGGAGTGTCGTGCCGTATGGGAGCGCCGTGGCTGCCCCACAGGATGTACTCGCATTCACGGCGGAATCCATCACGCTGGGGTCTACTGATCGTCTTGCGCCAGGGGATGATGCCGCGCCAAGTCCAGCCCGCGGCCTGCAGCGCGTCGCTGGTGGCGGCGGTCTGCCTCCAGTCGCAGAACACTAGGCAGGAAGCGCCGATCTGGGCGGTTCGCAGGCATTCGCTGAGCACGAGGGTGAGCCAGTAGCCGAACGATCGTTGGTCTCGGTTGTCGCCAGCGAAGTTGGCCAGGTCGTGATTGGCGTCCCCGGAAACGTATTTGTTACGGGCGGTCTGTGTGGCGCGTTCGCTGCTGGTTCGGCCGCCGGAGTTGTAGGGCGGGTCGGCGAGTACGAGGTCGATGGATTGGTCGGGGAAGGTGGGCAGGATGGCGAGCGCGTCGCCCTGGTGGAGGGTCCAGGACACCGATTCTCCCTTGGTGGGTCGCGTACACCCTTAGGAGCGGCGCGCGAGCCAGGCCAGCGCTGCCGGTGCTGGCCGACGCCGCGGTGTACGGGCCGCCACCGGAGCGCGGCCGCCGCCAGGTCCTCGCCGGCGAACAGCACTGGCCCGGGCGGCCGACGCTGTGGAAGTGGCCGCGCGCGTTGGCCGGCGAGGTGTTCGTCCCGCCGGTGGGGCGGGGGATCCCGGACTGGGGGAGCTGGCCGTTGGAGGTGCGGCCGCACCTGGTGACGTGGCTGCCGCTGCTGCCCGGGCTCACGCCGCATGGGCTGCGGCACGGGCACCAGACATGGATGGACGACGGCGGGATCAAGAAGGCGCTTAAGGTCGAGCGCATGGGCCACGAAGACGCCAGCATGCAAGGGCGCTACGGCCACCCGACCGAGGGCATGCGCGTCGAGCTGGTGGAGTTGCTGCAGCGGCTGTGGGAGCACGCGGTGGCCGAGCGGTTCAAGATCTACCCGGACTCGGCGATCCCGCTCCTGGACGCCGAGCTGGCGAAGTGGCGGGAGGGGAGGGCGGCCAAGGTCGTCTCCCAGATTTCTCCCACAATGCGAAAAAGAGCCGCTTCCTAGTTCGAAAGCGACTCTTAGATGCTGGTCAACTGGGTGGGGCTACCAGGACTTGAACCTGGGACCTCTTCCTTATCAGGGAAGCGCTCTAACCGACTGAGCTATAGCCCCGCGAGCACAGACCGTATCGCATGCCCATCAGGGAACGCGAACCGGTTGTTCGGACGAGAAAAGCTTACAGCCTTCCGGATGCTGCTTGCGCCGCACTCATCGCAGGAGTGCGGCGCAAGCGAAGCGGCCCGGGACGGCTACTCGGCCTCGCTGAAGGTGACTTCGACGCCGCCCACCAGGTCGGCGGCGACGTTGTAGATGACCGCTCCCAGGGTGGCCAGGGCCGTGATGAGGACCACGTTGACCGCGCCGATGAGCGCCGTGTAGCCCAGGATGCGGACCGGCTCGAACCAGGAGGCGATGTCGATCGGGAGGGACTGCTGGCCCTGCTCGCCCTTGCCGAGCTGGTTGACCAGGTCCACGAGCGAGTCGAACACGCCCAGTGCGGACAGCACGCCGTACAGGACGGCCACCGCCACGAAGAGCACCACGAAGCAGACCAGCGACACCACGAAGCTGAACTTCATGGCGGACCACGGCTCGATGCGGCGCAGGACCAGGTGGGCCTTGCGGGGAAGTCGGGATCCAGACGAGTTTCCGGACTTCTTCTTCGGGAGTTCCACCCGTGGTGGAGCCTCGGAGGTCAGGGACGGGCGGAGGCCGACCATCTCATTGCCGTCCGACGGTGCCTGCCTCTCCTTGGACCTGCCTCGCGCGGGAGCCCCCGCCCCCGCGGAAACCGGCCCGGCGGAAGCAGGACCGGCGGAAGCAGGACCCGCGGGTGAGGAACCCGCGGATGAGGACCCTGCGGGTGCCGACCTCCCGGGGGGCGGGCCCCCTGAAGACGGCCCGCCCGGGGCCGGCCCGGCGGGAGAGGCCCCGGGCTGAGGCGCTCCGGTGGGAGCCGCTCCGCCTGGGCCTCCGGAACCGGGGGCGGGCCCGTTGGGCGCCGCGCCGGTGGGGCCGGGCATCGGGTGCACGGCCGTGGCGTTCTGCTCGTCGGGCTGGTCGAAGCCCTCGGCTTCGCTGGGTTTCTTAGGCTGCTGCTTCCCGTTGTCCCGGGACCCCCTGGTCCTCGGGCCGGCGCTGCCGCCCTGGGCGCTCATGACTTACTCTCCTCCCCCGTCTTCCTCATTGTCCACCGCGGTCTCCAGCGACTCGGCGTTGCGGGCGAGGGCCACCACACTGTCGCCTTCGGCGAGATTCATCAAACGAACTCCCATGGTCTGGCGGCCGGACTGCTTGATCTCGCCGGCACTCGTCCGGATCACCCCACCGGCCGATGTGATCGCGAAGACCTCATCTTCTGGGTTGACCATGACGGCTCCGACCAGCTTGCCACGGGAACTCACGATTTTCGCCGTCAGCACGCCCCTACCACCCCGACCTTGAACCGGATACTGCTCAACTGGAGTTCGCTTGGCGTACCCGGCCTTGGTGGCAATAAGCACATCTTGTCCGTCTGCGATCCTATTCATGGCGAGAAGTTCGTCGCCTTCCAGGAAGCGCATTCCGATGACACCGCTGGTCGCGCGGCCCATCGGGCGCAGCGCCTCGTCGGAGGCGGTGAAGCGGATCGCCTGCGCGCCCTTGGAGACGAGCAGCAGGTCGTCCTCCTCGGAGACCAGGCGGGCGCCGATGACCTCGTCGTCCTCGCGCAGGTTGATCGCGATGAGGCCGCCCGACCTGGGGGAGTCGTACTCGGACAGCCGGGTCTTCTTGACCAGGCCGCTGCGGGTGGCGAGCACGAGGTAGGGGGCGACCTCGTAGTCGCGCAGGTCGAGGACCTCCATGACCGTCTCGTCCGGCTGCATGGCCAGCAGGTTGGCCAGGTGCATGCCACGCGCGTCACGCCCGGAGTCGGGTAGTTCGTACGCCTTGACCCGGTAGACGCGGCCCTTGTTGGTGAAGAACAGCAGCCAGTGGTGGGTCGAGGTGACGAAGAAGTGGTCGACGATGTCGTCCTGGCGCAGCTGCGCGCCTCGCACGCCCTTGCCGCCGCGCTTCTGCGCCCGGTAGAGGTCGGTGCGGGTGCGCTTGGCGTAGCCGCCGCGGGTGATGGTGACGACGATGTCTTCCTCGGCGATGAGGTCCTCGATCGACATGTCGCCGTCGTAGGCGGTGATCTCGGTGCGCCGGTCCTCGCCGAAGCGGGCGACGATCTCGCTGAGCTCGTCGCCGACGATCTGCCGCTGCCGCGTCTCGGAGGCCAGGATGTCCTGGTAGTCGGCGATCTGCGTCATCAACTGCCCGTACTCGTCCTGGATCGCCTGGCGCTCCAGGGCGGCGAGCTTGCGCAGCTGCATGTCGAGGATGGCCTGCGCCTGCACCTCGTCGATCTCCAGCAGCCCCATCAGGCCCTGCTGGGCCGCCGCGGCCGACTCGGAGGCGCGGATGAGGGCGATGACGTCGTCGAGCCGGTCGAGGGCCTTGAGCAGCGCGCGCAGGATGTGGGCGCGCTCCTCGGCCTTGCGCAGGAGGTAGCTCGTACGGCGGACGATGACCTCGATCTGGTGGGTCACGTAGTGCGAGACGAACTGGTCGAGCCGGAGCGTGCGCGGCACCCCGTCGACCAGCGCCAGCATGTTCGCGCCGAACGTGTCCTGCAGCTGGGTGTGCTTGTAGAGGTTGTTGAGCACGACCTTGGCGACGGCGTCGCGCTTGAGCACGATCACCAGGCGCTGGCCGACCCGGGAGGACGACTCCTCGCGCACGTCGGCGATGCCGCTGACCTTGCCCTGCTTCACCAGCTCGGCGATCTTGAGGGCGAGGTTGTCGGGGTTGACCTGGTAGGGCAGCTCGGTGACGACCAGGGCGTGGCGGCCCTTGGTGTCCTCCTCGACCTCGACGACGGCCCGCATGGTGATCGAGCCGCGGCCGGTGCGGTAGGCGTCCTCGATGCCGCGGCGGCCGACGATCAGCGCCTTGGTGGGGAAGTCGGGGCCCTTGACGCGGGCGATGGCCGCCTCAAGCAGTTCTTCGTCGGACGCGTCAGGGTGCTCCAGCGCCCACTTGACGGCCTCGGCCACCTCACGCAGGTTGTGCGGCGGGATGTTGGTGGCCATGCCGACGGCGATGCCGGTGGTGCCGTTGACCAGCAGGTTGGGGAAGCGGGCCGGCAGGACGATCGGCTCCTGGGAGCGCCCGTCGTAGTTGGGCTGGAAGTCGACGGTGTCCTTGTCGATGTCGCGCAGCATCTCCATGGCGATGGGCGCGAGCTTGCACTCGGTGTAGCGCATCGCCGCCGGCGCGTCGTTGCCGGGGGAGCCGAAGTTGCCCTGCCCGTCCACCATCGGGTGGCGCAGCGACCAGGGCTGCGCCAGCCGTACGAGGGTGTCGTAGATCGGGGCGTCGCCGTGGGGGTGGTAGGACCCCATGACGTCGCCGACGACTCGCGAGCACTTGAAGTAGCCCCGGTCAGGTCGGTAGCCGCCGTCGTACATCGCGTAGAGCACGCGGCGGTGCACCGGCTTGAGACCGTCACGCACATCAGGCAGCGCACGCGAGACGATGACCGACATCGCGTAGTCCATGTAACTGCGCTGCATCTCGGTCTGGATGTCGACCGGTTCGATGCGATCCGGCGACGGTGGAGGCGGAGTGTTCACTTCCGTCACGTGTGAAGATCCTTTTCTGATGTACGGCTGTCGCTACACGTCCAGGAAACGGACATCGCGCGCATTTCTGATGATGAACGCCCGGCGCGCCTCGACGTCCTCACCCATCAGCACGCTGAACATCTCGTCGGCCTGGGCGGCGTCGTCGAGAGTGGCCTGCAGCAGGATGCGGGTGTCAGGGTTCATGGTGGTCTCCCACAGCTGGTTGGCGTTCATCTCGCCGAGACCCTTGAAGCGCTGGACCCCGTCGTGGGCGCGGGGGTCGCGCTTGCCGCGGGCGATGCCCTCCTGGATGATCGCGTCACGCTCGCGGTCGGAGTAGGCGTAGGAGGCGTCCTCGCCCTTCCGGTCCCACTTGATCTTGTAGAGCGGGGGCTGCGACAGGTAGACGTGACCGCCCTCGATCAGCGGCCGCATGAACCTGAACAGCAGCGTCAGCAGCAGCGTGGTGATGTGCTGGCCGTCGACGTCGGCGTCGGCCATCAGGATCAGCTTGTTGTAGCGCAGCCTGCCGATGTCGAACTCGTCGTGCACGCCGGTGCCCAGGGCCGTGATCAGCGACTGGACCTCGACGTTCTGCAGGACCTTGTCGACCCTGGCCTTCTCGACGTTGAGGATCTTGCCGCGGATCGGCAGGATCGCCTGGAAGCGCGAGTCGCGGCCGCCCTTGGCCGAGCCGCCGGCCGAGTTGCCCTCGACGATGAACAGCTCGCACTTGGCGGGGTCGTTCCACTGGCAGTCGGCCAGCTTGCCGGGCAGGCCGCTGCCCGACTCCAGCAGCGACTTGCGCCGCGTCAGGTCGCGCGCCTGGCGGGCCGCGATGCGCGCCCTGGCGGCCTGCAGCGACTTGTTGATGATGTCCTTGGCCTCGCCGGGGTTGCGCTCGAACCACGCGCGGAGGTGGTCGTTGCAGGCCTTCTGCACGAACGACTTCGCCTCGGTGTTGCCCAGCTTGGTCTTGGTCTGGCCCTCGAACTGCGGATCGGCCAGCTTGACCGACACGATCGCGGTCAGGCCCTCGCGGACGTCCTCACCGGAGAGGTTGTCGTCCTTGCCCTCCTTGAGGTATTTCTGCTCGCGCGCGTAGCGGTTGACGATCGAGGTCAACGCCGCGCGGAAGCCCTCCTCGTGGGTGCCGCCCTCGGCGGTGTTGATCGTGTTGGCGAAGGTGTAGACCGACTCGCTGTAGGAGTTGTTCCACTGCATGGCGATCTCGACGGCTATGCCCTCGCCGTGCTCCTCGAAGTCGATGACCGACGCGTGCGCCGGGTCCTTCTTGGAGTTGAGGTGGGTGACGAAGTCGGACAGGCCGCCCTCGTAGTGGTATTCGACCTTGATCGGCTCGCCGTTGACGTGGTCGGGACGCTCGTCGGCCAGCGTGATCGTCAGGCCCTTGTTGAGGAAGGCCATCTCCTGGAACCGGCGCGAGAGGGTCTCGAAATTCCACATGGTGGTCTCGAAGATCTCAGGGTCGGCCCAGAACGCGATCGAGGTGCCCGACTCGTCGGTCTCCTCACCCTTGGCCAGCGGCGCGACCGGCTTGGAGTGCTCGTAGCGCTGCCTCCAGAAGTGGCCGTTCTGCTTGACCTCCACCTCCAAGGCCGTCGACAGCGCGTTGACCACGGCCGAGCCGACGCCGTGCAGACCGCCGGAGACCGCGTAGGACTTGCCGTCGAACTTGCCTCCCGCGTGCAGGGTCGTCAGCACGACCTCGACAGCGGAGCGCTTCTCGACGGGGTGAATGCCGGTGGGAATGCCACGGCCGTTGTCGACCACCCGCACGCCGTTGTCGGCGAGCAGCGTGACCTCGATGCGGTCGGCGTGACCGGCCAGGGCCTCGTCCACCGCGTTGTCCACGATCTCCGTGACAAGGTGGTGCAGACCGCGCTCACCGGTCGAGCCGATATACATACCCGGGCGCTTGCGAACCGCCTCAAGCCCTTCGAGTACGGTGATTGAGCTAGCGTCGTAGGACAAGTGCCAAATCCTCCTGCCGCGGACACGCGGCAGGGATGGCGCATCTGCCGGCTGCCCCTGCCGTGCCCGTCACCGTCGTGAGTGCCCCGTTGCGCTGGTCACCCAGGGGAGTCGACGTCGCATGCGCCGGGGGTGACACGCAAGCGGACGTGTCCGGAATCCGCATTCATTCTACCGGCTCTGAGCGCCCAAGGTGGCATTGAACGCGCCTGTAACGGCCTGTCGCTCGTTTTCCCCCCGTTCGAGCCTTCCCCCACGCGGGAGTGGGGTCATCGCGTCTGCGGCTGTCTGATCGGTTTTCGCGGACGTACGCCCCTCGTGAACGGACGTACGCCGCTCGTGAACGTGAACGGACGTACGCACCTCGTGAACGGTGTGCGGCCTGCCCCTGCCGCCGCCCCGTGATCCGTCCTGCCTCTCATCGGCCTGCATCGGCCACCTGGGACGGCGGCCGGGTCACATGGGACTGGCGTCCTGGGCGGCGCGGCAGGGACGCCCAGGGCCGCGCGGACGGGCCTCGGGAAGGGACGGGGGAGAGGGCCGTATGGGAGAGGGCGTACGGACGCCTGGGAGGGGCCACGAGCCACGCGCGCCCACGGAGGGGGGTCAGCCGTAGGTGTCTCCTGGGCCTTTACTTCCCGTCACCCTGAGCCCGCCCGTGCGGGGCGCGTGCTGCGGGCCTCTGACCTTGACCTTCGTCACCGTGCCGTCGCCGAGCTCCTCGTTGAGGCGGCGTACGAGCGTGCGGGCGAGCAGGCGGACCTGGGTCGCCCACGCGGTCGAGTCGGCCGCGACGATCACCTCGCCGTCCTCGAACGCCTCCGGCTTGGTGTGCGCGGCCAGGTCGGACCCGACGATGTCGGCCCAGCGCCCGAACACGCCGCCGACCGCCGCCGACTGCTCCCAGCCGCGATCGGCCAGCAGGTCCATGATCGCTCGACCGAACAGCTGGGGGTCGCCGCTCTCCCTGCGTGGCCCGGCCGCCTTGCGTCTGGGCTCGCGGCGGGGGAGCTGTCCGCGTCTGGCGGCGTCGGCCTTGGCCTGGGCGAGCTTCTCCCTCGCCATGGCCGCGCCGCGGGCCGTGGGGTTGTCGTCAGCGGACACGGGTCACTCTCCCCTCTGCGACGTCGAACCTGGCCCCGGCCAGCTCGGCGGGCACGTCGTCGGGCACGGCGGCCGTGATGAGCACCTGCTCGGCGGGCGCGACGATCTCGGCGAGGCGACGCCGGCGCTGGCTGTCGAGCTCGGCGAAGACGTCGTCGAGGATGAGCACCGGGTCGCCGCCTTCGGCGCGGAGCAGGTCGTAGGCGGCCAGGCGCAGCGCGAGCGCGAACGACCACGACTCGCCATGGCTGGCGTAGCCCCGGGCGGGCATGTCGCCGATGCCGAGGATCAGGTCGTCGCGGTGCGGGCCGATGAGCGTGACGCCCCGCTCCAGCTCGGCCGCGCGGACCTCCAGTAGCCGCTCGCGCAGCCGCTCTTCAAGGGTTTTCCCCAAGTCTGTGGATAACGTCTGCGTCTCGGAAGATCCGCGCTCACCGGGGATTTCGTCCTCCGCCACGTCCACACCTGTGGACAACGTGCTGCGATAGGCGAGGCTCGCGGGCTCGCTCGCGGGGGCGAGCCCGGCGTAGGCCGCGGCGGCCAGCGGGCGCAGCGCGTCGACGAGTTCGAGCCGGGCCTGGAGGAGCTCCGCCCCGTGCCTCGCCAGGTGGGCGTCCCAGACCTCCAGAGTGCTCGTCACGTCGCCGGCGCCGGCCGCCGCGAACCCGGAGTCGCTCTCGGCCCGCCGGGCGCTCCTGGCGCCTCTGCGGGCCTGCGCGGCGGTGCGGAGCAGCGCGCTCCGCTGCTTCAGCACGCGGTCGTAGTCGGCACGCACGCCGGCGAACCGGGGTGTCCTGGCCACCAGCAGGTCGTCGAGGAAGCGTCGCCGCTCGGAGGGGTCGCCCTTGGCCAGCGCGAGATCCTCGGGGGCGAACAGGACCGTGCGCAGCAGGCCGATGACGTCGCGAGGTCTGGAGACGGGGGAGCGGTTGAGCCGGGCGCGGCTGGCCCGGCCCGGGTTGATCTCCAGCTCTATCAGCGCCCGCCGGTCGTCCCTGTGGACCGCGCAGCGCACGATCGCCCGGCTCGCGCCGCGCCGGACGAGGGGCGTGTCGGTCGCCACCCGGTGGCTGGACTGCGTCGCGACGTAGCCGAGGGCCTCGACCAGATTGGTCTTGCCCTGGCCGTTGGGCCCCACGAACGCCGTGACGCCCGGCTCCAGGCCGAGCTCCACGGAGGCGTAGGACCTGAAGTCGGTCAGCGACAGGTGGGCGACATGCACCCCACGAAGGTTAGTCGGCCACGCACGTCACCGTGGCCACCGGCGTGCGCCCTGTGGAAAAGTGGAGAACCATCCCGGCCGTGACCGACCGTCGCGGCTGCGGCGTCACTCCGCCCCTCACGAGCGCCCCTCACGAGCGCCCTAGACGAGCGTCCCAGGCGAGCGTCCCAGGCGGGCGAGCGTCCCCAGCGGCCCCTCACAGCCGTGTCACTCGGCCTCGCGTGGCGGCGTGACGTCCGCGCCGGGGGAGTCGGCGCCCTTGCCCGTGGAGCCCTCCGTCGCGGCGATCGCGTGGCCACCGAACTGGTTGCGCAGCGCGGCCACGACCTTCATCGCGGGGGAGTCGTCCTGGCGCGAGGCGAACCTGGCGTAGAGCGCGGCGGTGATCACGGGCAGCGGGACGGCGTGGTCCACGGCGGCCTGGACAGTCCAGCGGCCCTCGCCGGAGTCCTGCGCGTAACCGCGCAGCTCCTCCAGGTGCTCGTCGTCGTCCAGCGACCGGACCAGCAGATCGAGCAGCCAGGAGCGGATCACCGTGCCGGTGCGCCAGCTGCTGAAGCAGCCCCTGACGTCCTTGACGACGTCGGACGCCTCCAGCAGCTCCCAGCCCTCGGCGAAGGCCTGCATCATGCCGTACTCGATGCCGTTGTGGACCATCTTCGCGAAGTGGCCGGCCCCGACGTCGCCCGCGTGGACGAAACCGTCCTCGCCCTCGGGCTTGAGCGTCTCGAAGACGGGCATCAGGCGCTCGACGGACGCCTTGTCGCCGCCGCACATGAGCGCGTAGCCGTTCCGCAGACCCCAGACGCCGCCGCTGACCCCGCAGTCGACGAAGGCGATGCCCTTCTCGGCCAGCTCGGCGGCATGCTTCTGGTCGTCCACATAGTGTGAATTACCGCCGTCGACGACGATGTCGCCCTCGCTCAGCACCCGTCCCAGCTCGTCGATCGTGTGCTGGGTGGGCGCGCCCGCCGGGACCATGACCCACACGGCGCGCGGCGCCGCCAGCCGTTCGACCAGCTCCTTCAGGCTGCTCACGTCGCTGATTTCCGGATCGCGGTCGTAGCCGACCACGTCATGGCCGCCGCGGCGCAGCCGCTCGGCCATGTTCCCGCCCATCTTGCCGAGCCCGATCATGCCGATCTGCATGGTGTCCACCCCCTTGAGAGCCGCACGGTGATCTACCCCCGTTGGCTGGATTCCATCATTCCTGACGGCTTTTTCAGCCCGAAAGACGGATCGGCATGATCAGGTAGCGGTAGTCGGGGGCGCCGCCGTCGTCCTCCACAGGCTTTCCACCGGTGAGGATGGCGGGCTTGGTGGAGGTGGTCATCTGCAGGCGCGCGACGTCGGAGTCGATGGCGCCCAGCCCTTCCAGCAGGAACTGGTGGTTGAAGGCGATGTTCATCTCCTCGCCGTCGTAGTCGACGGGCAGCACCTCGACGGCCTGCGCCTCGTCGCCGCTGCCGGCCTCCAGGACGACCTCGCCGTTCCGGAACGCCAGCCGTACGGGCGTGTTGCGCTCGGCGACCAGGGCGACGCGCTTGACGGCCTCCACGAACGGGCCTGTGGACAACTCGGCGCGCGCGGAGAACTCCGTCGGCAGCAGCGAGCGGTACTTGGGGAACTCGGGGTCGAGCAGCCGCGTGGTGGTGCGCCGCCCGGCGCTGGAGAAGCCGATCATGCCCTCTCCGGTGCCGCCCGCGGAGCTGAGCGCGATCTCCACCTCGGCGCCCGTCGCGCCGAGCGCCTTGGCCGTGTCGGCGAGGGTCTTGCCGGGGATCATCGCGACGGCCGAGAAGTCGGGCTGCCCCGGCTGCCACTTCAGCTCTCGTACGGCCAGGCGGTAGCGGTCGGTCGCCGCGAGGGTGACGACGTCGCCCTCGATCTCCATGCGCACGCCGGTGAGCATGGGCAGCGTGTCGTCCCTGCCCGCCGCGACGGCCACCTGACCGACGGCCGATGCGAAGACGTCGCTGCCCACCCGCCCGGCGGCCGGCGGCATGGCCGGCAGTGACGGGTAGTCCTCCACAGGCATGGTCAGCAGGGTGAACCGGGCGCTGCCGCACGTGACGACCGCCTTCGCGCCGTCGACGACCAGGTCCACAGGCTGTGCGGGGAGGGCGCGGGTGATCTCGGCGAGGAGCTTGCCCGAGACGAGGACGACGCCGGGCTCGCCCGTGTGCAGCTCCAGCGTCACCTCTGCCGAGACCTCGTAGTCGAACCCGGACAGTTTCAGCCGCTGCTCCTCGGTGACTTCCAGGCGCATGCCGGCCAGGACGGGCACGGACGGCCGGGCGGGGAGGCTGCGTGCCGTCCATGCCACCGCCTCAGCGAGGACGTCTCGCTCGATTCGGAACATCACGGTCATCAGCCTCCTGAGCTCGTTGTTGCTTCAAGTTTCGTCTCTCCCGCACCTGAGTTCCGGGAGAACCCCTCTATGGGTCTTGAGTTTCTTTGTAAGAGAGATAAGTGGTCATCACACTAGGGGCGGTGGATACTGTGGACAACCGCTGTTTTCGCAGGTCAGGCCGCGTATTTTTATCCACCGGGGGTGTGGGTGACGCCTGGGGAGAACTTCGGCGGCTGGGGATGACGAGTCTTTGCACACAGGCCGTCCCCAGATCATGGTGCCTTCATCCACCGGTCATCCACCGGGTTTCAACAGGTTGTCCACCGGGTAAACGGCTCGCCCGACGGCCCTCGGAAGACTGTTCACAGGGCGTCCACAAGTCATCCACTGGTAGTCCCCAAGTTCTCCTCAGGATGTCCCCACCCTTATCCCCAGCCGCTGTGGGCGATATTTCCGGGCATTGCGGGGCGGGGAGTCGCCGTTCTCGGGCGTTTCCCCTGGTCCACAGTGTTATCCACAGGCTGTGCATGACGGTCAGGACCCGCGCGTTGTCTGCTTGATCCGCATTGTCAGCTCGTTGACCTGGTTGTACATCGACCGGCGCTCCGGGATCAGGGAGCGGATCTTGCGCTCGGCGTGCATGACCGTGGTGTGGTCGCGCCCCCCGAACTGCTGGCCGATCTTCGGCAGCGACAGCTCGGTCAGCTCCCGGGCGAGGTACATCGCGATCTGCCGGGCGTTCACCAGCGCCCTGCTACGCGAGCTGCCGCACAGCTCCTCGATGCTGATGCCGAAGTATTCGGCCGTCTTGGCCATGATCGTGGCGATCGTGATCTCGGTCCCGTCCTCCGAGGTGATCAGATCCTTCAGGACCACCTCGGCGAGCTGGAGATCCACACCCTGCCTGTTGAGGCTGGCGAACGCGGTGACCCGGATGAGGGCGCCCTCCAGCTCGCGGATGTTGGTGGAGATCCGGCTGGCGATGTACTCGAGCACCTCGGGCGGCGCGGCCAGGCCCTCCTGGATGGCCTTCTTCCTGAGGATGGCGATGCGGGTCTCCAGCTCGGGCGGCTGGACGTCCGTGATCAGCCCCCACTCGAAGCGGTTGCGGAGCCGGTCCTCCAGCGTGATCAGCTGTTTCGGCGCCCGGTCGCTGGAGATCACGATCTGCTTGTTGGCGTTGTGGAGCGTGTTGAAGGTGTGGAAGAACTCCTCCTGCGTCTGCTCCTTGCCCTCCAGGAACTGGATGTCGTCCACAAGGAGGATGTCGATGGCGCGGTAGCGGCCGCGGAACCCGTCGGCCTTGTGGTCGCGAATGCTGTTGATGAAGTCGTTGGTGAACTCCTCGGAGCTCACGTATCTCACGCGCGCGCCGTCGTACAGACTCTGCGCGTAATGCCCGATGGCGTGGAGGAGGTGCGTCTTGCCCAGCCCGGAGTCGCCGTAGATGAAGAGCGGGTTGTACGCCTTCGCGGGGGATTCGGCCACGGCGACGGCCGCCGCGTGGGCGAAACGATTGCTGGCCCCGATGACGAATGTCTCGAAGGTGTATTTCTGGTTGAGACGAGCAGGTTCGCTGGGTTTGCTGCTCTTCGCCTCCCACCGGTTCGGCGCCGGTTCCGGCACTTTCTCCACAGGCGGTGTGTACGGCTGCGCCTGTTCGAAAGAGAACCCGGCCTGTGGATATTCGGTGGATACCTGAGACGGCTCGGCCTGCGGAGAATAGAACTGCGGCGGCTCGGAGACCTGATAGTGCTGGGCGGACGGGGGTTGTGCGAAACGGAGCTGAGATTCCCCACTCTGGGGATAACCCTGACCCCCAGGCTGTTGATGAGCCTCGGGCGCCGGCTGCTCGGGGGCCGTCGTGTCGATCATCACGGCCAGCCGCATGGGCCTGCCGAGCTCCTGCGACAGTGCTTGGCCGACGAGGGGGCGCAGCTTGCCCTCGATGAGGTCCTTGAGGAAGTCGTTGGGGACGCCCAGCACGATCGTGTCGTTGGCCAGGGCGATCGGCCGGACCATGGACAGCCAGGTGCGCTGTTGGACGGGGACGTTCTCGTTGAGGAAGTTGTCCAGCGCCCTCGACCAGACCGTGGTGAGGTCGACACTGTTCATGGCGCGGCTCCCCTTCCTTCGCTTCGCGGCCCCCCGCGATCGTTTATCCACACCGGGCGCCGTCTGCGTGACGATCGACCCCGCCTGTCCACAGCGTGGGAGCCGGGCTCCGTGCCCACGGCCTCCACAGGAGATCCACAAGCTGTCCACAGCGTCGGAGCGGTCCGGAAGGGCCGACAGTATCTCTGTGCACAGGTGTGTTCAAGACGTTGTCCACAGCCTAGTGGTAGGCGCGTGCACATACTGTGGACGCGGCCGGGGCGGTGGAAAACTCGCATGTGGATTAGTGGATAACCGTGCGGCGGGCGCGGGGGACGCCCGTGCGATCCGGCTTCGAGGGGCCTCGATCGACCGGGCGGGGGCCGGGCCGCGGAGGTTCGGGCGGCTCCGGGGAGCCCTCCGGTTTGACCTAGGTGGCGCTTGCCCCGTAACGTACGACGGTCGGCTTGCCACGCGGCGGCTATTTCGCGTGCCCTCGCTTTCCCTGGCAGGCCAGCCATGTGTGTTAAGCGCCCCTGGGCGCACCATCAAGCCTGGAGCCCACCCGTGAGCAAGCGTACTTTCCAGCCGAACAACCGTCGCCGCGCGAAGACCCACGGCTTCCGGCTGCGGATGCGCACCCGGGCCGGTCGCGCCATCCTGGCCGCTCGTCGCCGCAAGGGCCGCGAGAAGCTGTCGGCCTGATCGCCCCGCGCCAGCTAGTCCTGCCCGCCGGTGATGTTCGCCGGCGGGCAATAGGCGCATCAATGGGCGTGTCAATCGGCGCATAGGGTGCGATGGCGGTGTTGTCCCGACGATCCCGCATGCGGCGCGGGGAGGAGTTCCAGGCGGCCATCAAGCGCGGCAAACGCGCTGGTCGTCCCACTTTGGTGGTGCATCTCGACATTTCTGGGGAGGAGACACCTCGGGTCGGATTCGTGGTGAGTCGGGCAGTAGGCGGCGCGGTGGTCCGCAACAAGGTCAAGCGTCGGCTTCGACACCTGATCCGGGACCGTCTCGACCGGCTGCCGCGAGGTAGCCTGCTTGTGGTACGCGCCAATCCACCGGCCGCGTCAGCGCGATACGAGCACCTTGCCGCCGAACTCGACCTCGCGTTGGATCGTCTGCTGAGGCGGCGCGAGTCCGCGACGGATGGACACAGATGACGGAGCAGCCGCAGGGGATGCCGAGCCTCGCCGCTCGGGCACTCGTCGTCCCCATCCGGTTCTACCGGGGGTTCATCAGCCCGATGCTCGGTCCACGCTGCCGGTTCTACCCGTCGTGCAGCGCCTACGGGCTCGAAGCGATCACCGTACACGGAGCATTGCGCGGCACCTGGCTGACTGTCCGGCGCATCGGACGGTGCCACCCATTCCATCCCGGAGGTATAGACCCGGTGCCCCCACGCCCGGTTCGGTCCCACGAATTGCAAGGGAGATAGCTCGGTGGAGCTGTCCTGGCTCAACTGGCTCTATGCAGCCGTCGCCCAAGTCATCATCTGGATCCATACCGCGTACAGCACGGTCCTGAACCCGGACAGCGGCCTGACCTGGGCACTGACGATCATCACGCTGACCGTGTTCATGCGGATCCTGATCTTCCCGCTGTTCCTCAAGCAGATGCGCTCGTCGCGCAAGATGCAGGAGCTCGCTCCCAAGGTCGCGGAGCTGCGCAAGCGCTACAAGAACGACAAGCAGCGCATGAACCAGGAGGTCATGGCGCTCTACCAGGGCGCCGGCGCCAACCCCCTCGGCGGCTGCCTCCCCATCGTCGCGCAGTTCCCGATCTTCATCTCGATGTTCACCGTGCTGCAGGCGATGGCCAACGGCCAGCCCAAGTACGGCATGACGCAGGAGCTCGTCGACAGCGCCCGCTCGGCCCACATCTTCGGCGCGCCGCTCCCGGCCAGCTTCTTCATGTCGTCGGCCCAGATCGAGGGTTTCGACGCCACCGTCGTGCAGACGAAGATCGTGCTGGCCATCTTCGTGGCGATCAGCTCGCTCACCACGTTCCTCACCGTCCGGCAGAGCGTCACCCGCTCGATGGCGCAGATGCCGGACAACCCCATGGCGCAGCAGCAGAAGATCCTCATGTACATCTCGCCGCTGTTCGCCTTCTTCAGCCTGAACTTCCCGCTCGGCCTGATCCTCTACTGGGTGACCACCAACGTGTGGACGCTCGGGCAGCAGCACTGGTTCTACAGCCGCCACCCCATGCCCGAGTTCGACGCCAAGGGCAACGTGGTCCCCGTGACGCCCAAGCCTGGCCTGCTGGCCAGGTTCCGCAAGGCCACCCCCGAGGAGCAGGCTCCTCCCGCGCCGCCGGAGCCTAAGATCATCAGGCAGCAGCCGAGCCGCCAGACCCGCAGCAAGCGCACCGGCAGCAAGAAGTCTTGAACACGAAGGAGAGGCCGGCCATGACCGAGGCCGAGCAGGACAAGGCTCCTGATCTCAACGCTCTCGAGCAGGAGGGTGAGATCGCGGCCGACTACGTCGAGGGCCTCCTCGACATCGCGGACATCGACGGCGACATCGACATGGACGTCGAGGGTGACCGAGCGCTTGTCTCCGTCGTCGGAGTCAAGGGCAACGAGCTGGTCGGGCCCGGCGGCGAGGTGCTCGAAGCGCTCCAGGAGCTCACCCGCCTGGCCGTCCACAGGCAGACGGGGGAGCGGTCGCGACTGATGCTCGACGTCGCCGGCTACCGTGAGCGGCGGCGCGCGGAGCTGACCAAACTCGGCACCGAGATCGCCAGCCAGGTCAGGGAGAAGGGCGAGCCCAAGTCGCTCAAGCCCATGACCCCGTTCGAGCGCAAGATCGTACATGACGCGGTGGCGGCTGCCGGGCTCCGTAGCGAGTCCGAGGGCGAGGAGCCTCAGCGTTACGTTGTGGTCTTTCCCGCCTGACCTGAATTGCGCCCTCCGATCGGCCGTCAGCCCGGTGCCCGGGACTGGCGGCCGTTCGCATGCCGTACCCGTACGGGCGCTGCGCTGTCTAGCTGTACCCGTACGGCGGACTTCCTGTGCTGCACCCGTCCGGCGGAGTTCTCGTGCTGGACTCCGTACGGCGTACGGCGTGCGGCTGCTCGGCCCACTCGGGCGAGTCGACCAACTAAGGCCGGCCGACCCACCTGGGCCAGTCGACCCACTCGGGCCAGCCGGGGCGGGCGGGCGGCCAGACGGGGCGGGGGAGGGCTCGCATCGGCCCGGAGGCCGGTGGGGCGGGGAAGTCCGCCGGGCTGGGTGGGGCGGGGAAGTCCCGGGCTGGGTGGGGTGATGGTCACGGCGAATCGTTCGTGCGGGCGGAGGGGCATGCCACTCGAAGGTCGCGTACAGGACCGCCCGCTAGTCTTCCACCGTGATCCCATGCCTAGCCTTGGGTGGGACACCGCACGAACCGCCTTGGGTGGGACACCGCACGAACCCGCCCCGCCGCCCCGTCCCGTGCTCGCGAGCACCATCCAGCAGACCGACCCCCGAGAAAGGGCCATCGACCAGTGAGCGACGAGCTACCTGCTCCGCCGGACATCGCACGGGACGTCTTCACCGGCGAGGCCTGGGACCGGGCGAACGCCTTCGCCGATCTCCTGGCCGGTCCCGGAGTCGTGCGCGGGCTGCTGGGGCCACGCGAGGTGCCGCGCATCTGGGACCGCCATCTGCTCAACTGCGCGGTGGTGGCCGAGGCCGTTCCGGAGGGCGTGCGCCTGGTCGACATCGGCTCGGGTGCCGGGCTGCCGGGTCTGGTCCTGGCGATCGTGCGGCAGGACCTCAGGGTCACGCTGCTGGAGCCCCTGCTTCGCCGTACCGTCTTCCTGGAGGAGTGCGTCGACGTGCTCAAGCTGGAGAACGTCGAGGTGCTGCGCGGCAGGGCGGAGGAGCTGGCGGGCAAGCGCGAGTTCGACGTCGCCTGCGCTCGCGCCGTCGCGCCCCTTGACCGGCTGCTGAAGTGGGCCATGCCGCTCCTTCGCGAAGGCGGCGAGCTGATCGCCATGAAGGGGGAGCGCGCCGCCGAAGAGCTCGCGGAGGCCGAACCCCAGCTGCGGGCCAGCGGAGCGCGGACGGCCGAGCTTGTCACCGTTGGGCGCGGTAAGGTCGAGCCGCCTGCAACATTGGTTCGGGTGGTAGCAGGCCGTGCGCCGGAGCTCGGTAGGCGGCGACGAAGGAGGTGACGGTTGTGCCAGTCGCGTCATGCGGTCTCGGCTGGCCTGACGGGCCTCTGTCCGAGAGTCCCTCGGGGGTTGGCTGGCCCGAAATGGGCGTGTCGCGACAGCGAATTCCCGGCACCGGCATGCCTCTGGTTGAAAGGATGGCCATCGTGACCCAGACCCCACTGAACCCCGGCGATTCACCCTTGGTACGAGAGGCACTCAGCTCCGTGGTTTCACGTGAAACATCTGCGACTCAGACAGCCACCCAGCAGGGGGAGACGTCCGGTGGTGGCGAGGGTGCCTGGCCGAGGCCGTCCAAGTGCAGAGTGATCGCGGTGGCCAACCAGAAGGGTGGTGTGGGCAAGACCACGACCTCTGTGAACATCGCGGCGGCGCTGTCCATGAACGGCCAGCGAGTGCTCGTAGTCGACCTGGACCCCCAGGGCAACGCGTCCACGGCGCTGGCCACGGAGCATCGCGGTGATGTCCCGGACGTCTATCAGGTGCTCGTCGATGATCTGCCCATGGCCGACATCGTGAAGCAGGTGCCCGACATGCCGGGGCTCTACTGTGCTCCCGCCACGATCGACCTCGCCGGGGCCGAGATCGAGCTCGTGTCGCTGGTGGCCCGCGAAGCCCGCCTGCGCCGAGCGCTCAACGCCTACAGCGCACTCGACCTCGACTACATCATCATCGACTGCCCGCCGTCACTGGGCCTGCTCACCGTGAACGCCCTGGTCGCCGCGGACGAGGTCATGATCCCCATCCAGTGCGAGTACTACGCCCTGGAAGGCCTGGGCCAGCTGCTGCGCAACGTCGACCTCATCAAGGCCCACCTGAACCCGACGCTCCGCCTGTCCACCATCGTCCTCACCATGTACGACGGCCGCACCCGACTTGCGTCGCAGGTGGCCGAGGAGGTTCGGGCGCACTTCGGTGACACGGTGCTGAACACGGTCATCCCGCGCAGCGTCCGCCTGTCGGAGGCGCCCAGTTACGGCCAGTCGGTCATGACGTACGACCCGGGCTCCAGCGGGGCGATGGCCTACATGGACGCGGCCCGCGAGATCGCCCACCGCGCCCTCGTCTGACCCCTGATCCTTCGCCCGCCCGGTCTCCGCCTCTCTCGCCTGGCCTGGAACCGTTCCTCCCGCGGCCGGCGAACACGCCTGTGGCTCCGGGCAACACGCCTCCGTCCACCTGCGACCGTCGCGCGTGTGGCACCTGGGGGAGCCCGCACCGGCTGCCGCCTGGCGTGCTCCTGGCCCGGGAGGGTCTGCGTGGTCGCCGCTGTACGGCCGCGAGGTCTGCTTCTCCTGGATCCGCCGTCTCCCGGGGCCGGGGCTACTGAGGCCGTCTGGTCGGGCGGATCTCCTCGGGCGGATCTCCTCGGGCGGATCTCTGGGCCGCTTCCTCGGCCCGCTCTTATGGGCTTGCCTGATGCTGGTCTTCTGCCAGGGTCTCCTGCGTCCGGTCTCCTGCGCCCGGTCTCGTGCGTCCGGTCTTCTGCGCCCGGTCTCCTGCGCCCGGTCTTCTGTGTAGGCGGCCACCAGGAAGTCCTGGTCAGCGGACACCATGTGGCAGGTGGGTGGCCACGCGATTCCAGGTGGCTGGTCATGAGAAATCCTGGTGGGCGGTGGTTATGACGGCTTGGGTCGGCTCCACCTGGACGGCCTGCCTCGGACCCACCCGATGCCGTTGTTGATCTCGGGGAACTCGATGTCGTCCCGCAGCCCCCTCCCCCCGAGACGCGATGCCGGGAGGCTCGTGCGCCTGGCCGCCAGGACGCACGGCGTCCGCGTTTGATCACGACCCGCCGACTTTTACGGCGTACCTTTGTCGATCCAGGGGGAGGCCGTTCGTGTAGGTGGTGAGAGGCCGGTGAATGCCGGCCGCGACGTCCGGCTCATCAAGGAGGCCAGGAAGATGAAGCACTACCTGCTCAGCATCCAGCAGCCCGACGGCGGCTCGCCCGCGCCTGAGGTCCTGGAGCCGATCATGCGGGACGTGAAAGCCTTCAACGACGCACTCCGGGCCGCCGGCGCGTGGGTCTTCGCCGGAGGGCTGCACGACCCGGGCACGGCCACCGTGGTGCGGGTCCGCGACGAGGAGGTGCTCATCACCGACGGTCCGTACGCCGAGGGCAAGGAGCACGTCGGCGGCCTGTCCGTAATCGCGGCCCCCGATCTGGACGCCGCGCTGGAATGGGGACGCAAGCTCGCCCGGGCGACCACGCTCCCGGTGGAGGTGCGTCCGTTCCAGGGCGAGCCGGGTGACCACCTGCCGTAGGGGTCACATGTACATCCGTTGCGAAGCCGTCTTCCCGGGCCGCCGTCGGCCGCGGCTGCCGGCGCTGCACCGGCGGGGGCCGCGATGACACCCGCCGTACCGGACCTGTCCGCCGCGGAGATCGAGCGCGTCTTCCGTGAGGAGTACGGCCGTGCCGTCGCCGTTCTGGTCCGCCGCTTCGGTGACATCGACGCCGCCGAGGAGGCGGTCCAGGAGGCGTTCGCCGCGGCGCTGCGGCACTGGCCGGCCCAAGGACCGCCGCCGAGCCCGGCGGGCTGGATCATCACCACGGCCGTCAACCGGGCCGTCGACGGTCACCGGCGGGAGGCCTCGCGGGCGGACCGGTACGCCCAGGCCGTCCTGCTGCACACGCGCGACGAACCGGCCGAGGAGGGTCCCGTGCGTGACGACCGGTTGCGCCTGCTGTTCACCTGCTGCCATCCGGCGCTGGCCCCCGCTGCCCGCGTCGCGCTGACGCTGCGGTTGCTGGGCGGGCTCACCACGGCGCAGATCGCGCACGCGTTCCTGGTGCCCGAGCCGACGATGGCCCAGCGGCTGGTCCGGGCCAAGAACAAGATCCGCGACGCCTCGATCCCCTACCGCGTCCCGCGCGAGGCCGACCTGCCGGACCGTCTGCGGTCTGTGCTGGCCGTGGTCTACCTGATCTTCACCGAGGGCCACACGGCCAGCTCTGGCGAGCGGCTGGGCCGCGAGGACCTGTGCGCCGAGGCGATCCGCCTGGCTCGGCTGCTGGCCGAGCTCATGCCCGACGAGCCGGAGGTCCTGGGGCTGCTGGCGCTCCTGCTACTCATCGAGTCGCGGCGGGCCGCCCGTACCGGGCCGGACGGCGGCCTGGTGCCGCTGGGAGACCAGGACCGCGCCCGCTGGGACCATGGCCTGATCGCCGAGGGCCAGGCCCTGGTGCGGGCATGCCTGCGGCGCGGCCGCCCCGGCCCGTACCAGGTCCAGGCGGCGATCAACGCCGTCCACAGCGCCGCCCCGGACGCCGCCGCCACCGACTGGCGGCAGATCCTGCAGCTGTACGACCTCCTCCTGACCCTGGATCCGAGCCCTGTCGTGGCGCTCAACCGCGCGGTCGCCGTCGCCGAGGTCGACGGGCCGCAGGCGGCGCTGCCCCTGGTCGACGCCCTGGTCTCGGACCGGGCCGTGGATCGGGCCATGGACCGCTACCACCTGTACCACGCCATCCGCGCCGACCTGCTGCGCCGCCTGGGCCGCGGCGCTGAGGCGGCACGGGCCTACGAGGCGGCGACGGCCCGCACGCAGAACGCGGCCGAGCGCGCCTTCCTGCAGCGCCGCCGCCAGGAGCTCGCCTCCGACCGATGACTGCGGCATGTCTCCGTTCCGGGCGGTGCGTCAGTCAGCCGATGCTCCGCCCGGATCGGACTGACGCCGTTGCTCTTGGTCAGTTCCAAGTGGAACCGTCCTGACCAGGGCGGATCGCAACCTGACCGGCGAAGGGGCCCTGCGGCGCCGATCGCCCCAGCCATCGCCGTACGCCGGTCACCCCTAGGCGATCGTGAGGCCCCGGTCGCTGCAGCCCCCTTGTCGCAAGGTCGGCATCCCCGATGTCCGAAGGACCGAGGACCGCATGGCCGTGTACCTGGAGAACGGCTGTCCGCGAAACAGGATGTCCATGTCCATCCACCCGGAGTTCCTCATGTCCGTTCACACTTCAGGCAGGGTCTCCTGCGCCCGGTCTCCTCGGGCGGGTCTTCCTGGGCCTGGGTCTCCTGGTGTGGGTCTCCTGGTGTGGGTCTCCTGGGCCGGTTCTCCTGGTGTGGGTCTTCCGGGCCGGTTCTCTTGGGGTGGGTCTCCTCGGGCGGGTCTGCCGGAGCCAGGCTTGCCGGAGGGCGGCTCTTCCGGGGTCAGTTCTCCTGCGCCCCGGTTTTCTGGGCCGGTCCTCCTGGGCCGCTCCTCCTGGGCCGGTCCTCCTGGGCCGCTCCTCCTGGGCCGGTCCTCCTGGTGTGGGACTCCTGGTGTGGGTCTTCCGGGGTCGGTCTGCCGGAGCCCGGCCTGCCGGAGGGCGGCTCTTCCGGGGGCGGGTCTCGTGCGCCCGGCCTGCCGAGGCCCGGCTCCTGGGGTCGGTCTTCCGGGAGGGTCCATTCGGCTGTGTCTGGTGAGGGCGGGGTCGTCTCAGTACGGAGCGGTGGCGCGAAGGGTGTGTACGCCGTGGTGGTGTAAATCCGACACAAGCGCGTGTGGCGAGGAGGCACCCGGTTGCGTCGACGACGGTAACCTCTCCTGGAGTGACCGGAATCTACCGGGTGGATGAGGGAGACGCAGTGAGTCAGCAGCGGCGGGGATTGGGCAAGGGGCTCGGGGCGCTCATCCCGACCGGTCCCATCGTTGACGGCACGGGGACGGTGGCCCCCGCCAACGGTTCGGCGGCGGAGACCGGTCCCATGCCGATCGCCGGGGCGTACTTCAAGGAGGTCACCCTCAGCGCCATCGTGCCGAACCCGCGCCAGCCGCGTGACGTCTTCGACGAGGAGCGCCTCGACGAGCTCGCCGCGTCCATCCGCGAGGTGGGGCTCCTGCAGCCGATCGTGGTGCGTTCGGTGGGAGGCGGCCAGTACGAGCTGATCATGGGGGAGCGGCGCTGGCGGGCCTGCAAGCTCGTAGGGCTCGACCCGGTCCCGGCGATCGTTCGCAACACCCAGGACGACGATCTCCTCCGTGACGCCCTCATCGAGAACCTCCAGCGCGAGCAGCTCAATCCGCTGGAGGAGGCGGCCGCCTACCAGCAGCTGCTCGACGACTTCCGGGCCACGCACGAGCAACTGGCGCAGAAGGTCGGTCGCTCCCGTTCTCACATCACCAACACGCTGCGCCTGCTCAACCTCCCGCCCGAAGTCCAGCTCTCCGTCGCCGCCGGTACCATCAGCGCGGGTCATGCCCGCGCCATTCTCAGGCTCGAAAGCCCTGAGGAGCAGATCCAGCTGGCGAAGCGGGTCATCGCCGAGCTCCTCTCCGTGCGGGCGGTCGAGGAGATCGTCTCCATGGGCAGCGCTCAGGCGGCGCAGAAGCCTCCGCGTGAGCGCCGCCCCGTCAGGCCCACCGCCCCCGGCCTCACCCACCTGGCGGATCGACTGTCCGATCACTTCGAGACCAAGGTCAAGGTGGACCTCGGGCGGCGCAAGGGGCGGATCGTGGTGGAGTTCGCCACGATCGACGACCTTGAGCGCATCATCGGCACCATGGCCCCCGAGGCTGCCCGCGCCATGCGAGAAGCCACAGACTGATCGGGACGCGTTCCGGGAGCGCAGCACTCGCTCGTCGTGTTTCACGTGAAACATGGATCCTACGGATCAGGCGCACGCCCATGACTCTCGCCTTGTTTTCACGTGAAACATCTCCGGCACGCTGACAGCAGGTGAGCCGATGCCGTGTTTCACGTGAAACCATGTTGGCTCGCTCGCCCCACGGCGCCCATGTTTCACGTGAAACATGGGCGCGGCTTAGGGCATGAGAGCCTTGCGGAGGTCGTCGAGGAAGTCGTCCACGTGATCCGGCGTCGTGTCGTACGCGGTCATCCAACGGACGAGTCCGGCTGTCCTGTCCCAGTATTCGAAGAGATAGCGCTGCTTCAGGGCCGCGACGACAGGCTCCGGTAGGACGGCGAAGACGGCATTCGACTCGACGGGGTGGACGACCCGTACCCCGGCCATCTCGGCGGCGCCGGCGGCGAGGCGCCTGGCCATCTGGTTGGCGTGGGCGGCGTTGTGGCGCCAGAGGTCGTCGGTCAGAAGCGCGCAGAGCTGTGCCGCGACGAACCGCATCTTGGAGGCGAGCTGAAGGGACTGTCGGCGCAGGAACGGAACGGCGTGCAGGAGGGTGTCGTCGAGGACGACCACCGCCTCGGCGGCCAGGGCGCCGTTCTTGGTGCCGCCGAAGCTGAAGACGTCCACCCCGGCCTCCGTGGTGATCGCCCGGAGGTCGCAGTCGAGGTACGCGGCGGCGTTGGCCAGCCTGGCCCCGTCGACGTGGAGGCGCATTCCCGAGCGGTGGGCCACTTCGGCGAGCTCCGCCAGTTCGGCGGGGGAGTAGCAAGTGCCGAACTCGGTGACCTGCGAGACGGAGACGACGCGCGGCTGAGGCTCATGGTGCGTGCCAATGGCGTCCAGGCGGCTGGTGATGTCGTTCGGGCGCAGCTTGCCGTCCGGTGTGGGAACCGTGACGAGCTTCACGCCCAGGAGTCGCTCGGCCGCACCGGTCTCGTGCGTCGCGATGTGGGCGCTGTCGGCACAGATGACAGAGTCGTACCGACCCAGCATCAGGGCCAGCCCGACCATGTTGGCTCCGGCGCCGTTGAGCACGACGAACCCCTCCGCCCTGTCACCGAAGACCTCCTTGGTCCGGCGCTCGAAGGCAGCGGTCCAGCGGTCGTCGCCGTAGGCGGGGGCGTCGCCGTCGTTCGCCGCCGCGATGGCTTCGAGGATGGCCGGATGGACGCCCGCGTGGTTGTCGCTGGCGAAGCTCTTGGGATAGGTCGAATCGATCGGCACACCGCAAGGCTACTTACAACCCACCCGGGAGCTGGGGTGGTGCGCGCATGGGAGGTGGCTGGTTCCTGGTGGGGGTGGCCGTGAGCTCGGGGCGCAGGGTCGTCCGTCCTGGTCAGTCCCGGGCACCGGCTGTGGGCTTGTGGGCGTGGTGGGGCTGTCCGGGTCAGTTCGGGGTTCGGGCCGTCGGCGTGGTCCATGGGACATCCCGGTCAGTCGGGACGCCCGGGAGAGTGGCATGGCTCCCGGGCCGGGCGCTACCTGCGCGATGCGGCTGCGTGTCTTCCAGGGGCCGGGGCTAGCGGGTGGCGCGGTTGGCGACGTTGCGGAGGAGGGTGCGGCAGAGGTCGCCGAGATCCTGACCCGCCGCCTCCACAGCCATCGGGAACAGGCTCGTCTCCGTCATGCCGGGAGCCACGTTCACCTCCAGGAAGTGCGGTTGGTCGGCGGCATCGACGATGAGGTCGGTGCGGGAGATGTCGCGCAGGCCCAGCGCGGTGTGGGCCGTCACGGCGGCTTCCGCGCAGGCGGCCGCGGCCTCGGGGGAGAGGCGGGCCGGGGCGAAGAACTCGGTGCGCCCGGCGGTGTAACGGGCGGCGTAGTCGTAGACGCCCCCGTCAGGAACGATCTCCACAGCGGGCAGCGCGACCGGACCGTTGCCGTAGTCAACTACTGAGAGCGCGACCTCGACTCCCTCCACGTAACGCTCGATGAGCGCCGTGTCACCGTACGCGAAGCAGCCCACCATCGCAGCGGGCAGCTCTTCGGCGGTGCGAACCATGGAGGCGCCCAGCGCGGAGCCGCCCCGGGCGGGCTTGACGAAGAGGGGCAGGCCGAGCCGCTCCACGATGCGCCCCAGCACGACGGTGGCGCCGAGGTCGTGGAACGTCTCCTTGGGCAGCGTCACCGACTCCGGTGTGGGCAGCCCGACCGACCGCACGGCGGCCTTGGCGGTCGGTTTGTCGAAGGCCGCCCGGCAGGCGTCGGGGTCGGCGCCCACGTACGGCACGTTCAGCAGCTCAAGCACTGAACGGATCGCGCCGTCCTCGCCCGCGCCTCCGTGGAGGGTGACGAAGACGGCGTCCGGTGGGTCGGCGAGGATCGATGGCACGAGGGACGCGTCCGTGTCGCGGGTCTCCACGTCGATGCCCGCCGCGCGCAGCACCTCGCTCACGCGGCGGCCAGAGCGCAGGGACACCTCCCGCTCGTAGGAGAGGCCCCCGGCCAGCACGAGCACGTGCCCGACATCGCTCATCACATCTCCTCAGCTGATCGCACGCTGTCCAACGGTACCGGCGTGGGAGGTGCGGGTGTACCGCAGGCCCGCGGGCAGCCGCCGCGAGTCGGCCAGGGGAGGGGTGGGCCCCGAGGAGCGAGGGAGGCGGCGGGCCTCTCCGGGGTGGGCGGCTGCGGGGTGGGCGAAGTCGGCTCCGTGAGCACCGCGCCGGTCAGGTCGGCGTTTCCTCAGGCTCGCCCCTGCGAAGCTCGTCTCCGACAGATCGCATCCAGCCAGGATGGCGCCGTCAAGGTTGGAATCGGCGAAGCAGAACCTGCTCAGGTGCTGCCCAGGCCAGATCGGCACCGCGCAGGTCGACCTTCTCCAGCTCGATGCCGACGCCGGACGGGATCATCGCACGTCGGCCGAGGGCCGCCAGCGCACCGCCGATGTCATCGCGGAGCCCGCCGTGGTAACGCCGCCGCTCAGCGTCCACCTCCCGCATCGGCCGCGACGGCGGCCACGGCGCCTGCAGCCTGACGAACGAGGCCAGCAGAGCTGCGACATGACCGCGGTAGTGCGGGGCCACCTCGGCGATCTGCTCCAGCGCATAGACGCCCCCCGCCGACGGCGACAACCGTGGCCAGCCCCTGCATGAGCGTCGAACGGACATCAGTGACCGCCTTGAGCCGATCGCCCGCGGATAACGACGACCGGCCGCCGACTCCAAGATCATGGCCAATGATCCAGGCGGGCGCGAACACCACGCACGCGACCGCCAGAGCACCGACCACGGCCACGATCACGGTCACGGTCACCAAGACGGTCAGTCGCTTCATCCCCGAAGCATGACCGCACCACCGCGCCGGAACAAGGCAGGCCGGAACGGGGCAGACGGCGCCGTGGAGGCCGCGCGTTGCGGTCGAGGGTGCGGGGAACGGGGGAGGTCGTGTGCCCTTGCCTCGCGCGAGTGGTGAGGTGGTGGGTGGCATGGGTACGGCCGGCGCGAGGCGCGCCGGCCGTACTCGTGGCGAACCGTACTCGTGGTGAACGGGCCTCGTGGTGAACGGGCCTCAGGCGAGGTCCGGTCCAGGGGTGTCGACGCCGGCGTGGCCGCGGGTGGTGCCGGTGCCGAACGTGTCGCGGAGTTGGATCTCCTGTTCGATCACCCCGGCCAGCCGCCGCACTCCTTCGCGGATCCGTTCGGGCTCCGGGTAGCAGAAGGACAGCCGCATCTGCCGGGCCCCGCTCCCGTCGGAGAAGAACCCCGTGCCGGGCACGAACGCCACCCGCTCGGCCACCGCCCGCGGCAGGATCGCCTTGGAGTCGAGCCCTTCGGGAAGCGAGGCCCAGACGAAGAAGCCTCCTGCGGGCCGGGTCCAGGTGACCTCCGGCGGCATCAGCGCCTCCAGGGCCTCCAGCAGCGCGTCGCGCCGCTCGCGATAGAGCTCTCTGAACGTCTTGATCTGCTCCCGCCACGGCTGCGTGGCGAGGTACTGGCCGACGGCGAGCTGGGTGAACGACGAGTGCGACAGCACGGCCGACTCCATGGCCAGCACCAGCTTCTCGCGGATGGCGTGCGGGGCGAGGGCCCAGCCGACGCGGAAGCCGGGGGCGAGAGTCTTGGAGAACGACCCCAGGTAGACGACGCCGTCGGGGTTGTCGGCCCGCAGCGCGCGCATCGGCTCGCCGTCGAAGCCGAGCAGCCCGTACGGGTTGTCCTCGACGATCAGTACGCCGGCCCGCTGGCAGATGTCGAGCACCTGCTGGCGGCGGGCCAGGTTGAGCGTGACCCCGGCCGGGTTGTGGAAGGTCGGGATGGTGTAGAGGAACTTGATCGGCGCCCCGGCGGTCTCCAGGGCGTAGATGGTCTGGGCCAGGGACTCCGGCACGATGCCCTGATCGTCCATGGCCACGTGCACGACTTTGGCCTCGTAGGCGGCGAAGGTGCCCAGGGCGCCCACGTACGAGGGGCCCTCGGCCAGGACGACGTCACCCGGGTCGATGAAGATCCGGGTGATGAGGTCGAGGGCCTGTTGGGAGCCTACGGTCACGACGACGTCGTTGGCCCCCGCGTGGATTCCTTCCAGCCGCATGACCTCGCAGATCTGCTCGCGCAGGTGCGGGTCGCCCTGCCCTGAGCCGTACTGCAGCGCGACCGGGCCGCGCCTGGTCACCAGGTCGGAGACGAGCTCGCCGACCATGTCGAGGGGAAGGGCGGTGACGTACGGCATGCCGCCGGCGAGCGAGACCACCTCGGGCCTCGACGCGACGGCGAACAGAGCTCGGATCTCGGAGGCGACCATCCCGGCAGCTCGCGCTGCGTACCGATCGACGTAGGCGTCGATGCGCGACCCTTGGGTCGCGGGCGTCTGACCGTGATCCTGCTCTTTCGTCACGGTCCACCTCCTAGGTGTCATGGAGACCTGGAATAACAGGTTACGCCAGTCGGACATGTCGCCCGTGACCGGGCCTGAGCGCCGTGGTACCCGCTGGCGGAGCTGTCACTGGGCTACGATGCCAGCTGGGGACGCGGTTTTCCCGCGCTTTTCGGGTCGACGATAGGGGCCGTAGTTGTCGCGCCGGCTGGTCAATATCACCCTGGACAATCTTGATGATCTCCCGCGCCGCTGCCGGCGGTGCGTCTTCTGGGAGCTCGATCCGGTCAGTGGGGAGCGGGCCGTCAAATCGGGCGATCCCGGCCTGGAGAAGGAAGCGTGGATCTCCGGCACGCTGCTCGAATGGGGGAGCTGCGGGAAGATCGCCTATGTCGACGGAGTGCCCGCCGGATTCGTCCTCTACAGCCCGCCGCTCTACACGCCGCGTTCGGTGGCGTTCCCCACCTCGCCGGTCAGCGCGGACGCGGTCCTGCTCATGACGGCGCACATCGTCCCCGAGTTCTCCGGTGGCGGGCTGGGCCGGATGCTGATCCAGGGCGTCGCGAAGGACCTCACCCGGCGCGGGGTGAAGGCCATCGAGGCGTTCGGCGATCTGAAGTGGGAGGAGCCCACCTGTGTGGTGCCGGCCGAGTATCTGCTCTCGGTGGGGTTCAAGACGGTCCGGCCGCATCTGAGGTTTCCCCGGTTGCGGCTGGAGCTCAAGACGGCCGTCTCGTGGCGTGAGGACGTCGAGGTGGCCTTGGAACGGCTCCTGGGGTCCATGAGTCCGGAACGCGCCCTCAGGCCCGTCTGAGACCTTTTGAGAGGTCTCCGGGTGACCCCGTTACGCGCGGAGGCCCCCTGCGTGACGCAGAGGACCTCCGGGCAAGGCGCGGGACCGGCCTAGATGATGCCGTCGAGCTCGCGAAGCAGCATGGCCTTCGGCTTGGCGCCGATGATCTGCTTGACCACCTCACCGCCCTTGAAGACGTTCATCGTGGGGATCTGGAGCACACCGTAGTCGCGGGGGACGATCGGGTTCTCGTCGATGTTGAGCTTGACGATCTCCAGCTTGTCGCCGTGCTCCTTGGCGATCTCCTCCAGGATGGGCGCGACCTGACGGCACGGGCCGCACCACTCGGCCCAGAAGTCGACCAGAACGGCCTTCTCGCTCTTGAGGACCTCCGCCTCGAACGTGGCGTCGGTTACTGCCTTCACGGTGCGCTCCTAACTTTCGTTCTTGGCCAGCCAGCGCTCGGAGTCGAGCGACGCCGAGCAGCCGGTGCCGGCCGCGGTGACGGCCTGACGGTAGGTGTGGTCGACGAGGTCGCCCGCGGCGAACACGCCGTCGATGTTGGTGGCCGTGGTGGGCGCGGCGACCTTGACGTAGCCCTCGTCGTCGAGGTCGATCTGCCCCTTGACCAGCGCGCTGCGCGGGTCGTGGCCGATGGCGATGAACAGCCCGTCGGCGGCCAGCTCGCACTCCTCGCCCGACTTGACGTTGCGCAGCTTCACCGCCTCGACCCGGCTGTCGCCGAGGACGTCGACGACCTCGGTGTCCCAGACGAAGCGGATCTTCTCGTTCGCCAGCGCCCGCTCCTGCATGATCTTGCTGGCCCGGAGCGTATCGCGCCGGTGCACGACGGTGACCATGCGGCCGAACCGGGTGAGGAACGTGGCCTCCTCCATCGCCGTGTCGCCGCCGCCGACGACCACGATGTCCTTGTTGCGGAAGAAGAAGCCGTCACACGTGGCACACCACGACACGCCGCGGCCGGAGAGCCGCTTCTCGTTCGGCACGCCGAGCTCGCGGTAACCGGAGCCCATCGCCAGGATGACCGACTTGGCGTAGTAGGTGTCGGTGTAGGTCTTGACGACCTTGGGGTTGGCCTCCAGATCCACCTCGACGACGTCGTCCGCGACCAGCTCGGCGCCGAACCGCTCGGCCTGCTTGCGGACGTTGTCCATGAGGTCTGGGCCCATGATGCCGTCGGGAAAACCGGGGAAGTTCTCCACGTCGGTGGTGTTCATCAAGGCGCCCCCGGCGGTGACGGAACCCTCGAACACCAGCGGCTTCAGCTCGGCGCGCGCGGAGTAGAGGGCCGCGGTGTAGCCGGCGGGCCCGGACCCGATAATGATCACGTTACGAACGTCGCTCAACGTCCCACGCCTCCTCGTCTGCTGTTGCCAGTGGCGTCAACAGATCCTAGGCCGCCGCCATTCCCAGCCCGTACGCGCGACACCGCCGGAAAGCGAAAGAGCCCGCCGGAGCGGGCTCTGACGCGGGAACGGTGATGGCTACCAGCGGCCGATCATCGGCTTGCGCAGGTTGCCGCACTTGAACGGGTCGACGATGTCCAGGCGGATCCTCTTGGCGGCCTCGCTCTTGCGCGAGGCCATGATGATGGCCTCCTGGCCGTTGTAGTGGCCCTGGTCCACCGCGAAGATCTTGAGCTTGGTGCGGCTGGACACCTCGCGCGCACACGTGGCCACCTGGGCGGCGTCCGACGAGCCGCCCTCCAGGATGGGGGCCGGGGCGAAGAATCGCTCCAGGGGCTGGCGGAGCTCGGCGTCGCTGTAGTTGTGGCCGCTGTCCGTCAGCGCGTACTTCGGGGTCTTCTGCGGAACCCTGGTGGCCGTGGACGGCTTCGGCTGGGCCAGTTGCTGCCCGCCGCCCCCGCTCGACCCTCCAGAGCCGGACCCGGAGGCCAGGAGGCTGGTCGACGCCACGGCGGTGCCCACGACGGCCGCCGCCGCTGCCGCCGCCACGGCGGGCATGGCCCACCGGCGCCGCCGGGACACCCGACGCCGTTCGGCGACTGCGAGAGCCGGGACGATGGTGCCGTCGTCGGAGACCACCCCGAGGCGTGCGGGCTCCTCGACCGGAGACTCCCAGGGGGCGTCCCGCATGAGCTCATCCCAGTCGGGTGTTCTCGCCAGGCTCGCACCTCCCCGCAGGGACTCGGCCTCGACGGCGAGCGCCTTGTCTATGCGCAGTGCGACGCCCATCGGCATTGCCGGAGTCGGGGTCGCCGCGAGCACCTCGCGAACCGCTGCCAGGTCGGCCAGTAGCTCCCCACACGGGTCGCATACCGCGAGATGCTCGCGGACCTGGCGGGCCGGGCCGGCGTCCAGGAGACCCTCGGCCAGATCGGCGAGGATGTCCAGATCGTAGTGCGTATCACCCGTCACGAAGTTCTGCTCCCTTCGCGGATGAGACGCGAGTGAAGTCCGAACGGTTCCGCAGATGCGAAAGAATTGGGGCGAGTTTCGCACGGCCTCGGGCGCAGCGGCTCTTCACCGTGCCGCTGGGCACGTCGAGCACCTGAGCCGCGTCCTCGACCGAGTAGCCCATCATGTCGACGAGCACCAGCGCCGCCCGCTGGTCGGCGGGCAGCAGCTTCAGCGCGGCCGAGACCTCCATGGAGACCTCGCGCTCACCCGTCTGGTCGGGCAGCGGTGTCTCGCGCTCGGCCGCCTCGATGAGCTCGTCGTCGGCGACCGGCCGGATCGACTTGCGGCGCATCCGGTCGAGGCAGGCGTTGACGACGATGCGGTGGAGCCAGGTGGTGACGGCGGCCTCACCGCGGAACGTGCTCGCCTTGCGGTAGGCGGAGACGAAGGCGTCCTGGACGGCGTCGGCCGCCTCATCGGGGTCGCCCAGGGTGCGCAGGGCGACGGCCCACATGCGGTCGCGGTGCCTCTTGACGATCTCGCTGAACGCGTGTGGATCCCCATTGATGTGCGCGGTCAGCAGCTCGGCGTCGCTGACCGCCGGCCGATCCGCTGATGAAGGTGTCTCGGGTGGGGAGTTCACAAGAGGGATTCCTGATTATGCCGATCCGGGAGAGTGCACCACTACTTCATAGATGGTGCCATGAAACCCACCCGTGTCCGCCGGAAGTCTCGTAAACCAGATCAAAACGTACTGGCCGCTTGCCGGCTGCTCGGGCGCCAACGTGATCTTGCCAGAGGCGTCCTTGTCGCGCGCCACGGTTTTCAGCGCGGAGAGCTCGGGCTGGTCTCCGACCTTGAGCTCGACGCTCGCCCCGGGCGCATCGGCCAGCGTAGCCACCACGTCGCTGATCTGCATGGACTTACCCATGTCGAGGAGCAGCCCGACGCCGTCCTTGAGGTTGCCCAGGTCGGCGCTGGTGTAATTGTCGGTCTTCCAGAGCGTGCTGGGCTTGCCGTCGAGGGCGAGCTCGGCGCCCTCGTTCTCCTCCTTGTCGCCCAGCGGGTCGAACGCGGTGGCCTTCTTGGGTTTGACGGCCTGCGGCGCCAGCGTCGGGGTGTTGGACACCGCGGGCGTGCCCTTGGCCTCTGGCGTGCGCGGGCTGCCCAGGCTCCGTCCGATCGTCCAGGCGCCGACGCCGACCGCCGCGATGACGAGCAGCACCACCACGGTCATCAGCACCCGGTTGACCATGCCGGACCGGGGCGCCACGGCGGGGCCCTGCATGGTGGGGCGGTGGGCGGTGGCGGTGGGGTGCCGGTCGGTGCGGGGACCCTCGGAGTGGGACGCGGACGTCACCGCGGGCGTCGAGGGGTAGGGCAGCGCGATCGGCATGGGCCTGGCCACGTCGGCCAGCGACTCGGCGACCTCGGCGGGGCTGGCCAGCGCGCTCTGCCCCCTGCGCGACTCGGGCAGGCACGCCCGCACCGTGACCGACTCGAGATAGCCGGGCACGCCGGCGGTGACCTGGCGGGGCGTGCAGAAGTGCCCGTCGTCCATGGGCGCGGCGGGCAGGCCGTCGTCTTCCTCGTCGCCCGGCCAGTGGCCGGTCAGCCCCGCGTAGAGGAGTCTGCCGAGCCCTTCGGCGTCGTCGAGCGCGGGCTGGTCGGTGGTGAGCCCGGACAGGGCGGCGTCGACCGCGACGCCGAGCACCTTGACCGTGTTGCCGGTCGTCCACATCAGGTGGGAGGGGCGCAGGCACAGGTGGTGGAGGCCGGCCTCGTGGGCGTGCGCGATGGCCTCGGCCGCCTCGGCGACCAGCCCGGCCGCCCGCTCAGGCTCCATCGGGCCGGCCGCGACCAGGTCGGACAGCGAGTCACCGGTGACCCACTCGCTGACCACGTAGGAGTGGTCGTCGTCCTCGGCCGCGTCGAACACCTGGGTCAGCCGCGGATCGGTGAGCCGGCTCGCGGCCCTGGCCGCGGTGACGACCTCGTGGACGCGGGGGAAGTCGGGGGCGAAGGTGAGGACGGCGACGGGGCGGGCGAGGATCTCGTCGATCGCCTTCCACAGGGTGGCGCCGTCGGACTCGGTGACACGATCCTCGAGACGGAAGCGCTCGGCGAGGCGGGTGCCGGGTTCGACCGCCGACGTGCTCACTGACTCACTCCGCTCGTGGGCGTGCTCATGACTCGACTCACCTGCGTGGTCATGTCCCACGTAGGCACGCTATGCCGGGTGGATCCGCCCACGCCCCTCCTGCTTCCATTCGCGTGTGGGCACCATGCTAGTGCCGCGCCGGGTAGGCCAGTGCTCGTTACCGGCCTACCCGCCCGGCAACCATCCCAACGATCGAGTTGACCTCCGGGATGCGCATCCGGTGGGCGACACCCAGGTACAGCACCATGCCCAGCCCTCCGCCGATGGCCAGAATGATCAACGAGTTGACGAAGTCGAGCCCGCCGAAGGCGCTCTGGACGACCCAGACCACGGCCAGCGCCAGCCCCGCCGTGGGCAGCGCGGCGAGGTACATCCTGGTCAGCGCCATGCCGATCTGCCAGCCGCCCAGCCCGCCGGCCCGGCGGCTCGCCAGCCACCAGGCCGCCACCGCGCCGAGAGCATAGGTGACCGCGTAGGCGAAGGCCAGCCCCATCACGGTGTAGGCCGGTGGCAGCGCCTGGTAGAAGATCCACATGAGTAGCGCGTTCACCGCGGTCGTGGTCGCGCCGACGTAAACCGGCGTGCGGGTGTCGCCGAAGCTGTAGAAGACGCGCAGCAGGAGCTGGAAGATCGCGAACGGCACCAGCGCCAGTCCGTAGACCTGCAGCACGTTGCCGATGTAGACGGCGTCCGCCACGGAGGTGGCGCCGTGCGCGTAGATCGGCACGGTGATCGCCGGGCCGAGGACCATCAGCAGCAGCGACACCGGCACCATCACCGAGCCGATGAGGCGCACGCTCGACCCGAACTCCCCGCGCACGTCGCCGAGCCGGTTCTCGCTCACCGCGCGGCTCATCCGCGGCAGCATGGCCGTGATCACCGAGACCCCGATGACCCCGTACGGCAGCTGGAACAGCTGGAAGGCGAAGGTGTAGGGCGTGATGCCGTGGCCGGGCACCGCGTCGCCCGCCGCGCTGGCGAGGTTGGTGGTCAGCATGAAGCCGAGCTGGCCGACCACCACGTAGCCGATCGTCCAGACGCCCGCCCTGCCCATCTCGCCGAGCCGGGCGTTGCGCACGTCGAAGCGGGGCGTGAAGTCGAACCCGGCCCGCTTCAGCGCGAGCATCAGGACGGCCGCCTGCGCCACGATGCCCGCCGTGGTGCCGAGGCCCAGCAGGACGAGCTGGGAGTCGGTGACGCGCGCCAGGTCGCCCTGGGTCCCGCCGGTCACCACCGCGTACCCCAGCAGCACGCAGATGACCACCAGGTTGTTGACCACCGGCGCCCACATGGGCGCGGCGAAGCGGTCGCGGGTGTTGAGTATGGCGCCGGCGACCGCGCCGACGCCGAAGAAGGCGAGCTGCGGCAGGATGAGCCTGGCCAGCATCACCGCCACCTCGAACTTGCGGCTGCCCGGGGCCCATCCGGTGGTGTAGAGGTCGATGAGGAACGGCGCGGCGAGCACGGCCAGCACGGCGACGACGACCAGCGCGACCGCGGCGATCGTCAGCAGGCGCTGCTCGTAGGCCCGGCCGCCGTCGGGGTCCTCCTTCTGCGCCCTGACGATCATCGGCACCACGACGCTGCTCAGCACGCCGAGCAGCAGCAGGTCGAGGATGCTGTAGGGGATGGCGTAGGCCGCGTTGTAGGCGTCGCCCAGGGCCGCGGTGCCGACCGCGTACGCCAGGACCATGGTCCGTACGAAGCCCGTGACCCTCGACACCATGGTGCCCGCGGCCATCACTGCGCTGGCCCGGAGCAAGCGGCTCATACGGTCTCACTTTCCCGTGTCCTGGCAGCCCGCGCGAGCCGTCGCTGCGATCTGCGCCTCAGCACCCGCGTCACGACCGCGGCGAGCATGACCGTCAGCGCCGCTCCGACGATCACCAGGGCGATCCCGGTGTAGCCCGTGGTCCGGATGGTCAGCTCGACGGGCTTGCCGTACGGCCGGCCGTCGGACGTCTTGAGCTGGACGGTCACCGTGGAGTCGCCGCTGCCGCTCGTCGTCGCCGTCAGCGGGACCTGAAGCGTACCGCTCTGCCCGTTGCCGCCGATCACCAACCGGGTGGACGGCTGGGGCTCGACCCGCAGCAGCCGGGGGTTGTTGGAGGTCACCTCGACGTCGACCGTGACCTCGGCGTCCATGGTGTTCTTGACGCTGATGGGCACCACGCCGTTGGACCCCGCCAGGGTGCGCGGCCGGTCGGGGTCGGCCCCCGTGATCGAGATCTGGTTCATGGTGCCCTGGACCTCGGCGTCCACCAGCTTGGTGACCGCGCGCCCGGCCCGCGTCTGGTTGCGCCAGGCGGACGAGGCCAGCCTGAGCACGGCGGAGTCGAACGCGGACGGCGGCCTGTCGCTGGTGATGAGGCTGGTGAGCTGCGCCTTCTCCCAGACGTTCTCGACCGGGCCGAGGTACTTGGCGCTGAGCTCCTCCTTGAGGTCCTGCTCGGTGTAGGTCAGGCCGGCCCGCGGCACCTGGACCTTGGCGGGCTTGATCGAGCCGAGCGGGGTGAGGGTGAGCCAGGGCAGGCGGTCCGCGGTCTTCAGGAGGGTGGAGACGAGGGTGGGGCTGGGGTCCCAGCGTCGTGACGGGGCGACGACCAGCGACCGCGGCGCCGTCTGGCCCGGCTCGGCGGCGATCATCGCGGTCTCGGCGACGAAGCGCTGCCTGCTCAGCAGGACCGATCGCGAGGCGTCGGGCTCGAACATCCGGCTCAGCCCGGCGTCGGCGACCAGCGCGGTGACCGGGCCGTTGACGCTGTCGAGCGTGGCGGCGGCGTCGGGGGTGACCGCGACGGGCGGCTGGGGCGGCAGGTTGGTGGAGTTGAGCAGGACCTTGCGGACCTTGATGTCACCCTTGCCGACGGAGAGCAGGTCCAGCGCGTCGGCGTCGATCAGGCCCGCGGCGGGCCAGTTGACGTCCGTCTGGACGTCGGGCTTGAGCAGCAGCCGGGCCTTCTGGGCGCCCAGCTCGAGCGCCCTGCCGGTCTGGGGGTCGAGGCCCTGGTGGGCGAGGGCGGCCACGTCGGGGTCCGCGTACGGTGTGGCCACGACGGGGGAGGCGGCCAGGGCCGAGCGCATCTCGGCCAGCCACCGCGCCGCGCCGCTGTCGGCGGGCTTCTTCTCCGGGCCGTCCTTGGTGGCGACCGTGTAGCCCTTCACCATCGCGTTCACGTCGTCGAGGAGCGCGGGATCGACGAACCAGGTGACGCTCTTGGGCGCCGTCTTGGCGATGCGGGCCAGGTCGGCGAGCCTGCCCTTGCCGGTCAGCGCGGCGCTCAGCTCGTCGTCGGCGAACTTGGTGTCGTCGGCGCGGTGCGGCTGGTCGATGACCGGCAGGGCCACGGCGATGCGGTTGCGTGGGAGCTTGGGCTGGGCCGGGGGCACGTAGGTGAGGAACGTGCGCTCCGCGGCCAGCGAACGCCAGTCCTGCTGCACCTCGACCGCGATCGGGTAGACGCCGAAGGACGGCACGGCCGGATGGGTGAGCTGGGCGGCCGTCAGCGTGAACTCCCACGGCGCCGACGCGCCCGCCGCCAGGGAGGGGATGTAGGCGCTCGACTGGCTGGACACACTGGGCGGGAGCGTCCCGACGTTCGGGTCGGCCTGGTAGGCCTCCATGGCGGCGCGGCCGGTGAACCGCTGCGCTGAGTAGCGCAGCCGGACGCGCAGGTTGGCCAGGGCCGCGCCGGTGTCGTTGCGGATCGTGCCCGAGATCTTGATCTCGTCCGCCTGCCCCTTGGCCCACTCGGGCGTGATCTGCGACACCGTGAGGCTGAGCCCCTGCCTGGCGGCCTCGGTCCCCGCGGGAGTGGCGGTGGTGGCCGTGGTGGCCGTGGTGGCGCGGGTGTCAGTGGTGGCAGCCGTGCCGGGCGTCGTCACGGCCATGGGCGTGAGGAACGCGGCGGAGAGAGCGGCGAACAGCGTGGCCTTACGGATCACGTGTCCGCCCGGTCTGGAGTACGGCGCACGCCCGCAATGGTACGGGCTCAGTGCCGCAACGCGACCGCCTCACGAGATCCTCTTGGCCGGGGAATCCTCAGGTCCACGGTCTTGCCTGAGAGGAGAGACAGCAGGTCAAGGGCACGGAGGCTGAGTGCCGTGTGTCGTTCTCCGGTGGCCGTGAAGATCGGCTCAGTGTCGGGCTGGAGCCTGTCGTCGATCAGAACCTGGAGCTGGACGGGCAGCAGGAGCGGGCACACCAGCCCGTCGGCGTAGTCGGTGGCGGAGTTGACCGCGAAGGCGGTGGCGGGGCGGACCTTCCGCACGCCCAGCAGGCCGCCCACGGCCCCGGGCCGGGGCTGGGCCGCTACCGTGGAGACGACGGCGATGACCGCGTCGCCTATCCTGGTGGTGGCCTCGAGAACCGTGACCGCCACGCACCTCTCGGGCGGCGCGGAGATCGTCTCGGGCAGTTCGTCCGCGCCGGTGATGGGACGCGGAAGGCGTACGATCTCATGGTGGACCTGGTGTGCGAGGAGCCAGCGGTGGATCGCGAGGGCGTCCTTCATAACACGCTCCTTCGTTCCTTGGCCCCCGACGGTCCTGTTTGACCGACGGTAACCCGGACCTCATATGGCCCGGGGGATATGTTCCGGAATCGAAGGACCTACCCAGCTTGTCCGATTCAAATCTGACCGACAACCAGCAACGGGCCATGAGAGACCTGTTTCGAAAGATCGCCCCCGTGGCCGACGAGCTCGGCCGCCTGTTCGCCGCCCAGGGCCACGAGCTCGCCCTCGTCGGCGGTCCCGTGCGCGACATCCTCCTCGGCCGCGCGGGCAACGATCTCGACCTGACGACCGACGCACACCCCGAGCGCGTGCTCGAAATGGTGCGCGACTGGGCCGACTCGGTGTGGACGATAGGCATCGACTTCGGCACGGTGGGAGTCCGCAAGGGCGGCTGGCAGATCGAGATCACCACCTACCGGAGCGAGTCCTACGACCCCAAGTCGCGCAAGCCCGAGGTGATGTACGGCGAGACCCTCGAGGCCGACCTGGAGCGGCGCGACTTCGCCGTCAACGCGATGGCCGTGCGGCTGCCCGGCCACGAGTTCGTCGACCCCTACGGCGGCCTGACCGATCTGGCCGCCAGGCGGCTGCGGACCCCCGGCACGCCCGAGCGGTCCTTCGACGACGACCCCCTGCGCATGCTGCGCGCGGCCAGGTTCGCCGCCCAGCTCGGCTTCACGGTCGACGGAGCCGTGATCGAGGCGATGACCGCGATGGCCGGGCGCATCGAGATCGTCTCCGCCGAGCGCATCCGCGACGAGCTCGACAAGCTGGTCTGCGCGGTCCACCCCCGAGAGGGCCTCGGCCTGCTGGTCGAGACCGGGCTCGCCGCCCACGTGCTCCCCGAGCTGCCCAGGCTCCGCCTGGAGATCGATGAGCACCACCGCCACAAGGACGTCTACGAGCACACGCTGACCGTGCTCGACCAGGCCATCGCGCAGGAGGAGGACGGCAAGCCCGACCGCGTCCTGCGCTGGGCGGCGCTCATGCACGACATCGGCAAGCCCAAGACGCGGCGCCACGAGCCGGGCGGGCGCGTCTCCTTCCACCACCACGAGGTGGTGGGCGCGCAGCTGACCAAGAAGCGCATGACGGAGCTCAGGTTCCCCAAGGACGTCGTGGCCGACGTGTCGCGGCTGGTGGAGCTCCACCTGCGCTTCCACGGCTACGGCACGGGGGAGTGGACCGACAGCGCCGTGCGCCGCTACGTCCGCGACGCCGGGCACCTGCTGGCCCGCCTCCACAAGCTGACCAGGGCCGACTGCACGACGCGCAACAAGCGCAAGGCCACGGCCCTGTCGCGCACCTATGACCAGTTGGAGCAGCGCATCGCCCGGCTGGCCGAGGAGGAGGAGCTGGCCAAGATCCGCCCGGAGCTCGACGGCAACGAGATCCAGCGCGTTCTGGCCGTCGGGCCGGGTCCGGTCGTGGGCAAGGCGTACAAGTTCCTGCTGGACTTGCGCCTGGACAAGGGCCTCATCGGCAAGGACGCAGCCACGGAGGCGCTCCTCGGCTGGGCGCGCGACAACGGCGTCCCGGCCCCCTGACGGCCCGCGCCTTACGCTTTCACCCGCTGCGTGGTGATCATCCGGTAGGCCAGGGCGCCCACCGGATAGCCCACCGTGATGATCGCCACGGCCAGGTAGGACTTGCCGTCAGGCGGCAGGATCATCGCCGAGAGCGCGGCGGCCAGCACGTACATGCCGTTGAACAGCATGTCGTAGATCGAGAACGCCCGGCCCAGGTAGGCGTCCTCCACGTCGCGCTGCACGGTCGTGTCAGCGCAGATCTTGACGCTCTGCCCGGCGAGGCCCAGCACGAACCCGGCCACCGGCAGCCCCCACTCCTGGAACGGCATCACCACCACCCCGGCGAGCACACCCGCCGACGCCAGCGCGATGGTCACCCACCTCTCGATCGTGAACCGCTCCGTCGCCCACGGCGTGACGATCACGGCGAGGAAGTAGCCGACGCCGGAGGTGGCGAGCACCAGGCTGCTCCCGCGCAGCGCCGCGTCGGGATCGCCGCCGGTGAAGTAGTAGCGGTAGAGGATGATGCCCAGGGCGGTCGCCATGCCGTACAGGAACCGGTGGGTGGCCATCGCGCCCATCGTGGCGGCGGCGATGCGGTGGTGGACCAGGTGCCTCGCCCCGTCGACCAGGCCGACCAGCACGTTGCGCACGGCCTCGCGGGCCTGCGGCCGGTCGGGGTCGTAGGAGGGGCCGAGCAGCGAGCGCTCCATCGTGCGGGCGATCAGCGCGCTGAGGCCGAACACCACGCCGGAGATGACGAGCAACAGCGCCGTGCCCGAGTCACCGCCGCCGAACACCTCGCGCAGCAGGAACCCCACCCCCGCGCCGACGAACGTCAGCACCGTGCCCGAGGTCGGCGTGACAGCGTTGGCCGCCATCAGGCGGTCGGCCGGCACCACGTGCGGGAGCGAGGCGCCGAGCGCGGCCAGGAAGAACCGGTTGACCCCCAGCACGCCGAGCGCGGCCCCGTAGAACACCTGATCAGGCATGTCTGCCGCGACCAGCGCGGCAGCCGCCAGCAGCAGCGCGCCGCGCACGATCGGCGCGATCACCAGGATCTGCCGCCGCGACCAGCGGTCGATGAACACCCCGACGAACGGCCCCAGCACGCTGTACGGCAGCAGCAGCACGGCCAGCCCCGTGGCAACGGCCAGGGCGGTGGTCTGCCGCTCGGGGCTGAAGAACGCGAAGCTCGTCACGCCGAACTGGAAGATCCCGTCGGAGAACTGCGAGACCAGTCGCGTGCTGAACAGCCGGCGGAAATCCCGGCCTTCCAGGACCACGCGGAGATCGGCGACGAACGACACGCAGCCAGCCTAGCCGGGCATCCGGCCGCCGGCGCGCGAGAGGCCGGGGCACCGGCGGGGAGGGGTGCGGCCGCTTGCCGGAGGCGCCCGCCAAAGGTTGGCGCCGCAGGTCGCGATCGTGGTCCGAACCACTCTCATGATCACGTACGCTTCATAGCGTGACGTCTGATGAACTCGTGGTGCTCGTAGACGAAGAGGGCCACGCGATCGGCACCGCGCGCAAGTCGTCGGTGCACGGTCAGGAGACCCCGCTTCACCTGGCGTTCTCCAGCTATGTCTTCGACCACGACGGGCGCGTGCTGCTCACGAGGCGGGCCGCGCACAAGGTCACCTGGCCCGGAGTGCTCACCAACAGCTGCTGCGGCCACCCGCTGCCCGGCGAGCCGCTCGACCGCGCGGTCACGCGCCGGCTCTCCTACGAGCTCGGCCTGCCGGCCGCGCCCGCCGACCTCATGCTCCCGGCTTTCGCCTACCGCGCGGTCATGGGCAACGGCGTCGTCGAGCACGAGCTGTGCCCGGTCTATCGCGTCACGGTCGACGCCCTGGCCGTGCCCAATCCCGACGAGGTCGGCGAGGCCCTGTGGCTGCCGTGGAAGGAGTTCGTCGACGGGGTGCTCAGCCACGCCCTCGCCGTCTCGCCCTGGTGCGCGGAGCAGGTGCCGCTCCTCATGGAGCTGGGCCCCGACCCGCTGGCCTGGACCCCGGCCGACGAGAGCGGCCTTCCTCCGGCCGCCCGCGTGAGCCACGGCGCGGGCTGACCCCCCACGGGGTCAGCCGCCGTCTCCCCGGATGGGGTTACCGCTCCACCTCGCCGCGGATGAACTTCTCCACGTAGTCGCGGGCGTCGTCGTCCGAGTGCTGGACCGGCGGCGACTTCATGAAGTACGACGACGCGCTCAGGATGGGGCCGCCGATGCCCCTGTCGAGGGCGATCTTGGCGGCGCGGACCGCGTCGATGATGATGCCCGCCGAATTGGGCGAGTCCCAGACCTCTAGCTTGTACTCGAGGTTGAGCGGGGTGTCGCCGAACGAGCGGCCCTCCAGGCGGACGTAGGCCCACTTGCGGTCGTCGAGCCACGGCACGTGGTCCGACGGGCCGATGTGCACGTCGGCCTTGCGCATCTCGTGCGGGATCTGCGAGGTGACCGACTGGGTCTTGGAGATCTTCTTCGACTGGAGGCGCGTGCGCTCCAGCATGTTCATGAAGTCCATGTTGCCGCCGAAGTTGAGCTGGTAGGTGCGCAGCAGCTCGACCCCGCGGTCCTCGAACAGCTTGGCCATGACGCGGTGCGTGATCGTGGCGCCGACCTGCGACTTGATGTCGTCGCCGACGATCGGCACGCCCGCCTGGGTGAACTTCTCGGCCCACTCGGGGTCCGAGGCGATGAACACCGGAAGCGCGTTGACGAACGCCACCTTCGCGTCGAGGGCGCACTGCGCGTAGAACCTGTCGGCCTCCTCCGAGCCCACGGGCAGGTAGGAGACCAGGACGTCCACCCGGTTGTCGCGCAGCACCTTGACCACGTCGACGGGCGCCTCGTCGGACTCCTCGATGATCTCGCGGTAGTACTCGCCCAATCCGTCGAAGGTGTGGCCGCGCTGCACGGTCACCCCCGTCGGCGGCACGTCCGCGATCTTGATGGTGTTGTTCTCGCTGGCGACGATCGCCTCGGACAGGTCGCGGCCGACCTTCTTGGCGTCCACGTCGAACGCGGCGACGAACTCGACGTCGCCGACGTGGTAGTCGCCGAACCTCACGTGCATCAGGCCGGGCACCCGTGCGGCCGGGTCGGCGTCCCTGTAGTAGTGCACGCCCTGGACCAGCGACGCCGCGCAGTTGCCGACACCGACAATGGCCACGCGAACCGAACCCATCGCACTCGCTCCCTTACTCATCAGTTGAGGTGATATCTCTGTCGGGCTCTTGCGAGGCCCGTCTCTCCGTCGCGATCAGCTCGTTCAGCCAACGCACCTCGCGTTCGACCGATTCGAGACCGTGACGCTGCAGCTCCAGCGTGTAGCTGTCGAGGCGCTCCCTGGTGCGGGCCAGGGCGGTGCGCACACTGTCGAGCCGCTCCTCCAGCCGGCTGCGGCGGCCTTCGAGGATGCGCAGGCGCACCTCGGCCTCCGTGTGCCTGAAGAAGGCGAAGTGGACGCCGAAGCTCTCGTCCTCCCACGCGGACGGGCCCGCCTGGGTGAGCAGCTCCTGGAGCCGCTCCTTGCCCTCGGCGGTCAGCTTGTAGACGATCTTCGACCGGCCGCCCACGATGGTGGTGGCCGCCGGCTGCTCCTCCGCGATGAGGCCCTGCCGCAGCAGTGATCGCAGGCAGGGATAGAGCGACCCGTACGAGAACGCACGGAACATCCCCAGCAGAGCGTTGAGCCGTTTGCGCAGCTCGTAGCCGTGAAGCGGCGTTTCGTGGAGTGACCCGAGCACGGCCAGTTCCAGGACTCTGCCCTGCCCGCCGCCCACAGGAACCGCCCCCTCTCGCGTTGATGTATCGAGCCGATACATCTTGAGGATACGTCGGCTCGCTATATCGCGGCAATCAGCGACTTCACCAAGGCGTTGGGAGGAGTGGGCAAAAAGCCGTAGTCTGGCGCTCATGTGTTCACAGAGAAAGGTGGTGGATGACGCCCTCGCGACAAGAGCGGTGGTCCGCTCCTCGCGTGCCCGGCGCGCCCCGCACCTGAACATCTGTGCCGCACAGCCCTGCCTCCTCCGGGTGGCCCGCCGTTCCGGCGCGCCATCCGGACGCCTCTGCCCGGTGTACGGACGTGAGAACTTCACCGGCGCGACCTATGTTCACGGGGATCTCCGGGCACGCCATGCCGGTCGTGCAAAGGTCGCGTCAGATCTGGTCAGGATGGCTCATGATTACGACGAGTTCCGTGTGAGCCTCGTCGGGGTCTGCCAAGGTTCTCCTTGGCACCATCTGACGGTCTCGTTCGTCCTCGGCAACGGACCGCCGGACCTCGCCGGCCGACCGTCACGACCGAAGGCGGCGGGGTGTCTCACGCCCAACCGCCGTTCTATCCGACGACGATGCGAGGACGTGTGAGTTACAGCAGCAACGAGGGGACGGCCCGCCCGGGGAGGCGCCGTCGCTCCAGCTCGTCTCGTTCCGTTCCCCACGGGTCCGCGCCGCAAACCGCCGAGTCCGGCTGGAGCACGGCGGAGCCTCCACGTCGTCCGGAAGCCGCCTACGAGCAGACGGGCGCGATGGCCGCGCAGTCGTACGAGCCAGGGCCTGCCACACCGCCCAGAGCCGCCGCCCCGGGGTCGCGCGACCAGGGACAGCCCTACCCGGGTCGGCCCGGCCAAGGAGCGCCCGGCCATGGGCTGCCCGGTCAGGGACCCCCCGGTCAGGTACACCCTGGTCAGGGGCACCCCGGCCAGGGGCACCCCGGCCAGGGGCAGCCGGGTCCGGGGCAGCGGGAGCCGGGCTCGCGCGGGCAGCGGCGCCGCGGCGAGGTGGAGACGCGCGGCCGCGGTGACCAGGAGACC
>NZ_QNFZ01000289.1 GCF_003313395.1 Nonomuraea lactucae | reverse complement strand
GGGACGGCTCCACCTGCGCGGCCAGCGCGAACGCGGCGGCGGTGCGGCCGGCGAGGTTCGGGCTGATCGGCTGGCCCGGGTCGGCCGCGCGGAACACCGGCCGGTCGCGCAGGAACGGGTGCTCGGAGGTGTCGTCGGCCTCCGGCATGCGCCAGACGTCGTGGTCGCCGACGAACGTGCCCTCCTTGTCGCCCGCGCCGATGCCCACCTGGATGTAGAGGGTCTTGGTGCCCTCGTCCCACATCTTGTCCAGATATTTCAGGCCATGGGTGGCTTCGCGGTGCAAGCGGGCGTCCGGGCCGCCGTCCCGCCTCGACGCCCAGAGCAGCGCGTCGACGTACGACAGGATGTGCGTGAACTTCAGGTAGTCGCCCGCGTCGAACCAGCCGCCCTCCACGTCCACCGGCCCGCCGATCCGCTTCAGCTCGCCGGAGATCTGGTCGGTGTCCGGCCCGGTGAACACCGGCCACTCGTACACCGACGCCGCGCGGTCGTTGCGATGGCGACCTCCGCCGTCCCGCTGCCCGTGGAAGAAGCCGACGATCTTCCCGGCGGGTGAGGCCGGGGCGATCTGGAACGTGGGCGACGTCATCGCGCCCGAGGTGATCCGGTACGTGCCCGGCCTGCGCAGCCGCGACAGGTCGAGGTCGTAGACGTGCCCGTAGGCGGCGTTCCAGGAGCCCAGGTCACGGCCCGCCGTGCCCCTGAGCACCACCCGGCCGTCACGGTCGACGACGCTGAAGCGCGCGCCCGGCGAGCGGTCGCGCGTCATCAGGTAGGCGTGCTTGGCCTCCCCGGGCGCGAACCCCACCTGGTCGACGCGGATGTGTCCCGGCTCCGGCGCCGCCGCCGACGCGGGGCCGCCGCCCAGAGTGCTTCCTAAGGTCAATACGGTCAACGCGATCGCCAAGGCCGACCTCATCGCAGCGCCTCCCTTGAAAGTTAGGAAACCTTCCTAACGTGGTAGGGCGACGGTAACGGTGGCCACCGGGACGGTCAAGAGCCGCGTGCGACGTACATTGACGCCATGAGCATCGACCCCCAGCGCCACGCCGAGCGGCGGGCCAGGCTCGCCCAGGCACTGCCCGCCCACGAGGTCGAGGCCGTCCTCGTCACCTCGGCCGTCAACGTGCGCTACCTCACGGGCCTGGAGAGCTCCAACGCGGCCGTCCTGGTCAGGGCCGACGGCTCGGCGCTGCTGGCCACCGACAACCGCTACATCGACAAGACGCGCGGGCTGGACGTCGCGGCCGTCGAGGCGTCCGACGTGGCGGCCGCCCTCGCCGCGCCGGGCATGGGCATCGAGGCCACGCATATGAGCGTGGCGACGTTCAACCGGCTCGGGGCGGACCTCGTTCCGCTGCCGCCGCTCGTCGAGCGGCTGCGCACGGTCAAGGACCCGGAGGAGCTGGACCTGCTCCGCACGGCCTGCGCCATCGGCGACGAGGCCTTCGCCGCCGTGTGCCGGGAGGGCGGCATCAGGCCGGGCACGACCGAGCGGCGGATCGCCCGCCTCGTCGAGGCGCGCATGATCGATCTCGGCGCCGACGGGCCCGCCTTCGAGAGCATCGTCGCCGCGGGCGAGAACGGCGCGATCCCGCACCACACCCCCGATGAGAGGCCGCTGCGCGCCGGCGACCTGGTCACCCTCGACTTCGGCGCCCTCTACCAGGGCTATCACTCGGACATGACCCGCACCGTGTGCCTCGGCGAGCCCGCCGCCTGGCAGCGCGAGATCTACGACCTGGTGGCAGCGGCCCAGCGCGCGGGACGCCAGGCGCTCGCCCCCGGCGCCGGCGCCAAGGAGGTGGACGCGGCGGCCCGCTCCGTCATCGAGGCCGCGGGGCACGGCGGCCACTTCCGGCACGGCCTCGGCCACGGCGTCGGCCTGGAGATCCACGAGGATCCGTTCCTCGGCCCCTCGCGGACCGGTAAACTAGAGGATCGAGTTCCGATCACAGTCGAGCCGGGGATCTACCTTCCCGGCCAGGGCGGCGTTCGCATCGAGGACACCCTCGTGACACGTGAGGGCGAGCCGGAACTCCTCACGAAGACGACCAAGGAGCTGCTCGTCCTTTAGAGCGGCCGCACGCGGGAGAGAACGAGTGGCGACGACCAACGACCTCAAGAACGGCATGGTGCTGAGGCTCGACGGCGGTGAGCTGTGGGCCGTTGTGGAGTTCCAGCACGTCAAGCCGGGCAAGGGCGGCGCGTTCGTGCGCACCAAGCTCAAGAACGTGCTGTCCGGCAAGGTCGTCGACAAGACCTTCAACGCCGGCGTGAAGGTCGACGTGGCCAACGTCGACAAGCGCGAGATGCAGTATTCCTACCGCGACGGCGACGACTTCGTCTTCATGGACACCGAGACCTACGACATGGTCAACGTGCCCGCCGGCACCGTCGGCCAGGCCGCCAACTACATGCTGGAGAACACCCTGGCCACGGTCGCCTTCAACGAGGGCTCCGCGCTCTACGTCGACCTGCCCGCCGCGGCCGAGCTGACCATCGCCAGCACCGAGCCCGGCCTGCAGGGCGACCGCTCCACCGGCGGCACCAAGCCCGCGACCCTGGAGACCGGCGCCGAGATCAAGGTCCCGCTCTTCATCACCACCGGCGAGCGGGTCAAGGTCGACACGCGCAGCGGCGAATACCTCGGCCGGGCCTGAGGTGTCGGCCCGAGGCAAGGCACGCAGGCGCGCGCTCGACATCCTCTTCGAGTCCGAACTCCGCGGCGAGGATCCCCTGAAGATCCTCGCCGAGCGCGTGGAGCGCAAGGAGCCGCCGGTCAACGAATACACCTCGGCCATCGTCGAGGGCGTCGCCCGGCACCGGCCGCGCATCGACGAGCTGATCACCACCTACTCCGAGGGCTGGACCCTCGACCGCATGCCCGCCGTGGACCGCAACCTGCTGCGCGGCGGCACGTACGAGCTCCTGTGGATGCCCGACGTGCCGGAGGGCGTGGTCATCAGCGAGTGGGTGCACCTCGCGGGCGAGCTGTCGACCGACGAGTCGCCGCAGTTCATCAACGGGCTCCTGGCCCGCTTCAAGCAGCTCAAGCCCAGCCTGACCCTCTAGAGACCCAGAGCCGGTAGAAACCCAGGGCCCCAAAGGCAAGGGCCTCCGCGCCGGGGCGCGCTCCGCGCGCGTGCTCCGGGCGCTCCGACGGGGGGCGGAGCTCCCCCGGCTGCCCCCTTGCCGGTGGCCTCCCGGCCCCTGGGCCCCCGGCGTGAGACTGCGTCCGAGCCCGCGGCCGCCACCGGCGTGCCCGGCCGTACGTCGCGAAGGCCCAGGTAGAGGCCGGTGGACGGGGTTAGCGTGACGACGGCGGCCTGCGACGCGGCTTCGGCGGGAGTACGGGCGGCCGGGGCTCCGTGCTCGACGCCGAAGCCCGCCGCCCTGTCCGGGTCGCTTCCCCAGCGGATCGCCGCGGCCGTCGGCCAAATACATGTATATCAAGTAGGAAAAGTTGACTTTATGCTGATGTGCTCGTAGCTTCATGGTCATGAGCCAGGCCGCGAACCTGACCCGACGTCCGCACGTGGACCATGGCCACGTCGCCAGCGCGCAGTGTCATTGATCACGAAATCTCGTCATCAACGTCCCTTCCTCCTGTCCAGGAGTGATTCCGTGATCAAAATTGGAGGCGGCTCATGATGCTGCCCGACCTGCAGGCGCCGCCCCATCAGGACGCGGGGCGGCCGCTGGAGGTGGTGACGGCCCGCCGTCCGCTGCGGTGGCTGGCCGCGGTCGTCGTGCTCGTCTTGCTGGCCATGGCCGCCAGCGCCCTGGTGACCAACCCCGCCTGGGAGTGGGACATCGTCGGGCAGTACCTGTTCGCCCCGTCGGTGGTGCGCTCGGTGCTGCTCACGCTGGAGCTGACCGCGCTGGGCATCGGGCTCGGGTTCGCGCTCGGCACGGTGCTGGCCCTGATGCGGATCTCGCCCAACCGGCTGCTGTCGTCGGTGGCCTGGGGATACGTGTGGTTGTTCCGGTCCGTGCCGCTCATCCTGCAACTGCTGTTCTGGTACAACCTCGCGCTGCTCTACCCCCGGCTGTCGGTGGGCGTGCCGTTCGGGCCCGGGTTCTTCGACTTCGGCACCATGGATCTGATCGGGCCGCTGACCGCGGCGGTGCTCGGGCTGGCGCTGCACCAGGCCGCGTACGCCGCCGAGATCGTCCGCGGTGGTCTGCTGTCGGTGGACCACGGCCAGCGGGAGGCGGCGGCCGCTCTGGGACTGCCGCCGGCGCGGCGGCTGTTCCGGATCATCCTGCCGCAGGCCATGCGGACCATCGTGCCCAACGCCGGCAACGAGATCATCGGCCTGGTCAAGGGGACGTCGGTGGTGTACATCATGGCGCTGCCCGAGCTGTTCTATCAGGTGCAGGTGATCTACAACCGCAACGGCAGGGTCATGGCGCTGCTGCTGGTCGCGGCCATCTGGTACCTGATCCTGACCACCGTTCTGTCGATCGTGCAGCACTACGTGGAGCGGTACTACGGCAGGGGGCGGGCATGACCCCCATGGTGGAGCTGCGTGGGGTGCACAAGAGCTTCGGTTCCCTGCACGTGCTGCGCGGTGTGGACCTGGAGGTCGGCCAGGGGCAGGTCCTGGTGATCGTGGGCCCGTCGGGGTCGGGGAAGTCCACGCTGCTGCGTACGATCAACCACCTGGAGAAGGTGGACCGCGGCTCGGTCCGGGTGGACGGGCACTTGCTCGGCTACCGCCAGGTCGGCGACCGCCTGCTCGAGCTGCCCGAACGCGAGGTGCTGCGGCAGCGCACCCAGATCGGGTTCGTCTTCCAGGCGTTCAACCTGTTCCCGCACCTCACCGTCCAGCAGAACGTCATGGAGGCGCCGCTGTCGGCCCAGCGCCGGCCACGCGGCGAGGTCGAGCCGCTGGCCGAACGCCTGCTGGCCCGGGTGGGCCTGGCGGACAAGGCCGGCGCCTATCCCCGCACGCTCTCCGGCGGTCAGCAGCAGCGTGTCGTCATCGCCAGGGCGCTGGCGCTGGAGCCCAAGCTGCTGCTGTTCGACGAGCCGACCTCCGCGCTGGACCCCGAGCTGGTGGGCGAGGTGCTGGACGTCATCAAAGACCTCGCCCGCGGCGGCACGACGATGATCGTGGTCACCCACGAGATCGGGTTCGCCCGAGAGGTGGCCGACACCGTGGCCTTCATGGACGCCGGCCGGATCGTCGAGCTCGGACCGCCCGCCCAGATCCTGGACGCCCCCGCACAGGACCGTACCCGCACTTTCCTCAGCAAAGTTCTCTGACTCCTAAGGACACATGGACATGCGCGCTTCGCTCGCGCGGGCCTTCGGCGTGCCCGCGCTCCTCCTGCTGACCGCCGCCTGTGGCGCCGAGCCCACCGTTACCGCCCCGTCTGCGACGACCGCCCCCGTGGTGGCGGGCAAGAAGATCAATACTGGCCCGGACCAGAACCGGGTGCGAGCCGACAAGGTGGACTCCATCGCGGCCCAGGTGCCGAAGGACATCGCCGCCGACGGCAAGCTCACCGTCGGCTTCAGCGGCCAGGGCGCGGCGCCGCTGGTGTTCCGCGCCGACGACGACACCACCCTGATCGGAGTGGAGACCGACGTCGCCCAGCTCGTGGCCGACGTGCTGGGCCTGGAGATCTCCCCGGAGATCAGCTCGTGGGAGAACCTCTTCCTGGCCGCCAAGTCCGGCAAGGACGAGGTCGTCTTCAACAACGTCACGGTCACGGAGGAGCGCAAGGACACCTACGACTTCGCGACGTACCGGGTCGACCAGCTCGGCTGGCAGGTCCCCGAGAACAGCCCCATCAAGGCCATCGCCAAGCCCGCCGACATCGCCGGGCTGCGCGTTTCGGTCGGCTCGGGCACGAACCAGGAGAAGATCCTTCTCGACTGGGACAAGCAGAACAAGGCCGCCGGGCTGAAGCCGGTCGAGATCCTCTATTACGAGAGGTACAGCGACGTGCTGCTGGGGCTCAAGTCCGGCCGCGTTCAGGCCTACTTCGGCCCGAACCCGAACATCGCCTACAACATCGCCGTCAGCGGCGGGTCCAGGATCGTCGGCACCTTCTCCGGCGCCGGGCCGGACCTGCAGGGCCTCATCGCGGCCATGACCAAGAAGGACAACGGCCTCGTCAAGCCGCTCAACGAGGCGCTCAACACAGTGATCAAGAACGGCAAGTACAAGGAGGTCCTCGACCGATGGGGCCTGGCCAACGAGGCGATCCCCGAGTCGCAGATCAACCCGCCCGGCCTGCCGCGGGAGGAGTCCTGAGCGAGCTCACCGCGGAGGTGCGGCTCGTCGGCATGTCGGACCCGGCCGCCGCGCCGCTGCTGGCCGGGCTGGACCTGGAGTACACCTCGCGCTACGGCCGCAACGACGAGCTCGCCAGGTATCCCGAGGCCGAGTTCGCGCCGCCGCACGGCGCCTTCCTGATCGTGGTGTCCGGCGGCGAGACCGTGGCCGGTGGCGCGTTCCGCCGCTACGACGCGGTGACCGCCGAGCTCAAGCGGGTCTGGACGCACCCGCGCCGCCGCGGCGAAGGGCTGGGCCGCCTCGTCGTACGCGAGCTGGAGCGGGAGGCGCTGCGCCGCGGCTACCGCCGCGTCCACCTGACCACGGGGCCACGCCAGCCCGAGGCCGTGCGCCTTTACCTGGCCAGCGGGTACGACCCGCAGTTCGACGTGGCCGACCGCCCCGCTCAGGGCCCGCTCGCCTTCGTCAAGGATCTGCGACTTCGCATGTGAAGGGCCGTGTCGTACGCCTGTCCCCGCCCTCCTGTGAGCGACGCGTGAGGATTACCCTCTAAACCAGTAGGAAATATTGACTTATCCGGGGTGGCGGCCTAGCGTCGTCGGTATGAGCCAGGGCTTCCTCTTGACAAGGCGCTCCCACGTGGATTTCGGCCACGTCGCCAGCGCACAGTGTCGTTGATCATGGACCCGTAGCCGCCGAAATCCCACCCTCGTGCTCCCGGCGTGGCCGGCGCCGTCCACGCCCTCGCCGACGAGTCCTCTTTTCCTCCGCGCCCCCGGCAGCCGCCGGGGCGCCGCGTGAGCATGCCTTCTCCCGTGAGGAACTCTCTCGTGATCATGTGCTCATCCACTTCCGGCCCCCGCCGGCCGTACATACCGGAACGGGCACCCGCATGACCGACACACTGCCCGATCGGGCCATCGCGGCCGACCACTTCAGGCAGGCGCTCGCCTTGCACGCCAGCGGCGTCGTGGTCATCACCGCGCAGAGCGACGGCATCCCCGTGGGCCTCACCGCCACCTCCTTCTCCTCGGTCAGCCTCGAACCGCCCCTGGTCTCCTTCTACGTTGACCGTTCCTCGACCACCTGGCCGCAACTGGGCGCCGCGGACCACTTCGCGGTCAACATCCTGACCAGCGACCAGGCCGAGCTGGCGGCCCGCTTCGCCCGCAAGAGCATCGACCGGTTCGCCGCGCCCACCCGCTGGCGGTCCGGACCGTTGGGCGCGCCGCTGCTGCAGGACGTCTCGGCGCACCTGATCTGCCTGCCCTACGAACGCGCCGAGGTCGGCGACCACCTCCTGGTGGTCGGCCTGGTCGCCGAGGCCGACGTACGGCACGCCGGCCGCCCCCTCCTCTACCACCAGGGCCGCTTCGGCCGCTTCCTGGCCCACCCCGACTCCTGAACCCGGAGAACAACCCGTGTCCATCTCCACACAGACGACGGTCTACGCGAGCCCTGTCGACCACGCCGCGTACGGCCGCTACGGCCCAGGCCGCCTGCACCTGTCCCCGGACTGGAACCGTCCTGTCTACCCCTTCCAGGGCCGGATCACCGCCGACGGCTCCAGCGGCTTTCTCGCCGAGCCCGGCCGTTACCACCTCTACGTCGCCCGGGTCTGCCCGTACGCCCAGCGGGCCGCGATCGTCCGCAAGCTCAAGGGCCTGGAGGACGTGGTCTCGCTGTCCTACGTGGACGACGATCGCGACGGCCGGGGCTGGGCGTTCAGGGAACGCCGCGGCCCCGACCCGGTCAACGGCTTCACCCTGCTGGAGCAGGCCTACGAGGCGACCGAGCGAGGGTACGGCGGCCACATCTCCGTCCCCGTCCTCTGGGACCGGCAGACGAACGGGATCGTGAGCAACCACTTCCCCAACATCACGGTGGACCTGGCCACCCAGTTCGAGCAGTGGGCGGACACGTCGATCGACCTCTACCCCGACGCGCTCCGCCCGGAGATCGACTATCTGAACGGGTGGATCTACTACGACGTCAACACCGGCGTCTCCCGCGTGGCCCGCGCCGCCACCGAGGACGAGAGCGAGCGGGAGCGCCACGTGGTCGTCTCGGCACTGGAACGCCTGGATGAGCGTCTGACCGAGCAGCGCTTCCTGGCCGGTGACACGATCACCGAGGCCGACGTGCGGCTGTGGGTGACGCTGGCCAGGTTCGACGCCGAGTACAACCGCGGCCATCTCATCAGCGAGCGGGAGCTGGCCGACTTCGAGCACCTGTGGCCGTATGCCCGCGACCTCTACCAGCGTCCCGCCTTCCGCGAGACGACCGAGGGCCTGCCCGCGACCTGGGACGCGCCGCACGGGCGGGGCCGATGACGCGTAAGCAGGTGCACTTGGCGGCCCACTTCCCCGGGGTGAACAACACCACCGTCTGGACCGACCCCCGCTCCGGCAGCCAGATCGACTTCGCCTCTTTCGTCCATCTCGCCAGGACGGCCGAGCGTGGCACGTTCGACTTCTTCTTCCTGGCCGAGGGCCTGCGGCTGCGGGAGCTGAAAGGCCGTATCCACGATCTGGACGTGGTGGGCCGGCCCGAGGCGCTCACGGTGCTGAGCGCGCTGGCCGCGGTGACCGACCGGCTGGGCCTGGCAGGGACCGTCAACGCGACCTTCAACGAGCCGTACGAGCTGGCCAGGCGCCTGTCCACGCTCGACCACCTGAGCGAGGGCCGGGCCGCGTGGAACGTGGTGACCACGTCCGACGCCTTCACCGGCGAGAACTTCCGCCGCGGCGGCTACCTGGACCGCGCCGACCGGTACGAGCGGGCCGCCGAGTTCGTCCGGCTGTCGCGCGAACTGTGGGACTCCTGGAGCCCGGACGCGGTCGCCGCCGACCCGGCGGCGGGCACGTTCGTCCGGCCGGGCGGCATCGGCACGGTCGAGCATCGGGGCAGGCACTTCTCGGTCGAGGGCCGCTTCACGCTGCCCCGCAGCCCGCAGGGCCGCCCGGTGGTCATCCAGGCAGGGGACTCGGACGAGGGGCGCGAGTTCGCCGCCGCCAACGCCGATGTGATCTTCACGCCGCACGGCGGTCTGGAGGACGGCAAGCGCTTCTACGCCGACGTCAAGCGCCGCCTGGCCAAGTACGGCCGCGAACCGCACCAGCTCAAGATCATGCCCGGCGTGACGTTCGCGCTGGGCGACACCGACGAGGAGGCCGCCGAGAACGCCGCCCGCATCCGCCGCCAGCAGGTCGGGCCGCAGACCGCGATCGCGTTCCTGGAGCAGGTGTGGGGTCGTGACATGTCGGCCTACGACCCGGAAGGTCCGCTGCCAGAGGTCGAGCCTGATCTGTCGGAAGGCGTCTCCCAGGGACGGGTGCCGATCAAGGACCGAGCGGCCGTGGCGGCCAAGTGGCGGGCGCTGGCCGAGGAGAAGGGACTGAGCATTCGCGAGCTGGTCATCGAGGTGACCGGGCGGCAGACGTTCATCGGCACCCCCGAGAGCGTGGCCCGGCTGATCGACGAGCACGTGCAGGCGGACGCCGCCGACGGCTTCATCCTCGTGCCGCACCTGACGCCCGGCGGGCTGGACGACTTCGTGGACCGGGTGGTGCCGCTGCTCCGGGAGCGCGGCGCCTTCCGCACCCACTACACCGGCACCACCCTGCGTGAACATCTGGAGCTCGCATGACGTTGCACCTCGCCGTGGCGCTGGACGGCGCGGGCTGGCATCCCGCCGCCTGGCGCGAGTCCTCGCCGGACGTCTTCTCGGCCCGCCACTGGGCGGCACTTGTGGCCGAGGCCGAGCGGGGACTGCTCGACTTCGTCACCATCGAGGATGCCCTCGGCCTGCAGTCCACCCTGCCCGACGCCTCCGACGACCGTACCGACCAGGTGCGTGGCCGGTTCGACGCGGTGCTGCTCGCGTCCCGGCTGGCGCCGCTCACCAGCAGGATCGGGCTGGTGCCGACCGCGACCGTCACCCATACCGAGCCGTTCCACGTGGCCATCGGCATCGCCACGCTCGACCACGTGAGCGGCGGCAGGGCCGGATGGCGGCCGCAGGTCTCCCCGCGTGCCTCGGAAGCGCGCCACTTCGGCCGCAGAGAATTCCCCCCGCTCGACCGGCTGCTCGACCGGCTGCTCGACCGGCCCGGCGGCGAGGACCTGTCCGCCGACCCGCACCTGCGTGACCTGTTCGCCGAGGCCGCCGACGCCGTCGAGGTGGCGCGGCGGCTCTGGGACAGCTGGGAGGACGACGCCGAGATCCGCGACACGGCCACCGGCCGGTTCATCGACCGGGACAAGCTCCACTACATCGACTTCGCCGGGCCGTTCTTCTCCGTCAAGGGGCCATCGATCACGCCGCGCCCGCCGCAGGGCCAGCCGGTCGTCACCGTGCTCGCCCACGCGCGGCTGCCGTACGAGTTCGCCGCGAGCAGCGCCGACGTCGTGTACGTCACGCCGCACTCGGCCGAGCAGGCCCGCGCCATCGTCGAGAAGGTCAGAGGCCTCTCGGACAAGGTGAAGATCTTCGCCGACCTGCTCGTCCTCCTTGGCGAGGACGCGGCCCGGCGCAAGGCGCGGCTCGACGAACTGGACGGGGCCGAGCTCGTCTCCGACGCCGCGATCTTCACCGGCACCCCGGGAGAGCTGGCCGACGTGCTGCTGGATTGGCGGCGGGCCGGGATCGAGGGCTTCCGGCTGCGGCCCGGCGCCGTGCCCCACGACCTGGAGCAAGTCACCCGCGGCCTGACCGCCGAACTGCGGGCACGCGGGGCGTTCCGGCACGCGTACGAGGCCGCCACGCTCCGCGGACTGCTCGGCCTGCCGCGCCCGGCCGGCCGTTACGCGGAGGTGCGATGAAATTCCTGGCCATCACGTTGATCGTGCACAACGACGACCGGTCGCCCACCGAACGGTTCCGCGAGGTCGTCGAGAACGCCGTGCTGGCCGAGGAGCTCGGCTTCGACGGTTTCGGCGTGGGGGAGCGGCACGAGCGGCCGTTCATCTCCTCCTCGCCGCCGGTGGTCCTCAGCCACATCGCGGCCAGGACGTCCAGGATCCGGCTGTTCACCGCGGTCACCACGCTGAGCCTGCTCGACCCGGTCCGGGCGTACGAGGACTACGCGACGCTCGACCATCTGTCGGAGGGCCGGCTGGAGCTGATCATCGGCAAGGGCAACGGCGCGGCGCAGGCCGAGCTGTTCCACGTCACGGCCGAGGACCAGTGGGAGCGCAACCGCGAGTCGTACGAGCTGTTCCGCCGCCTCTGGCGGGAGGACAAGGTCACCTGGGAGGGCCGCTTCCGGCCGCCGCTGGTCGAGGCCGAGACCTGGCCGCGGCCCCTGCAGCGGCCGATCAGGGTCTGGCACGGCAGCGCCACCAGCAAGGAGTCGGTGGACCTGGCGGCCAGGTACGGCGACCCACTGTTCTCCGCCAACGTCACCAACCCCATCGACCCCTACGCCGAGCTGATCGACCACTACCGGGAACGCTGGGCCCACTACGGCCACGACCCGGCCGACGCGCTGGTCGCGGCCGGGACCGCGGGCTACTACGCGGCCCGCGCCTCGCAGGACGCCATCGCGGCCTACCGGCCGATCTATGAGGCGCGCGTGGAGTTCCAGCGTAAGCTCGGCCTGCCGATCGTCTTCCCCACCCTGGAGGACGCCATCGAGCGCAGCTCCATCCTCGTCGGCAGCCCGCAGCAGATCATCGACAAGGTGCTGCGCTACCACAAGCGGTTCGGGCACGAGGTCATGCACCTGCACGCCGACGCCGACGGGCTCACGCCGAAGCAGCACCGGGACGCGCTGGAGCTGTTTCAGACCGAGATCGCGCCAGCGCTGCGCGCGGAGATCCCCAGCCGGCCGTTCCCCGGAGGTGCCGCATGACAACGCTGTCCATCCTCGACCTCGCCCCCATCGTGTCGGGCGGCGGCGCCGCGGAGGCGCTGCGCAACACCATCGACCTCGCCAGGCGGGCCGAGGAGTTCGGCTACCGCCGCTACTGGCTGGCCGAGCACCACTTCGCGCCCGGCGTCGCCAGCTCGGCCCCGGCCGTGCTGATCGCGCTGGTGGCGGCGGCCACGTCCACGATCCGGGTCGGGTCGGGCGCAGTGCAGCTCGGGCACCAGACGCCGCTGTCGGTGGTCGAGCAGTTCGGGCTCATCGATGCCCTGTACCCGGGCCGCGTCGACGTGGGGATCGGCCGCTCGGGGCAGCGCCGCGCCGAACCGGCCAAGGCCGTTGCCCCGGACCCCGAGCCGGCCAGGATCGTGGACGGGCTGCTCATCCCACCGCCGTTCGACTTCTCGCAGCTGGCGAGGCATCCTCATCTCGCCCACTACGCGACGCTGCTCCAGCAGCCGGGCGCGCGGACGCCCGACTTCGCCGACCAGATCGACGACGTGCTCGCCTTCCTCAAGGGCACACACCAGGCGCGCGCCGTGCCCGGCGAAGGCGCGGATGTGGAGGTGTGGATCCTCGGCAGCAGCGGCGGACAGAGCGCCCAGGTCGCGGGGGAGCGCGGGCTGCCGTTCGCGGCGAACTACCACGTCAGCCCGTCCAGCGTGCTGGAGGCCGTCGAGGCCTACCGGGAGGCGTTCAAGCCGTCGGACACGCTCGCCGAGCCGTACGTGATCGTCTCGGCGGACGCGGTCGTCGCCGAGAGCCAGGCGCGGGCCCGTGACCTCGCCAAGGGGTACGGCCTGTGGGTCCGCAGCATCCGGACGGGCACGGGCGCGATGCCGTATCCGACGCCGGAGGAGGCCGACGCCCACGCCTGGACGGACGCGGACCGGGAGCTGGTCAAGGACCGGATCGACACGCAGTTCGTCGGCTCACCCGAGCAGGTGGCCGAGCGGCTGCGCGTGCTGCGCCGGGTGACCGGGGCCGACGAGCTGCTCGTCACCACCATCACCCACGGTCACGAAGACCGCGTTCGCTCGTACGAGCTGCTCGCCGAAGCATGGAACCGCCCGTGAGGCGCCTGATCCCCGCGCAGCCGATCACGACCGGTTCGACGCGCCCGTCGTCGAAGGCCGACGACGGGACGTTCCGCCCGTGGCCGGCCAAGTCGTGGAAGGTGCCGGACGACGGGCTGACCTAGACCCTCGACCTGCGCGACCCCGCACGCGGGCGATACGCCCGGCGTGGTCGGCGAGTCCGGCATGGTCGTGCGGGTCGCCATCGCCCGCGCGCTGCCCAGATCCCTTCCCGGCAGAGGACGTAACGCGGGGAAGGGGGCGAAGGTCTGGATCGAGAGCGTTGACGCCGGCACTCCGCAGAACTAAGTTCTGGATACCGACTGGTTGGTCTGGCGGGTCGCCTCGCCTCGCCGAATCCCATAGGGGGTAGTGCGTGAAGGCAGTACGACAGGCATGGCGTCGCCTGGAACCCGTGCACGGCATGATCTACTTCGTGCCCGAGGCCGTGCGGCGGTACGCCGATCTGGGGCTCAAGGGCAGGGCCGGCTACTTCGCCTCCCGGGGCGCGCCGCTCGGCCGCGCGTCGGCGGAGCTGATCATCGGGACCTTCTACAACTTCTGCCCCGCTCTCGTACGGCAGGCACTGCCCTCCGCCTGGGAGGTGGTCACCCCCGAGCAGATGTTGGCCGCCCGGTTCGACGCCGCCTCCGAGGCTCTCCGCCGGGCCGGGATCCACGAGCTCGACGGATTGGACGAGATCGTCGGCCTCACGCGGCGGGCCGCCCTGGCGGCCTGCGAGCATCCGCAGGGCCGGCCCCTGTTCGCCGCCCATGCCGCCCTGCCCTGGCCGGGCGAGCCGGTCCAGCAGTTGTGGCATGCCCAGACCCTGTTGCGCGAGTTCCGGGGAGACGGCCACATCGCGGCACTGCTCAGCGAGGGCATCGACGGTCTGGAGGCCCTGGTGCTGCACGGCGCCAGCGGCGAGGTTCCCTCCGTCGTGCTCAGGGTCAGCCGCGCCTGGCCTGAGGAGGAATGGGCCGCCGCGGTGGAACGCCTTCGCACCCGCGGCCTCCTCGACGGGGAGGCGCTCAGCGCCGAGGGCAAGGCCCTGCGCCAGCACATCGAAGACCGTACGGACGCCCTCGCCGTGCCCGCCTACGCCGCCCTGGGCGAGGACGGCTGCGAGCGCCTGGCCGAACTGGCCCGCCCCTTCGGCAGCGCCGTCGTCGACTCCGGACTCCTCAACCAGGAAGCCTTCCGGAAACTCCTGTCCGAATAGGGTCGAGCCCTCACCCGTCCGCCAGCTTGAGAACGAGCTTGCCGGTGTTGTCGCCCCTGAACAGCCGCAGCAGGGTGTCGGGGAACGCCTGCACGCCCCCGTCCACCACGTCCACCAGTGACCGCAGCTTCCCGGCCGACAGCCACTCGGCCAACTCGGCGGCGGCCTCGGGGTACCGGTCGGCGTAGTCGAAGACCACCATTCCCGTCATGGAGGCACGGTTCACCAGCAGCGACATGTAGTTGGCCGGGCCCTTGACCTGCTCGGTGGCGTTGTACTGCGAGATCGCGCCGCAGATGACGACCCGGGCGCCCCGCGCCAGACGGGTCAGCGCGGCGTCGAGGATGTCACCGCCGACGTTGTCGAAGTAGACGTCCACGCCCTCGGGCGCCACCTCGCGCAGAGCCTTGCGCACGTCCTCGGACTTGTAGTCGACGCACGCGTCGAAGCCGAACTCCTCCACGACCAGACGGCACTTGCGCTCACCGCCCGCGATGCCGATGACCCGGCATCCCTTGATCTTGGCGATCTGCCCCACCACGCTGCCGACCGCCCCGGCCGCGCCGGAGACGACGACGGTCTGCCCGGGCTCGGGCCGTCCGATGTCGAGCAGGCCGAAGTAGGCGGTCATGCCCGGCGAGCCCAGGACACCCAGGTGCACCGGCAGCGGCGCCAGCGCCGGATCGACCTTGGTCAGACCGCGGCCGTCCGACAGGCAGTACTCCTGCACATGGAGCGCGCCCGACACGTGGTCGCCCACGGCGAACCGCGGGTGGCGGGAGGCGATCACGCGGCCCACGCCGCCCGCGCGCATGACCTCCGCGATTTCCACGGGGCGGACGTAGGACCTGCCCTCGTTCATCCAGCCGCGCATGGCCGGGTCCAGCGAGAGGTACAGCACCTTGATCAGCACTTCGCCCTCGCCGGGCTCGGCGACCGGTTCCTCGACGTACTCCCAGTCGGTGGGCCTCGGCAGCCCGACAGGTCGTGCGGCGAGCCGGTACTGGTGATTGGTGCGGCTCATCTGGACGGCTCCTCATGTCGGCGGTGCCCGCGTGTGGGTGCGGTCCCGTACCTGCGGCGGCGGGTCGCGGGGCCGCCGTGCAGTGGAGGGGGCCGGTCGGCCTCCTCCCTGATCAAACCGACTGGTCGGTATGAACACCGTGAGGTTAATCCCGGGGAGCGGCACCGGGCAAGAGGCGAGGCAACGGGGGGCGTTGGCAGGGGTCGGCTCCCCGCCCGGCTACGCCGGGCAGGCTTGACCTTGTCGCGGCGTCAACGTATCCAATGGGGGCATGCGGCTGATCGTGATCTTGCTGAAGGAGGGGCCGTGACGCTCAGGCTGGCGCGTGCCGCCCTCTACGCCGTCGTCCCCGCCGAGCTGCTCCTCGTGATCCTGGTCGCCTCCGGCACGCCGCTTCCCGCCCCCGCGGTCGTGGCGGCCGAGGCGGTGGCCGCGCTGGTGCTCTGCCTCGCGGCGGTGGTCGCGTACCGGCTGTACGGGAGCGGGCGGCGGGGTGGAGCCGGGCGGCGGGCGGCGCTGTCCGCGACCGTGGATCAGCTGGTGCCCGTGCGGGTGCGCAGGCTCGTGGAGTTCGAGCTGAAGGGCCTGGTGAGCATCGCGCTGTTCGCCCTGCGGCGGCGCGAGCGGCTGCCGGCCGGGGCCGTCGCGGTGCCGTACGCGAAGGAGCAGGCGCCGAGCCTGCTGATCATGCTGTTCCTGATGGTGGTGGAGACGGCCGGCATCGACCTGCTGCTCGTCTCCCTCGACGTGCCCAGCCCGGTGCGCGTCTCGGTGCTGGTGCTCGACGTCTACGGCGTGCTGTTAGCGGTGGCGCTCGGCGCCTCCGGCGCCGTCCGGCCCCACTGGTCTCCGCCGAGGAACTGCGCGTCCGGTTCGGCGAGTACCTGGACGTGCGCGTCCCACGCGAGCTGATCTCCTCCGCCCGGCTGTCCCGCAACTACAACGAGAAGAGCATGGTCTCGGTGGCGGACGGGCGGCTCGCCGTCGCGGTGTCCTCCCAGACCAACGTGGTCGTCGAACTGGCCGTACCGGTCACCGTCGTCCGGCCGCTCGGCCGCCGGGCGGAGGTCAGCGTGATCCGCTTCTTCGCCGACGAGCCCGGCGCCGCCCTGAACGCCCTGCGATCCACCCGGCCCGAGAACGAGCCCGTGACCGGATAGCCCCGTTCTCGCTGCCCCGCGGCGAAACCGCTGTCACTCGGGCAATTGCCAGAGATGTATGCGCGGGAGTGCCCGAGGTGATGGTGCTGAAGGCCACGCCGCTGAGGGACGTGGCGTGAGTGATGGAGAGTTCGGTGCCGTTGGTGGTGTCCCAGATCCGCGCTGTTTTGTCGTTGCCGGCGGTGGCGAGGCAGCCTCCAGTTGAACGCCGGCCCATTGGGGCCGAGCTGGAGAAACCAACCCAGAGCGATCAGGGTGTCGTCGAGGCGGGAGACGCGCTCACAGACCTCGCCGAGTTCGAAGGCGCGATCACTGCGGCCGGAGTCCTCCCAGGCGATCAGCCGCTGGGTTTCCTTCTCGTGGTCTTTGCGGGTGGTGAAGTAGTCCTCGCGTTTGGCCGCCCTGGCGAAGAACTCCTGCGGGCTGACACCGATTTCGCCGATGATCTGGGCGGCGGCCATCGGCCCGACCCCGAGGTGCGCTGTTGCACCACCTTGGTGCGATACCGCAGCACATCCCGGGCGGCCTTGACCGCGGCGCTGGGGATGAAGGAGGCATTCAGCAGCCCGCACTCCAGCAGTTGCGCCAGCCATTCGGCGTCGGCGTAGTCGGTCTTATGCCCGGGCACGTTCTTGACGTGCCCGGGATTGCACACCAGCACCTGCTCGAACCCGCCATGCTCGATCATGGCGTGGCAGACCGGCGTGCTGTAGATCCCCGTGGCCTCCATCGCCACGTGGGTCACGTCCTGGCCGGCCAGCCAGCGGGCGGCTTCCCTGAGCACCGCGTAGAACGTCTTGTACGTACGCTTGATCGTGATCCGCCCCTGCGGGCCGTCACCCGGAGTGCGCAGCGCCACGGCGATCTCGTCCTTGCCGACATCGATCGCCGCGCATAGAGCACCTGCATACCGTCCCGCCCCTCATCGCAACGTGCTGATCAAGACGCGTGTGCCGCCCGCGGAGCCCCAAAGTTTGCACCAGCCAAGGTGAACCGACGTCAGCGGGCAACACACTCACTGATTCTCATTCACGCGAGCACGCCCGAAGCGCGGATCTGGATCTAAGCGGAGGAGGGACGACGCGAGGCGACCACGTGGACGTCGGCGCCGTCCCCCAGCCGCAGCCGGACGGAGGGGTACGGCCGGACGGTCACGCCGTCCACCCTCACCTCGCCGGCGAACGCGGCCGGGAGGCGGAGGGTGGCGGTCACCTGCCCCGGCACCGCTGTATCACCGCGGGAAACCGGGTCCGGGCCCGGCGCTGCCTCGCGGGAAACACGCACCTCAAGGGCCTCCTCGCTCGCGCGTGCGTCGAGCGTGACGCGCCCGAAGCGGGTGGGCGTCCGCTCCACGCGGATGGCCGACCCGGGCTCGACCCAGCCCCGCGGGACGCCGGGCAGCAGGTCGAGCCCGTCGCCGCGTTCGAAGACCAGCATGTGGCGCACCAGCCGGACGAACTCGGCGGAGGCCCAGTTGTGCGGCATGTCGCCGCAGATCTGCGGGTGTCCGCTGCCGGTGAAGGGCTGCTCCTCGCGCCAGACGCGGGTCGGGGAGGCGTGGTTCGCGAACCCGTACAGGTAGTCGGCCGCCTTGCCGGGCCGCCCGCCGTACAGGAAGGCGTGGGCCGCGAAGGACGCCGCGTAGGTCCAGACGGCACGGTAAGGCAGCCAGCCGGTGGTGGCCGGGATGCCCTGCCGCCCGTCCCTGGACTCCAGGAGCGACAGCAGGTCGGTGACCACGGTGTCGTCGGGGGCGAAGACCTCGCCGGGCCATACGGCGTGGCAGAGCGCCCAGGTGGCGGTCTCCGGCTGGACGGCCCGCCAGGGCGGCACGTCGTGCTCCTCGGCGTGCGGCAGGAACTGATGTGTGCCGTCGCCGCCCGGCGCCATCGGCAGGTAGTGCAGGCTGCCGTCGGGCGTGAGCCGGCGCTGCGCGGCTGCCGACTTCTTGAAGGTGTCGAGCAGGTCCTGGTAGGCGCCGTCGAGCTCGCCGGCCTCTTCACCGAGCATCCGGGCGCCCATCGCGGCGTTCTTGAGTCCGATGAGCAGCCAGGCCGCGGTCGTGTACTCGGGCCGGGAGCCGCCGAGGCCGCCGTCGCCGAACGCCTCGGGGAGCAGCCCGTGCAGGGGATGGTCGGCGGGCAGGGCGGCGGCCTTCGCGCGCAGCTCGGCGATGTGTGCGACGGCGCCCAGGACAGTGGGCCAGCGACGCCTGAGCCCGTCGAGGTCACCGGTCAGCTGCGCCTGCCTGACCATCGTGGCGATGGCGATGCCGGTCTCCTTGATGTGCGGCTCGTGGGCGAGCTGGATGATCGACCCGTCGGGCTTGACACGGCGCATCAGCACATCGAGCCCGGCGTCCGCAGTGTCGTCCAGGCCGAGGTAGCGGGCGGCCTCCAGCAGGAAGTGCCCGTCGACCAGCCACAGGCCGCGGTAGATGGTGGGGCCGACGTGGAGCACCGGCAGGCCGTCCTCCAGCTCCCTCGCCTGGAGCATGTTGCGGGCAGAGGCCGTGAGCATGTCCTGGACGTCCGGGTCCGGCACCTCCAGGGCGAGCGGCTGCACTTCGAGGGCGTCCCAGTAGCGGCGTTCGTCCAGCAGCATGGACCGCGCCCGGGGGAGGTCCGGCTCGCCGCCGCCGTCCAGCGGCACGACTATGGCCCCGCTGACGCTCTCGCCCGGCATGAGCACGACCGGCCGGGTCATCAGGCCGCTGGCGGGGCGGAAACCGCGGGCGTAGACGCCGACGAGGGGGTGGCCGAGCGACGACAGGCTCCAGGACCCGTCCGGGACGCTGTCCACGGTCGGCAGGCCGTCGGTCCAGTCGGCGGTGACCGGTGCGGGCGTCTCCGGCACGGCGTAGACCCGGTGGTGGGGGGCCGCGCCCGCGCCGGCCAGCCTCGAGCCCCGTAGATAGGCGTCGACGCGCAGGCCGGTGAGCACTTCGGCGGAGGCGGTGACGGTCCACAGGACGATGTCGTGGCGGCCTGAGCCGTACCCGGCGAACGCGGTGAGCTTCAGGGTCTGGTTGGGGTACTCGACGACGGTGTGGACGATCGCCCGGCGGGCGGACTCCGTCCGTTGGGTGACGCGGACCGGGGTGTGCGTCGTCTGTGCGGACAGTTCCACGACGGCGTCGAAGTGCCAGGCGTCGAAGGCGCTCGCGTGAAATCCGTAGAGCAGCGCCCCGTCCTCCCGTACGAGGGTCTTGTGCGGGTCGTCCGGCCGGCAGATCAGCGTCCAGCTACTGTCCGGAGCGTGTCGGAAGTCGATGGTCAAGGAAGCTCCTTACTTGACCGCCCCGGCGGTCAGCCCAGAGACGATCCGCCGCTGAGCGAACAGGACGAGCAGGACGACGGGCAGGGTGATGACGACCACAGCGGCGTCGATCCGGTTGTAGAAGATCTGGAACTGGCTCTGGCCGAAGTTCACGATCGCCTGCGGCGCCGTGAACTCGCTGGGGGTCTGCAGGAACGACACCGCGAAGGCGAAATCGTTCCACGCCAGGATGAAGGAGAGGATCGCGGCTGTGAAGACCGCGGGCAGCGCCACCGGGACGACGACCCGCCACAGCACCTGCAGCCTGGTGGCGCCGTCGACCATGGCGGCCTCCTCCAGGCTGCCGGGTATCTGGTCGAAGAAGTTCTTCAGCAGCCAGGTCGCGAGCGGCAGCGTGTAGACCATGTAGGCGATGACCAGACCTGCCGGCGAGTCGAGCAGGCCCAGCTCCCGGTAGACCAGGAACAGCGGGCCGACCATGGCCAGCACCGGGAAGAAGCCGGCGAGCAGCACGAATCCCAGGATGATCCCGGCGCCCCGGATCCTCAGCCGCGCCAGCGCGTATCCGGCCAGGGTCGCGAGGAGGACGGACAGCACCGTGCTGGCCAGGCAGATGAGGATGCTGTTGCCGAGGGAGCGCAGGAAGGTCTCGTCGGCGAAGTTCTCCGCGTAGCTGGAGAACGTGAGGTCGGCCGGCAGGAGGCCGGCCACCCCTCCCGAGAACTCCCGCGAACTCATCAGGGAGGTCCGCAGGATCCACAGGAACGGCAGCAGCGAGGAGACGAGGATCGCGGCGACGAGCAGCGCGAACCCGGCACGGGGGAGGGCTCGCGCTTTACGCCTTCCGTGTCCGGTGGCCCTCATGTCATCCCTCCCGCCGGTCGAGGCGGAACAGGCGGGTGTAGGCCCCGGCGATGACGAGCGACAGCACGAGCATGAGGACGGAGACGGCCCCGCCCCCGCCGAAGTCGGACTCCACGAGGAACTCGCGCCAGGTGACGTAGGACAGCGTCTCGGTCGTGTCGCCCGGACCGCCTCCGGTCAGGATGAAGATCACATCGAAGATCAGAAGCGCGGAGAGCGTACGGAAGATCAGCGCCACCATTAGGGCGGGCTTGAGCAGCGGGAGGGTGAGCTTCCAGAAAGCGTGCCAGGCGCCGGAGCCGTCGACCCGGGCCGCCTCGTAGATGTCGCCGGGGATGACCTGAAGGCCGGCGAGCAGGATGATCGCCACGAACGGCACGGTCTTCCAGCCGTCGGCGACCGCGATCGCGATCCACGCCGTCCACTCGCCCGCCAGCCAGGCGGTGTCCACCCCGAACAGGAACGACAGGACCCCGCTCTGCGGATCCAGCATGGTCTTCCACGAGATCGCGGCCACCACGGTCGGCACCGCCCACGGGATCAGCACCGCGGCCCGCACCAGGCCGCGCCCTCGGAATCGCCGGTGCAGGACGAGCGCGACCATGAGCCCCACAGCCATCTGCACCGAAACCGAGACGACGGTGAAGAGCGAGGTCCTCGCCAGCACCTGGGCGAACTGGGGGTCGCCGAGCAGCGCCCGGTAGTTCTCCAGGCCGGCGAAGCCGGCGCTGGAGGGATCGGTCAGCACGACGTGGCGGAGGGAGTTCCACAGGTTGTAGGCCAGCGGGAACGCGGTGATGGACAGCAGGATGAGCACGGTCGGGGCCACCAGCAGGTAGCCCAGTCGGTCGGAGGAGGGCCTAGCCATTCGCGGCGATGTCCCGCACCTCGGAGGCGGCAGTGGTCAGCGCCTGCTCCGGCGGGGTCAGGTTCGACAGGACAGAGGACAGCATGGTCTGCAGGCGGTCGGAGATCTTCGGGTAGTTGGTCGCGACGGGCCGCTGCACGGCGACCTCGGCCACCTTCTGGACCTGCTTGAAATAGGGGGCCTCGGCGAACAGGGTCTCGTTGTAGGCGGCCGTCACCGAGGGCGGGTTGCCCGTCGCCAGGGCGCGCTTGACCTGGACGTCGGCGCTGGTGAGGTGCTGGATGAGCTTCCAGGAGGCGGCGGTGTGCGCGCTCTTGCCATTGATGGCCAGCATCTCCGCGCCCAGCGTCGCGCCGGTCCCGGCGAACGGGGCGAACCCGATCTTCCCGGCGGCGGGCATGCCCTCGGAGGCGGAGAACACGAATGGCCAGTTGAGCGCGAACACCGCCTGGCCGGAGCTGAACGCCTGCTGGACCTCGCCCTCCTTCCAGCCGGTGACCGCCTGGGGCGCGATCTTGGTCTGGTGGATGGAGTCGCGCATGAACCGTAGGGCCCGCCGGTTCTCGGGGGTGTCGAGGTTGGCGGGGTCGAGCTTGCCGCCGAAGCCGCCGGCCATGGCGAGGAACGCGGTGATCGCGCCCTCGTACTTGGCGCCCTCGAAGGCGAGGCCGTACTTCACCTTCGGGTTGGCCTTCATCGCCGCCTGTGCGGCCGCGACGAGTTCCTCGGGGGTCTTGGGGGGAACCTTGACCAGGTCGGTGCGGTAGAACAGCCCCTCGGTGTTGATGAACCACGGCACCGCGTATGTCTTGCCCTGATAGCGTCCGGCGGTCAGCGACGAGGGCATGAAGGCGCCGAGGTCGGGCTTGAGCGTGTCCAGATCGAGGAGCCAGCCGGCCTTGGCGAGGGACGCGGGGTAGATGCCGTCCACCTTGAAGACGTCGGGCGTGCCCGACCCGGCGACGAACCGGTGCTGCAACTGCTGCAGGTACTGGGTCGCGTCCGTGGAGAGCACCTGCACCTCGACCTTGATCGAGGGGTTCGCCCGCTCGAAGTCCTTGATCGCCGCCTGTGTGGCCTCGCCCTCGGGGCCCAGTCCGGCCAGCGCGAAGACGATGGTCTCCGGCCCGCCCCCGGCGTCCGCGCCGTCGGACTTGCCGCCATCCGTGCCGCCGCACGCCGTGACCAGCGCGAGGCCGGTTGTCAGGGCGACGGTGAGTCGTGCGATGCGCATGTTGGAACCTTTCGAAGTCGCTCAGAGTCGGGTCAGAGTCGGGTCGTACGGCGCTGGGCGTCCGGAAGGTCCTCACGCAGCCGCACACCGTGGCCGGGCGCGCGGCCAGGCCGCGCCACGCCTCCGCTGATCTCGGGCAGGCCCGTCACCAGCGCGTCGTACCAGGTGTGCAGGAAGGCTCTGACGGTCTCCTGGATCAGCCCGTTCGGCTGGCTGCACACGAAGTGCACGCAGGTGGCCAGGGTGGCGGGGCCCGTGCAGTCGTGCGGCGCCACCGGCACCGCGTAGGCGTCGGCGAGCGAGGCGATCTTGCGTGCCTCGGTCAGCCCGCCCGTCCACTGGATGTCGAGGGTGAGCACGTCCACCGCGCCCGAGTCCAGCAGCGGCATGAACCCGCGGCGGCCGACGCAGGTCTCACCGGCCGCGATCGGCACGCCCTCGACACGGGCGAGGCGGGCGTAGGCCGCGGTGGCGTCGGCGCGCAGCGGGTCCTCCACCCAGTACGGCCGGTACGGGGCGAGCGCGACCAGGATGCGTTCGGCCGCGGGCCGGCTCCACAGGCCGTGCAACTCGACCATGAGCCGCATGCCGAGGCCCACCTCCTCGCGGACGGCCGCCAGGACCGCCAGCCCCTGGTCGAGGTCGGCCTGGGAGATCTCGGTCCCGCCCGTGCGCTCGGCCGCGGTGTCGAACGGCCACACCTTCATGCCGCGGATGCCTTGGTCCCACAGGTCGCGGGCGAGCCCGGCCGGGTCGGTGAGGAACGCGCGCAGATCCTCGTAGCGCTCCCCGCTGCCGACCCCCCAGTTGCGGGCCTCCTGGCGGGCCGAACTGGAGATGTAGCCCGGCCCCGCGCACGTGTTGTAGATCGCCACCTCATCCCGCACGGTCCCGCCGAGCAGGTCGGTGAGCGGCAGCCCGGAGACCTGCCCGAGCAGGTCCCACACCGCGATGTCCACGGCGCCGTTGCCCCGCGTCTCGACGCCGGCGCCCTGGTAGCCGACGTATCCCGTCAGCAGCCCGGCGACCCGCTCGGGCGTGGGGTCGCTGACGCCGAGCAGCACCTCGGCGAGGCTTTCGTGCAGGTACGCCTCCACGGCCCTGGCCCCGTAGAACGCCTCGCCGAGCCCGGTCAGGCCGGTGTCGGTGTGCAGGCGCACGAACAGCAGGTTGGGCTGCACGGCGGGACGGATGGTCTCGAGCGCGACGATCTTCACGCGCTTCGCTCCTTAGTAGTCAGATGAACCGGCTCTCGCGCTTGAGCACGGCCTGGATGTTGCCGGCGTCGACGACCTCGGCGCCGGTGTCGTAGGTCTTCGCGGGGAAGCCGGGGTCGATCTCCATCGCGATCAGCGCGGCCGCGATCCAGCCCTGCGCATAGGGGTTCTGGCCGAGCGAGAAGTGGATGGAGCCGTCCCTGATGCCCTCCAGCACCGGGCCGACCAGGTCGAACCCGCCGATGCCGAACCGGGTGACGATGTTCTTCTGCTTGACCCAGGCGGCGACGTACTGGTGGTCGATCCCGGCCATCGACCACCCCACGATCTGGTCGCCCAGGCGGGTGTGCAGCGCGTCGATCTTGCCGATCGCCTGACTCTGGTCGAAGGAGCTGACGAAGTCGAGGCCCTCGTACGCGGTGCCGTTCTCCTTGTTGTAGGCGGCGATGCCGCGCTTCATGCCCTCGATGCGCTGCTCCAGGGCGCTGTTGCCGGGGGCGCCGTTGCCCAGCACGATCTTCCCGTCGGTCCGGTTCGTCTGCTTCCGCGCGACCGCGCAGATCTCCCTGCCGCAGATCTCCCCGGCGGGCACGAAGTCCTGGCCGACGAAACCCACGCCGAGCTTGTCGTAGCCGCCGCTGGCCACGTTGGACAGCACCACCTTCGTCCCGGCGCCGAGGGCACGCCTGATGTTGTCGTCGAAGGAGCGCTCGTCGACGCGGGTCAGGATGAGGCCGGCGGGCTTGGCGTTTATGGCGCTCTGCTGCAGTTCGACCGTCTTCTGTACGTCCTGCTGGGCCGGTCCGATGAACTGCGTGGTCCAGCCCATGAGGGCGCCGAAGTCCTTGAACCCGGCCTCGACCGGGGCGAAGAAGGGATTCTTGTCGTGCACGACGAAGATGACCTTCTTGCCCTGCTGCGGGCCGCTGCCCGAGGCGGCCGTCCCCGCGGCGGGGGCCGGCTTCTTCTCGCTGCTGCACGCGGTGACGAGGGCAAGGGCGGCCGAGCCGTACAGCAGGCCGCGGCGGGTGGGTGAGGACGGTGAGGATGTGGTGGTCATGAGTGGACTCCTCTCCTGGAGCGCCTGGCGATCACGGTGTTGACCAGCACCGCGACGAGAATGAGCAGGCCCGTGGCGACCTGTTGCCAGTTGTCGTCGATCCCGAACAGAACCAGGGCGTTGCTAATGACGCCGGTCAGCACCGCGCCGAGGAGGGCGCCGAGGATGCTGCCGGTGCCCCCGGACAGCGCCGCGCCACCGATGACGACCGCCGCGATGGCGTACAGCTCGTAGCCGACGCCCGTGGACGGCGGCGCGTTGCCGAACTGGGCATTGATGACGGTGGCGGCGAGCCCGCACAGTGCGCCGCTGACGCAGAAGCACGTGATCTTCACGCGGGCGGTCCCGATGCCGGCGTTCCCCGCGGCCGAGCTGTTGCCCCCGGTGGCGTAGACGTCGTACCCGAACTCGGTCTTCGCCAGCACGACGGAGGCGATCACCACGACGCCGCCCATCCACAGGGTGCTGGCGTTGAGGTTGGTCGCCGGATAGCCGGCGAACAGGGCGTGGAAGAGCGGGTCGCGTGAGCCGTCCACCGGCACGTCGTCGGCGATCAGCAGCGCGAAGCCCCGCAGCACTCCCATGGCGGCGAGCGTCACGATGAAGGACGGGATGCCGAGCCCGGTGGTCACCAGCCCGTTGACCAGCCCGATGAGCACGCCCACGCCGATGGTGAGCGGCACGGCGCCGCCCACAGGGACGCCGATCTCGGTCACCAGGCTCGCCAGCGTCACGGCGAGGAACCCGTACAGGGAGCCGACGGACAGGTCGATCTCCCCGGCGATGAGCACGAACGTCATGCCGACCGCGATGATGCCGAGCACGGCGATCTGCTGGGCCACCGTAAGCAGGTTGGCCGTCGTCATGAAGCCGTCGGCGAGCACCGCGCAGGCGGTCACCACCACGGCGGTCGCCACGACGACGCCGAACTCGCGGGCACCGAGGAGCCTCTTCAACAGTGTCCCCGCCGTGTCGTCGACGGGCAGGTCGAGCGCGTGCGCGGTCACCTGTTCACTCCTCGGGTCGTTTCGTGGAGGGCGCCGGCGGGGTCGAGCGCGGCGGCCGCCCGGTCGCCGAGGATGAGCCCGACGATCTCGGCCGCCGACGTCCCGGCCACCTCGAGCACGCCCGACACCAGGCCGCCGCGCATGACCACGACCCGGTCGGCAACGGCGAGCACGTGGTCGACGTTGTGGCTGACGACCACCACGGCCTTGCCCTGCGCCTTCAGATCGGCGACCAGGCGCAGCACGTTCGCCTGCTGCTCCGGCCCGAGCGCGGCGGTCGGCTCGTCCAGCAGCACCAGCCGGCCGCCCTGGTGGACGGCGCGGGCGATGGCGACACACTGCCGCTGCCCGCCGGACAGCCCGCCCACCGGCAGCCGGACGGAGGGGATGCGGATCCGCAGCGTGTCGAGCACCTCGCGCGCCTCGCGCCGCATCCTGCGGGCGTCCACGAATCCGAACCGGCGCGGCTCCTGGCCGAGGAAGACGTTCGTGGCCACGTCGCGCTGGTCCACCAAGCCGAGCGTCTGGTACACGACGGCGACACCCCGCTGGGCGGCGTCGCGCGGCGACCGGAACGTCACGGGCACGCCGTCCATGCGTAGCCGGCCGGCGTCGGGGCGGTAGGCGCCGCAGATCATCTTGACGAGCGTGGATTTGCCGGCGCCGTTGTCGCCCATGAGGCCCACGATTTCGCCTTCCTCCACCGCGAAGTCCACGCCGCGCAACGCCTCCACACCACCGAAGCTCTTGCGGACGCCGATCGCTTCGAACAGGGCCATTCGATCCTCCTCGGATCCGATCCGAGCTCTGGTCAAACTGGTAAGACCGGCCATGCCAGATTACGGTGGCGTAAGCGACCCCGCCGGTCAATGGGGTCGAAGTTTCGATGAGGTAACGGACTTACCGGTAAGACCGGAAGGAGGAGTGAACGAAAGCCTCCGGACCGCTACGGTGGCGGCATGCGGAGTGAAGGCATGCAGGGGGAGCAGGAGGAGAAAGTGTTCTCCAAGGAGGACATGGCCGAGCGGCTGGAGCTCGAGCTGCTCTCCGGGCACCTGGCCCCGGGGGCGAAGCTGGCGTCGGAGCGGCAGCTCGCTGAGCGCTTCCGGGTGAGCCGCCCGATGGTGCGCGAGGTGCTGCGCACGTTGGAGGAACGCGGCCTCATCGAGGTGCGGCCCGGCCGGGGCGCCTTCGTCCGGCGCAGCGACCCGGCCGCCTCGGTCAGGCCGTTCGACACCGCCTACCGGCAGCGCAAGCCGACCCCCCGCGACCTCGTACAGGCCAGGCTGATGCTGGAGCGCGAGACCGCGCGGCTCGCCGCGGAAAACGCCACGGACCAGGACGTCGCGGCCATGGAGGCCGCCCTGGCCCGCTGCGACCAGGCGCGCGACGTGGTGTCACGGGCGCGCGCCGACCTCGACTTCCACGCGGCCGTGGCGCGCGCGTCGCGTAACCCGGTGATCGAGACGATGTTCGGTTCGATCACCTCGCTGGTCTTCGAGCTCATGATGCGCAGCCTGAGCGACCCGGAGATCTCCAGAAAGGGGCTCCCGTATCACGAGCGCGTCCTGGCGGCGATCAAGAAACGGGACCCGGAGGCCGCGACGGCGGCTATGGAGGGCCACCTGGGCCTGGCGCTGCGCACGTTCGGTAATGATCTGGACCAGAGCCTCGACCTGGTCGCGCAGCGCCGCATAGAGCTGCTCCTCGCACTGAGCGAGGAGTGACCATCCTCCGGCGTCCAGTGGCCTCCCTCATCGGCCGTGCTCAGTCGAACTGGAAGAGCGAGCAGCCGCCGTCGGCGAGCAGCACGGTGCCCGTCAGGTAGTCCCCCGCGCCGGAGCACAGGAAGCCCGCCACGCGCGCGACCTGCTCAGCGGTCTGCATCTCGCGCAGCGGGATCACCCTGCTCACCCGCTCGCGGTACTGGGGCTCCGTGGCGTACTGGTGCGCGGCCAGGCCCGCCTTGACGATGCCCGGCGCGAGGACGTTGACCCGGATACCGTGCGGTGCCAGTTCGCGGGCGGCCGAACGCGCCAGCATCTCCAGACCTGCCTTCGTGGCCGAGTACGCGGCGATCTCCGGCCACGGCACCGAGCCGACCCAGGAACCGGTGAGCAGGACCAGGCCCCGCGTGCCCGCCTTCGCCATCTGCCTGGCGGCCGCCTGGGTCAGGTTGAACGCCCCGGTCAGGTTGACGTCCAGGTGAGTCTGCCAGTGCTCCTGAGTGATTTCCAGGAAGGGGGCGGACCGCACGATGCCCGCGTTGCCTATGGCGACGTCGAGCCCGCCGATCTCGGCCAGCGCGGCGGACAGCCCGCCGCTGTCGCGCACGTCGGCCTGCCGGTATCGGACCGCGCCCGGCAGGCTCCCGAACGGCGCCAGCCATTCGGCCGCCGCATCAGGGGCGGCCAGGTCGAGCAGGGTGACATCCGCGCCGCGGCCGGCGAGCTCGCGAGCCATCGCCCGGCCGATGTCGCCGGCACCGCCGGTGATGGCGATCTTGCTGCCCGAGAGGTCTGTGAGTGAGGCGGTCTGACCGGTCATGCCGCAGAGTTTCGCGGTGCTGTACCGGGAGTGTCAAGCGCGCGTCCGGTTCCCGCTTTGACGACCCCCCAGGCTCAGTGGGGCCCCGGAAGAAGTCCGCGATGGCCTGCCCGACCCGGGAGTGAGGCTCTTTGACCAAGGGGGTGACCTCGAAGCCGGCGATCGCCGGATCGCTCAGCACGTCGGCCGGCGCGTCGGCGTCGTGGGCGGGTGCGGTCAGCTGCCGCAGCCCCGGGTCCTGATAGTCGTAGGTGGCGACCAGCAGCGCCACTCGCCGGCCCATCGTCTCTACCCGTTCGAATGGCGCCGAATGTAGGCGTCGAGGAGCTCACGTCGTTCCTTCGACGTGGCTCGTTCCAATTCGACAACGTCGCCATCGATCGTCACCGAGATGCGGTGCCTGCCGGCCTGCCGCTCCAGCCAGTCGCGCGTTGGCCCCGTTCGGAGCTGCTCCGGCCCCGGTCAGGGCGACGGAGTCCACGTCCAGTTCGATGAGTTCGTCGCGTAACCGGCGCACCAGTCGGTCTGCTCGCTCCAGATCCGTTTCAGGGTCGGTCCGCAGCACAAGGACCACGCTCAGCGCCTCTTCACCGCCAGCATCTGCCGCCCCCAGCGTCACGATCCAGGACGCGGCAGCCTCGTCCGCCAACCCCGACTGGCCAGGGCGCCGCCGCTCCGGATGCTGACACGGTAGGCGACATCTCGAACGGCTGGGCATTGCTCGTTTCGCGTGGGAGATCCGTCCCGGTGCGCGCTCCGGCATGGCAGCGTACGGTGGAGCCTCGACGAAAGGAGTGACATGGCTGAAGTGGTCCTGTTCCACCACTGCCAAGGGCTCACCAGCGGTGTGAACGGCTTCGCGGACCGGCTTCGGGCCGCGGGTCATACGGTCTTCGTGCCCGATCTGTACGAGGGCGCCACCTTCGCCACCCTCGAGGAAGGAGTCGCCCACGCCGAGAAGATCGGCTACGAGGCCATTATCGAGCGTGGTGTCGCCGCGGTGGCCGGGCTGCCGGGTGGCGTGGTGTACGCCGGGTTCTCCCTCGGCGCGCTTCCCGCGCAGAAGCTCGCCCAGACGCGGCCCGGCGCGCTGGCGGCGCTGCTCTATCACGGTGGGATTCCCGCCTCCACCTTCGGGGGTCCCTGGCCCGAGGGCGTCGCCCTCCAGATCCATGTCAACGATCGTGACGAATGGAGCGAGCTCGACGTCGTCCGGAAGCTCGTGGACGCGAGCGCCGATGCCGAGCTGTTCACCTATGCGGGGTCGGCGCACCTGTTCACCGACGACAGCCTCGACGAGTATGACGCCGACTCCACCGAGCTGGTCCTTGAGCGGAGTGTCGACCTGCTCGACCGCTGGTCTTGAGCGGAACGAACCGCGTCACCGACAAAGCCGCTCCAGGCGGGCCAGGGCTCAGCGGGCGGCGTCCCAGGACTTGAGGAGGCGCTTGGGGGCGCGCAGCCGCCAGGCGTCCGTCAGCAGCTCCGCCAGCTCGTCCCGCTCCACCGCGCCGAACCGGACGAGCACGGCCGCGTAGCCGTCGTAGTGCGGCGTCGTGAAGAACGTCTCCGGCTGGGCCGCGATCAGCTCGCGCTTGTCCTCCTCGCTCGCGCAGAGCACGACCAGCACGTCGCCCTCGTCCCGGATCCTGGCGAACCACTTGCGGTCCACGTAGAAGGCGGGAGTGCCGTACATGGAGCGCTCGCTCGTCCCCGGCAGCGCCAGCGCCTCCCGCCGCACGTCCTCCTCCGTGATCACACCCCCATCCTCGCCCGCCTCCGCCTCGGACGGCAACCCGCCTCCGCGGGTGAGTGCGCCGGTACGGGGGCGCCACGGCAGGCGTGGGGGAGCGCGTGACGGCGTAGGCTGGGGCGGGTTCGAGGAGGAAGAAGGAGGCGAGCCGACGTTGCGTGCTGAAGGCGTCACGAGGACACCCGCGGTGCGGACGGCCGTCATCTGGGAGCTGCTGCTGGCCCAGCTGAGCGAGCTGGCCGCGGCCGCCGGGCGTGATCGGCTCGGCATCGTCGACGCGGGCGGCGGCACCGGGGGGTTCGCCGTGCCGCTGGCCGAACGGGGCCACACCGTCACCGTGGTCGATCCGAGCCCCGACTCCCTGGCCGCGCTGGAACGCAGGGCCAAGGAGAAGGGCGTGGGGGTGCGCGCGCTGCAGGGCGACGCGGCCGACCTGGGCGAGCTGCTCGATCGCGACAGCGCCGACCTGGTGCTCTGCCACAGCGTGCTGGAGTACGTGGACGACCCGATCAGCGCGATGACGGCCGTCGCCGGGCTGCTGCGCGGCGGCGGGGCGGTGAGCGTGCTGGCCGCCAACCCGGTGGCCGCCGCCATCCACCGCGCGCTCGCCGGGCACTTCGACGAGGCCAGGGTCGCGCTCGCCGACCCCAGGGGCACCTGGGGCGACCGCGATCCCACGCCGCGCCGCTACACCGCCGAGACCCTCGCCGAGCTGCTGAGGGCGACCGGCTTCACGGTCGGCGCCGTCCACGGTGTGCGGGTCTTCACCGACCTGGTGCCCAGCCGGTTGGTCGACGCCGAGCCGGGGGCGGCCGAGGCGCTGGTGGCGCTGGAGCAGGAGGCCGCCGTCCACCCGGTGCTGCGCGACATCGCCACGCAGCTGCACGTCTTCGGACACCGGAGCTGACGGCCGTGCTGTAGAACGGGTGTTCGGATAGGATCGGCGACGTGTCCCGCAAGCAGATCACAGGCATCGGCCCCGCTCCGCGGACCGGGGTCGATGACAGCGGCTGCCCGATCCTCCACGTCGACATGGACGCCTTCTTCGCCAGCGTCGAGCTGCTGGAGCGCCCGGAGCTGCGCGGGACCCCGGTGATCGTGGGGTCGCCCGCCGGGCGCGGCGTGGTGCTCAGCGCCACCTACGAGGCCAGGGCGTTCGGCGTCCACTCGGCGATGCCCATGGCCAGGGCGCGCAGGCTGTGCCCGCGGGCCACCATCATCCCGCCCAGTCACGGGAAGTACACCGAGGTCTCCAGGGGCGTCATGGAGATCTTCCATTCGATCACCCCGCTGGTCGAGCCGATCGCGTCCGACGAGGCGTTCCTCGACGTGGGCGGCGCCCGGCGCAGGCTGGGCTCGCCCGGCGCCATCGCCGCGATGATCAGGGCACAGGTGCTGGAGCGTTACGGGATCACCTGCTCGGTCGGGGTGGCGAGCAGCAAATTCGTGGCAAAGCTCGCCTCCAAGCAGTGCAAGCCCGACGGCCTGCTCGTGGTGCCCGCCGGCGAGGTGGTGGCGTTCCTCCATCCGCTGCCCGTGTCGGCGCTGTGGGGCGTCGGCGAGCGCACCGAGCAGGCCCTGGTGCGGCTGGGCATCCGCACGGTGGGCGACCTGGCCAGGGTGCCGCCCGCCACCCTCCGGCGCGAGCTGGGGCAGGCCGCGGGCGCGCATCTGGCCGCGCTGGCCTGGGGGCGCGACGAGCGTCCCGTGACCGCGCACGTGCCCGACAAGAGCATCGGCAACGAGGAGACGTTCGCGGCGGACGTCGACGACCCCGAGGTGATCAGACGCGAGCTGTTGCGCCTGTCCGAACGGGTGGCCGCCCGGATGCGTAAAGGCGGCCACGTGGGCAGGACAGTGAGTGTGAAGCTCCGCCGGGCCGACTTCTCCACGATCACTCGATCACGGACCCTCAAGGAGCCGACCGACGTGGCCCAGGAGATCTACACCACCGCCTGCGACCTGTTCGAGGCGGCGGGGCTGGAGCGAGTGCGGCTGCGGCTGGTCGGCGTCAGGATGGAAAACCTGTCAGCCGCCGACTCGGCGTCGCGCCAGCTCACTCTGGGTGAGCGCGAGACCGGATGGAGAGAGGCCGAGAGGGCGATGGACCGGGCGATCCGAAGGTTCGGGCCAGATGCGGTGCTCCCGGCGTCGCTTGTACGCGGCAGACTTGATGAAATGGAGGCATGACGCCGATGTCGCGACTTGGGGGGAGTGGACAATCGATGCCCCACAATGGAGCAATGACGTCACCTCCGGTTTGGTCTGCGTTGGACGTTTGCTTTCGCCTACGTCTACAGCCTCGTATTCTGGGGATAACCGACCGCGAGGTTCGGACACCCCGTGTCGTCCGTTGCCGTCTTCCCCGTCCTGGGGCCGTCCTTGGGAGGCGCCGTGCCGCTCTCTGAGCACGAGCAGCGCTTGCTCGACCAGATCGAGCAGGCCCTCTACGCCGAGGACCCGAAGTGGGTCAACACCGTGAGGATCAGTGACCCGCGCAGCCATTACAAGCGCCGCCTGATCAAGGCCTCGATCGGCTTTGCCCTCGGCGTCGTCCTGCTGATGGTCGGCGTGGTGATCAACCTGATTCCGCTCGGCGTCGGCGGTTTCGTGGTCATGCTCGCCGCGTGCCTGTGGGGCCTGTCGAGCTGGAAACGTATGAACGGGTTCGGTGACTCGGCCCCGGCTCCCGGTGCGCCCGTCCCCGGCAAGCAGACCCGCCGCAACCGCGGCAGCTTCATGGAGCGCATGGAGGAGCGCTGGCGCCGCCGCCACGACGAGCGCTGACCCGCGCCGCCCAGCCGCCTCCGGACGATCGCGCGGCCGTCCCCAGGGGAGACGACCGCACGGTCGGCCAGGCGGGCGAGCCGCCGCATCAGGAGCCCTTGTGGGCTGCCGTCCTCCGGAGCCGCAGGCTCTCCAGCATGTCGAACCCGTCCAGCAGCCGCTCACCCATGAGCCGCATCCTCCGCAGCGTCGACGGGGGCAGCAGCACCGCTCGCACCCGCCTCCCGCGCGACACCGTCGCAGCCAGGGCCTGCCGCACCTTGCGCAGGTCCTTCTTCATGGGCGCGACCTCGCCAGGGTCCCTCGCGAACAGCGCCCGCTCCACCGTCGCCGCGATCGACGCCACGGCGGCGGCCGGTTCGGGGCCGAACTCGTACTGCTGGGTCAGCCGCCGCGCCAGGGCGCGCGGCGTCTCGCTGGTCCTGCGCGCCATCCCGTAGTCGAGCAGCACGTCGTCCAGTTCCGCCCACGCGGCCGCCACGGCCGGCTGGTGGCCGCCCCGCATCCTCGCCGTCACCTCGTCGGACGGCGCCTTCGCCGTCCAGCCGAGGACGCGCATCCGCCTGCTCCGGGCCGCCAGCCGGATGCCGGCCGGGATCAGCAGGACGAGCAGGAGCGCGCCCGCCCCGATGCCGAGCTTGCCCGCCAGCGGCATCGAGTCGTCCGGCGGCAGCCCGATGGGCGCCAGACGGGCCTCGCGATCGAGCTCGCGGGGGTTCACCCGGGCCTGCGGGTCACGCGCGTCGTCCTCGGCGCCGCTGGTCGCGCCGGGCGTCGGGCCGGCGGTGTCGCCGGCCGGGTCGGGAGGCGGCACGGTGTAGGCGGGGACGCGGGCGCTGCCCTGGCCGAACGAACCGGTCGGCGTGGGCTCGAACGGCAGCCAGCCCACGCCCTCGAAGTACAGCTCGGGCCAGGAGTGCGAGTCGTTCGTCCCCACCAGCCAGCGATCGCCGATCTTCGTGCCGCCCGTGTAGCCGATCGCCACCCTGGCCGGGATGCCCACGAGCCTGGCCAGCACCGCCATCGACGCCGCGAACTGCTCGCAGTAGCCGGCCCGGCTGCGGAGCAGGAAGTCCTTCAGCGCGGAGTTGCCGTGCCCCTGCGTCTTGAGGCTGTAGGTGAAGTCGCCGGTCTTGGTGAAGAACTCCTGCAGCTTCACCGCGGCCTCGTAGGTCGTGTCGGCGCCCGCGGTGATCTTGGCCGCCAGCGCCTCGATCTCGGGGGGCAGGTCGTCCGGCAGCTTGAGGTAGCGCGGGTCGGCGCCCGCCCGCGCCCGCGGCAGCGAATCCAGCAGCTCGCTGGTCGGCGCGGGCTCGCTCGAGGCCACCTGGTACTCCAGCCCCGCCGCCTCGTCCCGGGTGGAGAAGACCATGAGCGTGCTGACGTCCGCGCGCCAGTCACCGTCCACCCGGATCTGCCTCGGCGGGTACGGCAACGGCAGGAACGACAGCTTGGCGATCTCGTCGCTGATCTGCACGCCGGTCACCACGTTGGCGACCTTGACGCCGCCGCTCAGGCCGGGAGGAGGCGGCAGCGGGCCGTTCTCCGTCCGGTTGTCCGGAGAGCCCTTCGGCTCCGTCATGCCGAACTGCTCGCCGTCGAACGTGTCGAGCGAGTAGATCCTGAGGTAGCGCGGCTTGTCGTCGTTGTTGGTGTAGGACAGCACGACCCGCTTCTCGGGCAGCTCCAGCTGGCCCTTCAGGTTGGCGATCGGGTTGGGGATGCTGATCGAGTTGCCCGAGCCCGACCCCCCGCCGCCGACGCCGAACGTGAAGAACGACACCGGCTCCATCGCGGGCAGCGCGGCGGGCAGCAGCACGGCCAGCGCGATCGCGGCGAACCCGATGCGCTTGCCCGACAGGCGCAGCCCGCGCGTGTCCACCGCCGGACCCGCCCCTCCGGGCCTGCCGCCCTGTGCACGACCCCGTGCGCCACCGGGTGGGCCACCCGCCATTCGGGTCCGGCGCACCAGGACCGCCCTGCCCCAGTGGCCCAGCCGCTCGCGGCCGTCCGCGACCAGCAGGCTGGTGAAGCCGAGCGCGGCGACGATGAACGCGGGCCAGCTGATCGGATCCGTGAGGATCGTGGCCGGCACCACCGACAGCGCGAGCAACGGCAGCCCGGCCAGCGCCGCCCGCCGGAGCCGCACGGCGAACAGGTCCACCAGGATCGCGATGAGCGCCACCCCGCCCGCGGTCAGCAGGGAGATGCCCACGTTGGCCGGCACCGGAGCGGCGAACCGCTGGATGTCGGCCCACCCGGTGGCCAGCAGCCGCGCCAGCTCCACCACCGACCCCTTGGTCGGCACCACGAACGCCCACGCCTCCTCGGCGGCGTACGAAGCGGTCAGGTAGATCCACAACGCGACCAGGGCGACAGGCGGCGCGGCCCAGACGGGCAGCGCCAGGCGGCCGCTCAGCACGCTCGCGGCCAGCACCGCCAGCACCGCGCCCAGCGACCCCCAGATCCACGAGGCGGAGTCGAAGAGCGGATGCAGCAGGATCGCCGCGGACATCGAGGCCACGGCGGCGGCGATCGACAGCCTCATGCCGCGCCTCCCTGGCCGATCGCGAACCTGCCGCGGCTGCCGGCGTCCTGCCACACGGAGGCGATCGACGCTCCGGCGGGCAGCCGCACGATGCGCCAGCCGTACCCCGCCAGCACGCTCTGCACCGCCCGGTGGTTCTCGGCGGCGTCCGGCTCCGCGCCGTCCCAGGTCTCGACGTCCAGCAGCACGGCCACTGCGGTGACGCCGGTGTGCCTGACCCGCGCCAGCTCCCTGGCCTCCTCCGGGTCGAGCGCGCCGAGCACGGCCACCACCAGCCCGTCGCCGCCGCCCTGGCGCAGCGCCGACACCGCCAGCTCCAGCGAGCGGGCCGGGCTGTGACGCACCACGGCCAGCGTGTCCAGCAGCGACCAGCTCAGCCCCGTGTCCGTCAGGTGCTCGGCGCCCTGGTCGGTGACCAGGCGCAGGCCCAGCCCCTCATGGGCCAGGTGCACGCCGATCGACGCCGCGGCCGACACCGCCACCTCGAACGACGAGCGCGGTCCCTCACCCCGGTGGGCGTGCCTGCGCGTGTCGAGCAGGAGGGCGCCGCGGCTCTGCCACTGCTGCTCCTCCCGCCGCACCATCAGCTCGCCGCGCCGGGCCGTGGAGCGCCAGTGCACCCGGCGCAGGTCGTCGCCCTGCCGGTACTCGCGCGGGGCCACGTCGTCGTCACCGGCCGCGGCCACGCTGCGCGTGCGGCTGTCGCCGCCGCCCGTCCACTCGCCCGACAGCCGTACGTGGGGCAGCGCGACCACGTGGGGCGTGATCACGAGCGTGTCGCTGATCGTGAACGAGCGGGTCAGCTCCACCAGGCCGAACGGGTCGGCGATGCGCACCGACAGCGGGCCGATCGTGTAACGGCCGCGAAGGTCGGAGCGGACCCGGTAGTCGATCTCCCTGATGCCCCGGGACTCCACCCGGTCGAGCACGAATCTCGGCCGCACCCCCAGCGCGTACGGCACCGTGTCCTCGATCAGCAGCAGGCCGGTGGGGAGGCGGGTGATGTTCTCCAGGCGCAGGGTCACGGTGGCCTCGCCGCCCACCTCGGCCCGCGCCGGGTCGAGCCGCCGGGCGCAGCTGAGCCGGTAGCGGGTCCGCGCCACCACCATCGCCGCCAGCAGCGGCAGCGCCGTCACCAGCACCCCGATCCTGAACAGGTCGTTCTCGCCCAGCAGGAGCGCCATGAGCAGCGCCGCGATCCCGGACGCGAGGAACGACCTCCCCCGGGAGGTGAGCGCGCGCAGCCCGTCCCTCACGACGCTCGCGTCTCCGGCACCGGCACGCGCCTGACGAGATCGGTCACCACCTGCTCGGGCAGCCGCCGCTGCCCCTGCGCCTCCACGCTCGGCAGCAGCCGGTGCGCGAGCACGGGCACGGCCAGGTCCTGCAGGTCGTCGGGGATGACGTAGTCGCGCCCGGACAGCGCCGCGTGCGCCCTGGCCGCCCTGACCAGCTGCAGCGTCGAGCGGGGAGAGGCGCCGAGGCGCAGGTCGGGGGAGTGGCGGGTGGCGACGACCAGGTCGATGGCGTACTTCTTGACCGGCTGCGACACGTACACGCCGCGCACGGCCCCGATCAGGGCGCGCACCTCGGCCGTCGTGGCCACCGGCTCCAGCTTGTCCAGCGGGGAGGCGCCGCCGTGCACGTCGAGCATCTCCAGCTCGGCCGACGGCTCGGGGTAGCCCATCGCGACGCGCGCGGTGAAGCGGTCGCGCTGCGCCTCGGGCAGGGGGTAGGTGCCCTCCATCTCGATCGGGTTCTGCGTGGCGATCACCATGAAGGGCGCGTCCAGTTCGTACGTGACGCCGTCGACCGTGACCTGGTGCTCCTCCATGCACTCCAGCAGGGCCGACTGCGTCTTCGGGGAGGCGCGGTTGATCTCGTCGCCCACGACGATGTTCGCGAACACCGGTCCCGGCTTGAACTCGAACTCGCGGGTCTGCTGGTTGTACGCGCTGACGCCGGTGATGTCGCTCGGCAGCAGGTCGGGTGTGAACTGCACGCGGCGGACCGGGCAGTCGATCGACCGTGCCAGCGCCTTGGCCAGCATGGTCTTGCCCACTCCCGGCACGTCCTCGATCAGCAGGTGGCCTTCGGCGAGCAGGACCGTGAGGGTGAGACGCACGGCGTCGCTCTTCCCCTCGACAACCGACTCGACCGCCTCGCGGATCCGGTGCGCGGTGGAGACCAGCTCGTCGAGCCGGGGAGGGACGTCATGGGTAAGTGCCACCAGGCCTCCATGAGAAGTGCTACGGGTGTCCCGGCGGCGTCGGTGCCATTGCGGGAGCCAAGCCTTTCCTTTTCCATTGTGGGTACGACCCTACGACGCTGCGGGTTCTCGGGCGACATTTGACGATTTTCCACAGAACACAGGGAGTGTCCTGTTTTTGTGGCATACGGGTGCCAATCCCGTCACACAGACCACGCGATCCGCTCCACCTTCCTCCACGCCCCGCGCCGCCCGGGCCGCCCGGAGCCGAATTCCGGGATCTTCTCAACCCTCGACACGCCCATGAGGGTTGGCGTGCCCCACGCCCCGCTCCACCTCGCTCCACCGCTCTGACCTGGGCAAACGCAGGGCGGGGGAGCGGTGGGGGGCGGTTGAATCAGTTGACGGTGGGGAGAAGTGGAGTATGGTGGTGCGCAGTGGAGGGCACGGTGCATCAGCGCTGGGCGCTTCGCTAGGCACGGGAGGTGGAGCCGATGTTCCTCGGCACCCATCAACCGCGCCTCGACGACAAGGGACGGCTGTTCCTGCCGGCTAAGTACCGTGAGGAGCTGGCGGAGGGTCTTGTGATCACCAAAGGCCAGGAGCGATGCCTCTACGTCTTTCCTGTGGAGGAGTTCCAGCGCATTACCGAGGCTCTCAGCACCGCCCCGGTCACCGCCAAGGCGGTGCGTGACTACAGCCGCGTCCTGTTCGCCAGCGCGTCCGACGAGACTCCCGACAAGCAGGGGCGCATCACGATCCCGCAGAGCCTGCGGCACTACGCCGGCCTGCAGCGTGACTGCGTGGTCATCGGGGCCAACACCCGGCTGGAGATCTGGGACGCGCAGGCATGGGACACCTACCTCGAAGCCCAGGAGCAGGCGTTCGCCGATCTGTCGGAGGAGGTGCTGCCAGGGATCCTGTAGTAGCCACGGTAGATCCGTCGGAGATGTCGTTCGGCGAGGTCTCCACCCGCAACCACTGTCCTCCAGCTGATGCACCTTCCCCGGTGTCAGATGGCGGGCGTCACGAAGAGGGTGCGGATGGGGACCTGGCCGGGCGGCGCCGGGTGGGGACCCAGGAAGGTCCGACGGATCACCGTACGCGTCAACCGCGAGCAAGGACGCGAGAGGGGGGTTGGAGATGCACGACACCAATGGCACGGGCGGTCACGTTCCGGTCATGCTCGACCGCGTGCTGGAGCTGCTGGCCCCGGCGCTCACCGGCGCGCGGCCGGTCGTCGTCGACGCCAACCTCGGCCTCGGTGGCCACTCGGAGGCCCTGCTCGCCGCTCACCCGTCGCTCCACCTGATCGGCATCGACCGCGACCCCTACGCGATCGAGTTCTCCACCCGCAGGCTGGCCCCCTACGCCGGCCGGACCACCCTCGTGCACGCCGCCTCCGACCAGATGGCCGACGTGCTGGCCGAGGCGGGCCACCCGACCGTCGACGGGGCGCTGTTCGACCTCGGGGTGTCCTCGCCCCAGCTCGACGAGGCCGAGCGCGGGTTCGCCTACTCCTACGACGCGCCCCTCGACATGCGGATGGACACCGAGCAGGAGCTGACGGCGGAGAAGGTCGTCAATACCTACTCGGTTTCGGACCTAACGCGCATCCTCCGCGATTACGGGGAGGAACGGTTCGCACCGCGTGTCGCGGGCCTCATTGTCAGGGAACGGGCCAAGGAGGCCATAACGTCGACTAAGCGGCTCGCGGAGATCGTTCGCGAGGCGATCCCCGCCGCTACCCGGCGCACCGGGGGCAACCCCGCCAAGAGGACTTTCCAAGCGCTGCGCATCGAGGTGAACGCGGAGCTCGCCGCCCTGGAGGCGGCGCTTCCCGCGGCCCTCGACGCGCTGGCGCTCGGTGGGCGAGTCGTCGTGCTCTCCTACCACTCCTTGGAGGACCGGCTGACCAAGCAGGTCCTCACGGCGCGAACCAGGGACACCAGCCCGCCCGGGCTGCCCGTCCCGCTGCCGGCTCACCAGCCGCGGTTCCGCCTCGTGACGAAGGGAGCCGAGCTCCCTGGCGAAGAGGAGGTCGCCCGCAACCCGCGGGCCGCCTCGGCCCGGCTACGGGCGGCAGAGAGGATCCGTGTTGACGACCAGGACTGAGCAGGAGACCGGGCGGGAGGCACCCGCCCGCGGCACCCTGCCCCAGACCGGCCGGCGCAGGCCAGGCGGGCCGCACCAGTCCAAGCCGGTGCCGGCCACGGGCCCCACCCAGGGGCCCGGCACCAG
>NZ_QNFZ01000294.1 GCF_003313395.1 Nonomuraea lactucae | reverse complement strand
CTGGTCGCCGCCGCCGGATGCCTGATGGTGGTCGGCCTGGGCGCCGTGACGCTCGCGCAGCGCGGCGCGCCCACCAGGCCGCCCGACATCGCCGACCCGAGCGGACCGGCCGCGGGCTCGCCCGAGCCACGCCCGGCCAAGACCAAGACACGCACCCGGCGCCCCCCGGTTGTTCCGGTCAAGTCGAAGCGGCCGGTACCCTCACGGTCGGCTACCGTAAGCAGGTCGGCAACTCCCACGAGGAGGCCGACCCCGAAACCGACCCCGTCCACCCGTAACCCGACTCCGACACCGACCCCCACGCCAACTCTCACAACGCCAACTCCGACAACGAGCGCCTCACCCCACCCGGGCGACACGAACCCGCCGAAGGGAGAGACGTGATGTGTCAGGGGGTCGATGATGGACACCGGCGGCCCACGCGCGCGGCCGTACCCAAGATGAACGGTAAGGGACAGTGCAGGAAATGACTCAGCCTCGGCTACTCGGAGGTCGTTACGAGCTCGACGGTGTCGTCGGGCGCGGCGGCATGGCCGAGGTGTATCGCGCCCGAGACATCCGGCTGGACCGCATAGTCGCGATCAAGACCCTCCGGTCCGACCTGGCGCGCGATCACACCTTCCAGGCCCGTTTCCGCCGCGAGGCGCAGTCCGCGGCCTCGCTCAACCATCCGGCGGTGGTCGCGGTCTACGACACCGGCGAGGACGTCACCGACGGCACCCCCGTGCCCTACATCGTGATGGAGTTCGTCGACGGCCGCACGCTGCGCGACCTGCTGCGGGCCGACCGGCGGCTGCTGCCCGAGCGCGCGGGCGAGCTGGTCGACGGCATCCTGCGCGCGCTCGACTACAGCCACCGGGGCGGCATCGTCCACCGCGACATCAAGCCGGCGAACGTCATGATCACCCGCGCCGGCGACGTCAAGGTGATGGACTTCGGCATCGCGCGGGCGATGGCCGACTCGGCCGCGACGATGACGCAGACCGCGCAGGTCATCGGCACGGCTCAATACCTGTCGCCCGAGCAGGCCCGCGGCGAGCGTGTCGACGCGCGCAGCGACATCTACTCCACCGGCTGCGTGCTTTACGAGCTGCTGACCGGGCAGCCGCCGTTCACCGGCGACTCCCCCGTCGCCATCGCCTACCAGCACGTACGCGAGGAGCCGATCCCGCCGTCGCAGATCGACCGCGACATCCCGGCGTGGGCCGACGCGATCGTGCTCAAGGCCATGGCCAAGGACCCGGCGCAGCGCTACCAGAGCGCCGGTGACATGCGGGCCGACATCCAGCGAGCGATGTCCGGCATGCCGGTCGACGCCCAGACGATGGCCATGACCGGCAACTACGGGCCCGGCACGCGAATGATGACCTCGCAGCAGGCCGCCGCGGGCCCGGCCACGCAGCGCACCACCGCCGTCCCGCCGTACGAGTACGACGAGGGCGACGGCGGCGGCCGAGGCGGGCGGCGCCGGGCGCCCAGCGGCGGCAACAAGGCGCTCAAGACGGCCGCGTGGATCCTCGTGCCGCTGCTCATCATCGGCGCGTTCATCGGCGTCGGTTACGCCTTCCTGAGCTCGGGCGGCACTCAGACGACCCCGAACATCAAGATCCCGTCACTGGCCACGCAGCAGGAGAAGGCGGCCCTGGCCGACCTGAGAGCCCTGGGGCTGAACCCCGAGGTGGTCCAGGAGGCCAGTTCCGAGTACGACAAGGGCACGGTGATCAAGACCGACCCGGCCGAGGGCACCGAGGTCGCCAAGGGCGCGACGGTCAAGGTGTTCGTGTCCAAGGGGCCCGCGAAGGTCAAGGTGCCCGACGGGCTCATCGGCGTGACCCCCGAGGAGGCCAACCAGATCCTCGAGGACGCCGGGCTGAGCGGCACGGTCAAGACCAAGCTGTCCACCAAGCCGCAGGGCAAGGTCATGGAGACCGACCCCAAGGCGGGCGAGGAGATCGAGAAGGACGGCGTCGTCACGCTGTACGTGCCGAAGGAGCTGGCCGAGGTCCGCAGCGTGATCGGCCTGACCCAGCAGGACGCCACCAAGCTGCTCAAGTCCTCCGGGTTCAAGGTCAAGGTCGTGCCGCAGGCCAGTGACCAGCCCGAGGGCACGGTCATCCAGCAGAACCCGGGCGAGGGCACGAAGGTCAACCCCGGCACGACGATCACGATCGTGGTGTCCACGGGCCCCGAGCAGACGACTCCGACGGGCCCGCCGACCGACCAGCCCGACCCGACGGTGACCGACCCGCCCACCGAGGAGCCGACGATCGACGATCCGATCGGCGAGGACGGCCTCGGCTGACCGAGGCCTCGCCTCACTTCACGTCGAAGGGCCGCCCCCATCGGGGGCGGCCCTTCGACGTGGAAACGCCCCGCCGCTCGGGGGCAACGGCGGGGACGTTCGTTTTTCTGTCGTACGGGACGAACCGGGCGTTACACGATCTCCCGCAGCCAGTTGGCGAGGAGCCGGTGGCCGTGCTCCGACAGCACGGACTCGGGGTGGAACTGGATGCCCTCGATGGGCACGTCGCGGTGGCGCAGGCCCATGATGACGCCGTCGGCGGTGCTGGCGGTCACCTGGAGCTCGGGCGGCACGGTGCCGGGCCGCACGGCGAGCGAGTGGTAGCGGGTCATGCGCACCGGTGAGGGCAGCGTCGCGAACACGCCCTTGCCGTCGTGGGACACGGCGCTGGTGCGGCCGTGGACGAGCTCCGGGGCGCGCGAGACGGTGGCGCCGTAGGCCACGGCGATGGCCTGGTGGCCGAGGCAGACGCCGAGCAGCGGCCGGCCGTGCCGGGCCGCGTGGCGGACCATGGGGACGCTGACGCCGGCCGCCTCTGGAGTGCCGGGGCCGGGGCTGATGAGGACGCCGTCGTAGCCGTCGGCGTCGGCCACGCCGACCTCGTCGCGCGGGCGGACGTCGCACGTGCCGCCCAGCTCGCGCAGGTACTGCACGATGGTGTGGACGAAGCTGTCGTGGTTGTCCACCACCAGCACGCGGGTCATCTTGTTACGGTCACCTCGTCGAGCGTCACCAGGGGTTCGAGCAGTGGGAACAGGCCATACCAGAGTACGGCCGCCACGATGGCGGCCAGGACCCCGGATGCCAGCGCCTTGGCGACCGTGTTGCCCGGCAGCCTGCGCCAGAGCCAGCCGTACATGCGATCAGTCCTCTCTGGGCTCGGTCCTGTCGAGCACGCCGTGCACGATGAGGCGCTGGGCGGCGGAGTATTCGGGATGGCAGGTGGTCAGCGTGATGACGGCCTTGGCGGGGCGGCGGCCCGGCTTGCCGGGGACCGGGGCGACCACGTCGAGCTCGGTGGGCTGGACGACGTGCTGCCGGGTGACGCGGTAGGTGTAGCGGGCCTCGCGGGCGTCGACGACGATCTCGTCGCCGCGGTGCAGCTTGTCGATCTCGTTGAACGGCGCGCCGTACGTGGTCCGGTGGCCCGACACGACGAAGTTGCCGATCTGGCCGGGCAGGGCGGTGCCCGGGTAGTGGCCCGGCCCCTTCATCAGGTGTTCGGGGGTCACGCCCTCGATCACGGCGTACTTGTAGTCGCCGCCCAGCCTGGGGATGCGCAGCAGGGCCACGGCCTTGCCCAGGTTGATCCTGCGGAGCGGCCTCGCCTGGGCCGGCTGCTCGCCACCCCCCATCTCCCGGGCCAGTTCCTGCTGCAGGAGCGGCTGCTGGCGGTCGGTGTAGGCGCCGGTGCCCCAGAGCAGGTAGGCGCAGAACAGCATCAGTATCAGGCCCGCGGTGATGCTCAACTCCCCCACGGTCCGCAACATGACCCTCACTCGATGTAGCGTAAGCGCGGGCGGACTGCCTGCCCGGGATCGCCATGTCATGCGCGTGGCGACTATCCTGGGGCACGCTTCAATTACGCTTGACGAAGAGCCTGTGGACGATCCGGATGCCCAGGCCCCCAGCAGGAGTGGTCCAGTGCCCAAGTCGAAGACTCGGAAGAAGGCGGTCTACACCCCGCCGCAGAAGTCCCAGCAGGTCAAGGTCAGCCCCCGCTGGCTGGCGCCGGCCATGGTGGCCGCGTGGATCATCGGCATCCTGTGGATCGCCGCCTGGTACGTGGCGCCGCGGGCTCCGTTCATCGGCCCCCTCCAGCAGTGGAACCTGCTGATCGGGTTTGGATTCATCATCTTCGGTGTGGTGCTTTCCACCCGCTGGCGTTAGTTCTTTCCACAGTCTTTTCCACACCCTGGGGAAGTCAGCTCACCACGGCGAGGATGGCCGCACTCCTGACGTACGCGAGCGCCAGGAGCACGGCCAGCGCTCCCACGAGTGTCATCACCTGCCAGAGGGTCCGGTGCTTCTTGGGGGCGTAGGCCAGCGCGGCGGCCACCGCCGATCCGGTCACCAGCCCGCCGACGTGGCCGGTCCAGCTGATGCCCGGCACCACGAACGTCAGCACCAGGTTGATCCCGATGAGCACAGCGACGCCGCGCACGTCCATGTTCAGCCGGCGGCCGACCACGAACACCGCCCCGAACAGGCCGAAGATGGCACCCGACGCTCCAACCGTGGGCTGGTTGAGCGGGTCCAGCCACAGGCTGAGCACCGAGCCGCCCAGTGCGCTCAGCACGTAGAGGGCCAGGTAGCGGACATGCCCGAAGGCCCGCTCCAGGTAGGGCCCGACGACGAAGAGCGCCCAGCTGTTGAACAGGATGTGGAAGGCCCCGTCGTGCACCACCGCCGCGGTGAGCAGCCGGTAGTGGTCGCCCAGGGCCACCCCCGTGGGCCACATGGCCAGCTCGGCGGTGAGCCGCCCGCCCGTCAGATACTGCCCCCCGAAGACGAGCACGTTGACCACCAGGAGGGTCCAGGTCACGTAGGGCGCGCGGACCGGCGAGCCGCCGAACGTGGACCTGGCCTGGCGGATCCCCTTGTTGCCCTCGGCCACGCACTCGGGGCACTGGAAGCCGACGGCGGCGTCGCGCATGCAGTCGGGACAGATCGGCCGCTCGCAGCGCTGGCAGCGGACCCAGGTCTCGCGGCCGGGGTGCCGGTAGCAGGTCGGCACCGCCTCCGCGGGCTGCTCCGGGGGCAGGGGCTGGCTGGGCGGCTGGCTGGTCATGCCCGCAGCCTACGGCCTCGCGCCTGTGACCGCGCCCGCCCGGACGGCCCGGTCAGGGACCGTCCGGCGGGTACGCACGTCCGCGGGCTTCGTCCGGCGCGGACTCAGGCCGGCGCGGACTCAGGCCGGCGCGGACTCAGGCCGGCGCGGACTCAGGCCGGCGCGGACTCAGGCCGGGACGCGGTCGAAGGTCACCGACTCCAGGACCACGTCCTCGACCGGCTTGTCACCGCGCCCGGTGCGCGCCTTGGCGATGGAGTCGACGACCTCCTGGCCCTCGACGACCTCGCCGAAGATGGTGTGCCGGCCGTTCAGGTGCGGCGTCGGCACGACCGTGATGAAGAACTGCGAGCCGTTGGTGCCCTTGCCGAAGCGGATGCCCGCGTTGGCCATGGCCAGCAGGTAGGGCCGGTTGAAGTAGAGGTCCGGGTTGATCTCGTCGTCGAACTCGTAGCCGGGGCCGCCGACGCCCTGGCCGAGCGGGTCGCCGCCCTGGATCATGAAGCCGGAGATGACCCGGTGGAAGATGGTGCCGTCGTAGTAGCGGCCGGTGCTCTTCTCCCCGGTGCCCGGGTGCGTCCACTCGCGGCCGCCCTCGGCGAGCTCCACGAAGTTGCGCACCGTCTTGGGAGCCTTGTTGGGGAAGAGCTCGACCTTGATGGTGCCGTGATTGGTCTGCAGGTTCGCGATCAGCTTCTCAGCCACGAGACAGCTGCCCCCCTCTATGAACAGGGTTAGTTTCGTACTGTTTGATACCTATGGCCGTTCGGCCGACCGTCCCATCCTCCCACGGCGGCCATGATTGAGCGGCCTTGTACCGGGAAGGTCAGGCTCGGGCCCCAACGACAGGGGAGGTTGTCGTGTCCTTGACACAAAGAAATCGCCGCGTGGCCGCTCAGGTTCCCGCCACGTGGATGGGCCGGATGAAGGCCCAGGCCGCCAGAACCGGCCAGCGCATGACCCCGATGGCGAGCCAGGCCAGGATGGCCGCTGCCCAGGCCCGAATCGCCGCCGAGCAGGCTCGGATAGCCGCCGACCAGGCGAGAATGGCCGCCGCCCACCGCATCGAGGATGCCCGCTACTGGGCCGCCCCGAGGCTGGAGGAGGCCGCGCATCGGGTGGAAGACCAGATCGCCCCCAAGGTCAGCTCCATGCTGACGGCGGCTGCCGAACGGATCGACCCGACGCCCACCAGGTCCCGGCGCTTGCCGATCATGATCCTGCTCACCGGGATCGCTGTGGGCGCGATCGGCTACATGGTCTACCGCCGCAACGCCCAGCAGTGGACGGAGCAGATGAAGGACTCCGCCTCTGACGCATCACGCTGGGCCGGTGAGAAGGCGGACCAGTCCGCCGAGTCCGCCGACCGGGCAGCCACCACGGTGTCCGAGAAGGCAGACGAGGCATCTCGCAAGATGCAGTGATCTAACGCGAAAGTGCGCCCCACGGAGTCCTTCGGGGCGCACTTTCGCGTTCCCGGGAACCGTCGCCCGCGGAACGTTGACGTGCGACCAAGCGCTTGTTAGAACGAGCGGCATGACGCTGTCACCCCTCGACGACCACCCCATCCACCAGGCGGCCCAGGTGATGCGGCACGTGGCGACGTCCGACCGCAACTTCTACGACCGCTACTACTTCAACTGCCACGCCGGCACCGGCGACCTGATGCTGATCGTCGGCCTCGGGCAGTACCCCAACTTGGGCGTCACCGACGCCTTCGCCTGCGTGCGCCGCCGCGACCCGCACCATGATCCGCACCAAGACCTGCACCGTGTCGTCCGCGCGTCACGCGAGCTCGGCGCGGACCGGATGGACACCGGGATCGGCCCGTTCCGGGTGGAGGTCATCGAAGGGCTCAAACGGCTCCGCGTCGTGCTGGAGCCGAACGAGCATGGCCTCGCCTTCGATCTCACCTGGGAGGGCACGATCCCGGCGACCCTTGAGCCCCGGCATTTCATACGCTGGCAGGAGCGGGTCATGTTCGACTCGGTACGGCTGGCGCAGACGGGGCGCTGGTCCGGAAATATCAGGATCGGTTCGGAGGACATCCCGGTCACTCCGGACCGCTGGCAGGGGACCCGCGACCGCTCCTGGGGGATCAGGCCCGTCGGCGAACCCGAACCACCGGGCATCCAGTCGAAGAACCCGGGCACGTTCTACTGGCTGTACGCCCCGATGCAATTCGACGACCACGCCATCCTCTGCATCGTGCAGGAGGACGAGCGCGGGCGGCGCGTGCTGGAGGAGGCCACCAGGGTGTGGTCGGACGGCCGGGAGGAGGAGTATCTCGGCCGCCCCGACTACCGGCCCGTCTACGCCCCGGGCACCCGGGACGTGGTCGAGGCCGTGATCGGCTTCTCACCGCCCGGCGGCAAGCCGTTCGACGTGCGGTGCACGCCGCTGCTGCCGGTCCACCTCATGGTCGGCACCGGTTACGGGCTCGAACCGGACTGGAAGCACGGCATGTACCAGGGCGAGGGCCCTGTGGTGCAGGGGGTCACCTACACGCTGCCCGACGACGCCGCCAGGATGTGGGGGCTGGTCGACGCCGTCGGCCGCTTCGAGTACGACGGGCTGGTGGGACACGGGCTGTTCGAGTACTGGGCGCTCGGCCCGCACCCGTCGTTCCCGGCGTGACGGCCCGCCGCCTGACGCCCCGCCGCTCCGGCGGCCCGCCGTATGCCCCTGTCCCACGGCTGGCACGCTCCCCCAGCGAACCCACGGACCCCTGCCCAGCGATCGGCCTCTACCCGGCCTCGCACGAGGCCTCTACCCGGCCTCGCAGGAGGCCTCTACTCGGCCTTGCAGGAGATGGAGAAGCTCTTGCCGTTCTTCTCCGCGATGACCACCTTGCCGTCGGCGGGCGGCTCGACCGCCCTGGCACGGACGCCGGGCTCGCCCCGCCTGACGTCGACGTCCTCGGCAGGCTCAAGCGTGGGGGCGTCGGCGCCGGTGGCGGGCTCGGCCGGGACCGCCTCGACGATTCCCTCCTCGGGGAGGCGCTCGCCCCGCACCGCCGTCTCGGGCTTGGTCTCCACGGTGGGCGTCACCCCGTCCGGCGCCTCACCCTCCTCCATGACGATCTTCCCGTTTGTCCCCTTGACGGCCTTCAGCGCCCTGATCCGCTCGGGGAACTCGAAGGTCTTGCCATCGCTGGTGGTACACGTGATCTTGCGGGCAGGAGTGGCCGGTGGCTCGTCGGAGGCCAGGGCGGACCCACCGAGACCGGTGAGCGTGAGCGCGGCCACGGCGCCCAGGATCGCGAAACGTCGCTTGAACATGTGGTTCTCCTCGTGGGAAACGATCTGACGCCCCGAGGATGGCCCGCCGCACCTGAAGTGATCCTGAAGGCGGCCAAAATCATCTTCAGGTTGGCTTTAGGTACGATGCGCCACCCTGTGCGGTGTGCGCGTGCTACTGGTGGAAGACGAGGAGCGGCTGGCCGGGCTGGTCAAGGGCGGGCTGGCCGGGGAGGGGTTCGCGGTGGACGTGGCCCACGACGGCCGCGACGGCCTCTGGATGGCCATGGAGAACTCCTACGACGTGATCGTCCTGGACGTGATGCTGCCCAGGATGAACGGCTACACCGTCTGCGAGCGGCTGCGCGAGGCGGGCAACTGGACGCCGATCATGATGCTCACGGCCAAGGACGGCATCCACGACGAGGCCGAGGCTCTCGACACCGGCGCCGACGACTACCTGACCAAGCCGTTCTCGTACGTGGTGCTGCTCGCCCGGCTCCGGGCCCTGGTCCGGCGCGGCGGGCGGGAACGGCCGGTGTCCATCACGGTCGGCGACCTGGTGATCGACCCGGCCGGGCTGCGCTGCCGCAGGGGCGAGGTGGAGATCGCCCTGACGCCGAAGGAGTTCGCGGTGCTGCACGGGCTCGCGCGGCGCGCCGGTGAGGTGGTGTCCAAGGGCGAGCTGCTGGAGCAGGCGTGGGACTTCACCTACGACGGCGACCCGAACATCGTCGAGGTCTACATCAGCGCGCTGCGCCGCAAGATCGACCAGCCGTTCGGCCGGTCGACGCTGGTCACGGTGCGCGGCGCCGGCTACCGCCTGGAGGCGAAATGAGCACCCGTCCGCGCGTCCTGCTCGCCGCCCTTTCCTCCAGTCTGTCCTCGGTACGGGTGCGCGCCACCCTCGCGGCGACGCTGGTGGTGGCCGCCGCGCTGGGTGCGGCGGCCGTGGTCCTGGTCATGGCACTGCGCGGCAGCCTGCAGGCCAGCGCGGACGCCGAGGCGGCCCGGCGCGCGGCGGCGGTGGCGCCGTACGCGGGGAGAATCGCCGTCCCGGCAGAGCCTCTCGTCGCGGTGTCGTCGACCGTGCCGACGGAGTGGGACGCCCCGCCTGTCGTCGCGTCCCAGCCGAGCGATCCGTCGGAGGCCGTGTCGAAGTCAGGAGGCGGGGCCGAGCCGGGTAGCGGGACGGAGCGGAGTGAGCCGCCGGCGGGCAAGCAGTTCGGGGATCCCGACCTCGTTCTCACCAAGGACAGCGCGACCGTCGTCGCGGCCTGGGCGGAGCCGGGCGAGTACGCGGTGGCGGCCGTGGACGTCACCACGCGGTCAGGGCCGGCCACGCTCTGGTCGAGGGTCTCGCTGGCGGGCGCCGAGCAGGCGTTGCGCGCTCTGAACGGCGCGCTGCTCCCCGGACTGCCCGCGTTGCTGCTGGTGGTGGCCGGGATGACGTGGTTCTCGGTCGGCCGGGCGCTCAAGCCGGTGGCCGCGATCCGGGCCAAGGTCGCCGACATCACCGCGCGCGACCTGCACCAGCGCGTGCCCGTACCCCGTTCGCGCGACGAGATCGCGGAGCTGGCCACCACCGTGAACGGCACGCTGGACCGGCTGGAGACGGCCGTGGGCACGCACAAGCGGTTCGTGGCGGACGCCGCCCACGAGCTCCGCAGCCCGATCGCGACCCTGCGGGCCCGGCTGGAGCTGGCCCAGCCGAGCGAGCTGACGCGCGAAGCGCTGGCCGACATCGAACGCCTGCAGGCGCTGGCCGGCGACCTGCTCCTGCTGGCCCGCCTGGACGCCGGCGAGCCACCGCGCACGGACGACCTCGACCTCGGCCAGGTGGCCGCCGAGGAGTCGCTGCGCATCAGGCGCCGCCCCGAGCTGCGGGTGGAGCTGGACATCGAGCCTGACGTGGTGATCCAGGGCTCGCACGGGCATCTCGCCCGGCTGGTCACCAACCTGGTCGACAACGCGGTACGGCACGCGGCCACGACGGTGAAGGTGCGGGTGAGGCTGAACGGCGACCAGGCCGTGCTGAACGTGCTGGACGACGGCCCGGGGATCCCGCCGGACAAACGGGAGGCCGTGTTCGACCGGTTCACCAGGCTGGACGAGGCGCGGGCCAGGGACGCCGGCGGGGCCGGGCTCGGCCTGCCGATCGCCAGGGACATCGCGGCCCTCCACGCCGGGACGCTGAGTGCCGTGGACGGCGGATTCCTCGCCCGCTTCCCCGCCCACCGCCCCGCCCCCTGCCTGGTCAGGTGATGCGCGCGGAGCGGGACTCGCCGAGGACCCGCTCCAGGAGAGCCTGCTTGATCTCGTCCGGCCAGGCGAGGCGGCCGCTCTCCAGCCGGTCGAGCACCCCGTGCACCCACGTCAGCTCGGCGGCGGACAGCGCGCGCTGGCATTCGAGCTCGAGCATGAGCATCTCCGGCAGGCCGTTGTCGGTCATGGCCGCCATGTGCGTGTCGAGGCCGTCGATCGCGGCCTGGAGCGAGGCGGCCCGGGTGCGCAGCGCCCGCCGCGCTTCGGGCACGGTCAGGGCCCCGATCAGCGACGTCGCGGCCACCAGCGTGCGCCTGTCGGGATCGGGCTGCTCCAGCAACCTGCTCAGCCGGACGGCGAGCTCCTGCCGCCCCTCGGCGGTGATCTCGTAGACCGTCCGCTCGGGCCTGCGGCCCTCCCGTCCGGTGGCGGCGGGCACGATCAGCTCGTCGCGCGCGAGCCGCTCGACGGCGTGGTAGAGGCTCCTGGGCAGGCCGGTCACGTAGTCCTTGTGCGTGTCGACGATGAAGCGGTGCAGCTCGTACGGGTGCCCGGGGCGTACCGCGAGCATGGCCAGCACGGTCAGCCCGATCAGATCGTGACGGCTCGCCATGACGCCTCCCTCCATATTGCGCTTTGCAATATATGAGCCGCCGGGGCGTCTGTCGAGCGGGCGGTCAGCCGAGGTGGCTGTCGAGCTGCATGAAGGCCCGCTCGATGACCTGGCCCGTGGTCTCCTCCGGGTACGGGAACCGCCCGATCAGGTCACGCAACCCCTCCACGTGCGCCCGCCTGGCCAGGCCGGCCACGGCGGCGAGCTCGGCCTGCTGCGCCTCGGCGAACGAACGGTCCACCACCGCGCCATGCCCCGGCACGACGACGTCGCCGGTCAGCTCGGCGAGCATCGCGGCGACAGTGACGGGCCAGTCGAGCGGGTAGGAGTCCTCGAACGCCGGTGGCGCGCCCTCCTCGACCAGGTCACCGGCGAAGATCACACCCGCGTCGGGTACGTGCGTGACGACGTCGTTGCTGCTGTGGCCGAGGCCGAAGTGGCGCAGGTGGACGCTCCGCCCGCCGATGTCGAGGGTGGCCGTCGTGGTGAACGTCTGGTCGGGCGCCACGATCGCCACCTCCTCCACCTCCTTGCGCCGGGCCTCCGGCAGCGAGGCGATCACCCTCGCCCGCTGCCCCTCGCCGTACAGCTCGAGCTCCTCGGCGCACCTGACATGGCCCCAGATCTCGCCGGGCCGGAACAGCGCGTTGCCGTAGCAGTGATCGAAGTGGGCGTGGGAGTTGACGACGGTCCAGGGACTCGTCGTGACCTTCCGCACGGCCTCGACCAGGTCGGCGGCCTCGCGGTGCGACATGCGCGTGTCGATCACCAGGCAGTGCTCGTCGCCCACGACCAGGCCCACGTTGAGGTCGAACGACTTGTGGCGCCGGACGTAGACCCGGTCGCCGATCTCCCGCCACCGCTCGTTCATGGACGAAACCCTACTGATCACCCTTGAAGGTAGGCGAGCACGGCCAGCACCCGCCGGTGCCCGTCGGCCGCGGGCGGCAGGTCGAGCTTGGTGAAGATGCCGGCGATGTGCTTGGCCACGGCGGCCTGGGTGACGAACAGCTCCCGCGCGATCGAGGAGTTGGAGCGCCCTTCCGCGATGAGCGCGAGGACCTCCTGCTCGCGCGGGGTGAGCCGCAGCAGCGGGTCACGCCTCCGTCTGAGCAGCTGGCGCACCACTTCGGGGTCGACGACGGTGCCGCCGCGCGCCACCCGGTCGAGCGCGTCGACGAACTCCCGCACGTCGCCGATGCGGTCCTTCAGCAGGTAGCCGATGCCGGCGCCGCCTTCCGAGTCGAGCAGCTCGGTGGCGTAGGTCTGCTCGACGTACTGGCTGAGCACCAGCACCGCCAGGTCGGGGTGACGCGCGCGCAGGTCCAGAGCGGCGCGCAGTCCTTCGTCGGTGAAGCCGGGCGGCATCCGCACGTCGGTCACCACGGCGTCGGGCCGGTGCTCCGCGACCGCCTCGACCAGCGAGGGCGCGTCACCGACCGAGGCGAGCACGGTGTGGCCGAAGCGTTCGAGCAGCCCGACCAGGCCCTCGCGCAGGAGAACGGCGTCTTCGGCGATGACTACGCGCAAGGGATCTCCACTCGGATCAGCGTCGGCCCGCCCGCGGGGCTGGACAGCGACATTCGGCCGCCGACCACGGCGAGCCGGTCGGCGAGGCCCAGCAGGCCGGTGCCCCCGCCCGGGTCGGCGCCGCCCGTGCCGTCGTCCCTGATCTCCAGGACGAGCGTGCCGTCCGTGGTGCGGGCGCTCACCGCGGCCCTGGCCGTCTGGCTGTGCTTGGCGACGTTCGCGAGGGCCTCGCAGACCACGTAGTAGGCGGTGACCTCCACGGGCGCGGGCAGTCGCGTGTCCAGCTCGATGTCGGCCTCGACCGGCACCGGCGACCGTCCGGCCACGTCGCGTACGGCTGCGGCCAGCCCCCGATCGGTGAGCACCTGGGGATGGACGCCTCTGATCAGCTCGCGCAGCTCGGCCAGCGCGCGCTTGGCCTCGTCGTGGGCCTGTTCGACGAGCCTGCCGGCGGGCGTGTCACCCGGCAGGTCGAGCCTGGCCAGGCCGAGGTTCATGGTCAGCGCCACGAGCCGCTGCTGGGCGCCGTCGTGCAGGTCGCGCTCGATCCTGCGCCGTTCCAGCTCGAACGCGTCCACCAGCCGGGCGCGCGAGCGCATCACCTCGCGCAGCTCGGACTCCTCCGAGGCGAGGAACGCCCTCGTCATGACACCGCGGGCGCCCGCCCAGGCGGTGATCGTGTACGCGGCCACGGGCAGCAGCAGGACACCCGCCAAGGCCTTCGTGATCTCGCCTAGGTCCCAGTCGTACTGCACGACCGACGAGATCAGCAGGACGGGCCCGCCGACGGCGAAGGCGAGCGTCACCAGGTCGATCCACCACAGCGCGAGCACCGTGACGACACCAAGAACCATCTCCCGTCGCTGCCTGTCGGGCGCGGCCGGCACCGGCACGCGGTCCACGAGCCGTATCCGCCACCGCTCGAACTCCGCCACCGCCGGCGCGACCATCGCGACCAGGGGGACGACGACGACGATGGCGATCCCGCCCCCCAGGTACCGGACGACGAGCAGGGCGGCCACGGCTGCCAGGCCCGGCCCCGCGCCGGCCAGCAGGTACACCGCCGACCGCCATGGCCAGGCCGACCGCAGGAACGCGAGCGGCCGCTGGGTGAGCGCCTCCAGCGCGGTCCCGATCAGCACGTTCGCGACACTATCCACCGCCGTGGGCGGGGTCAGTAGTGCTGGGACCACCCTCCCGTCCGACAGGGTCCGTGTCGGCGTGGCGCGCTTCTCCACCGGGCCCGATGGCCACAATGGGAGGAACGGCCTGGTCAGCGGCCTACTCGGGGCAGAAGGGCAGACATGCGTTCCGTCGTGGCAGTGGGAGCGGTCGCCACTCTCCTGATGGGGCCGAGCGCGTCGGCCGAGGTGCCGCGCGACCGGCACGCGGGCATCCGGCCGGTCACCGGAGACACCATCCCGGACGCGTGGAAGAAGCGCACCTCGCTCCTGGTGCTACCGCAGCGTCCGCGCCAGAACAACGTCGTGCGGGTGTTCGCGCACTGCCCTCCGGCGGCGAATCACGCGATCATCGGCTCCACGGCGTTCACCCTGAAGGGGTCCTCGCGGCTGTATCGGGAGGTGGGGCTGGGGCTGTCCGACAGGGGCCTCGGGCGCCGGAGCGTCTCGATCTCCTACTACGCGTTCCTGGGACATCACGAGGTGCTCATGAAGTGCGTCAAAGTGACGATCAACCAGAAAACCCGCCTCCGCAAGGTCAAAGTGATCAGCAGGTACGCCGTTCCCCTCAAAATACGAAAATTCCGGATATCGCAGTTTTTCGACTGATATAGCCCACTGGGTGATTGCGGCTGCCCCGCGAATCACGGCCCAATATGCAAACGAACGCCCGCGCCGCGCCCGAAAAGGGCAGAGTAAGGCACGTGTCCTCACCATTCGACGCGCGGCGGGGCTCTTTCCTGACCGCACGCGATGCCATGCGCGCCGCCAGGGCCGTCCGCGCGGCCGCACGAGGACGCCGTGCCATCGACACCGTCCGCCCGCCGGGCATCCACGGACTGACCCGGGAGCGGGCGCCGCTGCCGGTGATCCTCTACGCGGCGGCCCGCGAAGGCAGGCTGGTGTGGCTGGGCCCCGACGCGTTCGCCGTGCTGGAGCCCCCGTACGGCACGTGGCGGCACGGCCGGCCCCGCGGGCTCCTCCACCTGCTGGACCGGCGCTGGGATCTGCTGGTTTTCACCGTCCCGCCCGCGCTGGCGCTGTGCGCGTCGCTGGGACTGGCAGCGGCGCGCCAGTGGGTGCCCGCACTGCTCGGGCCCCTTCTCGCCGTCCTGTACGTCACGGTCTTCATGACCGCGATGGTCGGCTCCACACTGATCAGGTACGGGCGGGCGATCGCCGGTCGGCGGCGCGAGGACAGGTCACCGGCTGAGACCATGCGCCACCTGCACTGGAACATGCCGTTGTGCCACTGCCCGGCAGCCGACCGCACGCCGGACCGGGCGGGCGCGCTGCTCGCCGCGGTAGCCGGGCGGCTGCGCGGGTTCGTGCGGGCGCAGGTCCACCAGGAGACCAAGGACCTCGGGGCCCGCACCGGGACCGTCGACGTCGCCCATCCCCTGCTCTGCCTGCTCAGCGGGGCGACGACGCCCGGCATGGAGGCGGCGATCCTCGCGGCCTGCGACGGGGTGGCCGCCGCAGGGGTCACCTTCCTGGCACCGGGCTCCCGCACGGAGGTACGGCGCCCGAGCCCGGCCGAGTCCGGGTCCGCGTTCGCCCTCTTCACCACGGCGACGCTGCTCACGGTGGTCGCCGAGGCACTGATCGTGGGCGACGCGGAGCACGACGCGTGCGCCCCGGCCGGCGACTGCGAGGGCAGGCCGGCCACGTTCCCGGCGGCGCTGCTCTGGGCGGCCTGGCGGCTGGCCTTCCGGGACCCGCCCGGCGTGGTGCCCGCCACCGCGCAGGGGTGGGTGTTCGGCTGGCTGAACGGCCTGCTCGGGCTCACGTTCCTGCTCGTCAGCGTGGTCTCGCTCTGGCGCGTGGGGGCGGCGCGCAGGCGGCGCACGACAGAGTTCGCGGAGAGGATGGACGAGATGCTGAGCAGGTCCACGGTGCTGCTGCTGGTCGCCACGCCCGTCGAGTGGACGGCCGTCATCGAGGCCGTCGGAGCGCACACGAACACCGAGCCGGTGCGCGACAACCGGCCTTTCCATACCGTCCTCGAACTGGGAACGGTGGGCGGCGCGCGAGTGCTGCTGGCCCGGACGCGGCCGGGCGCGACCGATCCCGGCGCGGCGACGCTGACCGCGCGCGAGCTCATCGAGCAGTTCGAGCCCGACTACCTGATCCTCACCGGCATCTGCTACGGCCTGCGCGAGGGCGAGCAGCGCTTGGGCGACGTCCTCGTCTGCACGCAGTTGCGGGTCATGGACCATCGCAAGGTCATCGAGCACGAGGACGGAGAGCCGGTCGAGCTCATGCGCGGCGACCGGGTCGCGCCCTCGGTGACGCTGCTCGACCGCTTCCTGACGGCCCGCCTCGACTCCGGTCCGCCGCGGGTGCACGCGGGGCCGATGCTGTCCGGCAGCACCCTGCTGAACTCCCGGACCATGCGCGCGCGGATGATCGCGGCGGAGCCCGACGCGATCGGCGGCGAGATGGAGGGACTGGGCGTGTACGCCGCCGCCGCGAAGAGCGGGGTCGACTGGATCGTGGTCAAGGCGATCTGCGACTGGGGCATGGGCAAGAACGACCGGGCGCAGAAGCGGGCCGCGCGCAACGCCGCGGACCTCGTCCTGGACGTGCTGCGCAACGGCGCCCTGGACCGGCCGCCCCGGCACTAGAAAAGACCGTTAGGTCCACATTGTCGGGAAATAGTCCTCCAACGATGCGGTCAGCCAGATTCCCGGTTGTTACGTTGTTAAAAACGCACTGTTGGGCCAAAAGAGTCACTTATTGGTTTCACGGGAAAAGCTCCTTGCCTTTACCGCCGAGTAGGCACGTATTCTGGCCTCCCTTCGCCGCTTTGGAACGACCCAACGGAGGTCGGTGATGTCCGGAAATATCCCCCTGATTCCGGGATCTGGAGGTTCGTCGCGGTCTTCCCCGCGCGGCCTCCGCGGGGGAACCGGCATCGCGATAGCCGGGCTCGTCACGCTGGCCGTCTGCGGCGCCGCCCTGTTCTGGTTCGTGCGCGGCGGCGGGTCGCACGGCTCGCTGAGGGAGGCGACGTTGACAGGGGCCAGGCAGACGAAGGGAGCGGTCTGCCTGGACGTGGCCGGCGATTTCTCCGGCTCGATGCGCGAGAACGTCGACACCAGGGACGAGGCGCTCGCCCTGCTCAAGCCGTTCATGATCCGTGAGATGGCTCCCGGAGACATCCTGACGAGCGCCAAGTTCGCGCAGACCGCGTCACTGGCGCTGCCACCCACCAGGGCGGCCGACCTGGCGCGCGCCACCGAGGCGCACGCGCACTTCACCGAGGGCGACCACACCTACCTCGCCCCAGCCGTCCGCGAGCTGGACCGCGCGCACAAGCAGGCGGGCACCGAGTGCGAGCAGCGGGTGCTGGTCGCGATCACGGACGGCCGCTTCTCCGACGACTCGAGCAGGCTGGCTGAGCTGCTCAGCCCCTTCGACCGGGTCTACCTCGCCGTCCCCGACGAGGACTCCGACTACCGGCCGCCCTTCGTCCACGACGGGCGGCTGCGCTTCGTCGTCAGCAACGGCTTCGGCGACGCGGACGAGCTGAGCCTCCTGTACGGCAAGGCGCTCGCGACGGCCACCGGCCAGCAACTCACCCGCCAATGAAGGAGGGCAGGCAGTGACGATCCCCCCGACCGACCCCGACACCCCTGGTGAACATCCCGGCATCACCCCGCTGACGTCCGCTCTCGACCGCATCGCCGAGGAGATGAAGCGCGAGCACGACCGCGCCGCCCACCGTGAGGAGATCATCGACCGGCTGCACCGGGACAACCAGGAGCTTCGCCACGGCCTGCTCCAGGAGGCGCTGATCCCCGTACGAGCCGGCCTCTACCGCCTGTACGACCTGGCCACCCGCGAGGCGGCGCGGCTGGCCGGCGGCACGGGCGACAGCGCCCACTTCCGCGCGCTGCTGCAGGCCATCGCCGGCGAGGTGGGCGAGGTGCTCGCCAGGACCGGCGCCGAACGACTGGAGACCGCCCCGGGCGACCCGTACGACCAGGCACTCCACCGCCCGGTCACTACCGTGCCCGGGACGCCGGGCACGGTCGTGGCGGTCATCGCCGACGGCTTCCGGCTCGGCGACCGGATCCTGCGCAAGGCGGAGGTGGCGGTGGGCAGGCCGGAGCAGGCGCCGCAGGTCCCGCAGGCCCCACACGCCCCGCGGCCGCCGCAGGCGGGCCCGACGACACACGAAACGGAGGAGCGATAGATGGCTGTTCACGGGATCGACCTCGGCACCACCTACTCGTGCATCGCGAGCATCGACCAGGTTGGCCGCGCCCAGATGCACCGCAACCAGGAAGGCGCCGACACGACCCCCTCGGTGGTGTTCTTCGAGACCTCCGACAACGTCATCGTCGGCCAGACCGCCAAGGACAGCGCGGTCATCCACCCCGACCAGGTGGTGAGCCTGATCAAGCGCGACATGGGCCAGGACGCGCCGCGCGCCATGCACGGGCGCGAATACACCCCCGAGGAGATCTCCGCGTTCCTGCTGCGTAAGCTCGCGCGCGACGCGGCGGCGGACGGCGAGCCGGTGTCGGACGTCGTCATCACCGTCCCGGCCTACTTCGGCGCGGCCGAGCGCGACGCCACCCGCAAGGCCGGGCAGATCGCCGGGCTCAACGTGATCGACATCCTCTCCGAGCCCATCGCGGCGGCCATCACCTACGGCGTGCTCAACCCCGCCGAAGACTGCCGCATCCTCGTCTATGACCTCGGCGGCGGCACGTTCGACACCACGGTGATCACCCTGCGGGGCGGCGACATCGAGGTGGTCTGCACCGACGGAAGCCACAAACTCGGCGGCGCCGACTGGGACGAGGCCCTGGTCCAGCACTTCACGCAGCGCTTCAAGGATGAGCACCCCGACGTGAGCGACCCGCTCGACAGCAAGGAGACCGAGCAGGACCTGCGAAAGATCGCCGAGGATGTGAAGAAGGCGCTGTCGGCCCGGGTGAAGCAGCCGGCGCGGATCATGCACGAGGGCCGGGCGACCACACTCGAGGTGACCCGCGAGGACTTCGAGGCGCTCACCCGCGACCTGCTCGACCAGACGATCGACATCACCCGCCGGACCCTTGATACCGCGCGCGGCAAGGGCGTCACGGGCTTCGACCACCTGGTGCTGGTCGGCGGCTCGTCCAGGATGCCCGCCGTGGCCGAGGCGCTGCAGAAGGAGATCGGCGTCGTCCCGCAGCTGCGCGATCCGGACCTGGCCGTCGCCAAGGGCGCCGCGCTCTACGCGTTCGAGGAGACCTACCGGCGGCTGGTGGACTCCGGCGAGACGGCCAAGGCCGAGGAGCTGGCGCTGGGCGCGGGGCTGTCCAGGGAGCAGCAGGAGGAGATCGCCGGCCGTACGATCAAGACCGTCGCCTCGCGGGCGTTCGGGATCGTCACCACCGACCGGCAGACCCGCCAGCACCGCGTCTCCCACCTGGTGCACGCCAACGACCCGCTGCCCGCCGAGGTCACCAAGCGGTTCGCGACGCTGGACGACTTCCAGACGACCGTCCGGATCCAGGTCATGGAGCAGGCGGGCGCCGCCGAGTCGGAGCGGTTCGAGGACAACAACCAGATCGGCGAGGGCGACCTGAGCATCCCGCACGGCAAGCCCGCCGGGTTCCCGATCGACGTCACGTTCGGGCTCGACACCTCCGGGCTGCTGCACGTCACCGCCCGGGAGAACGAGACGGGCCGGCAGCTCGACCTCGACATCCAGATCGGCGGCATGTCCGAGGAGAAGGTCGAGTCGTCGCGCGCCGCGCTCTCCGGCATCCAGGTGAGCTGACCTTCGATGGCGTTCGACGAGGCACGCTACGTCAGGGAGGTCCTCGACCCGGCACGGCAGACCGGCGGGGTGCCCCCCTCGGACCTGCAGCGGCGCTACCAGCTCGACGAGCGCATGAGCCCCGCGGAGGTCACGGAGACCGTCCGGCAGGTACGGCAGTGCTGGCGGCGCTCGCGGCAGATGCTGAAATACCGCAAGATCATCGACCAGCTCTCCGCCGAGCACGCCGCCCGCTACGAGGCGATCTTCCAGGCGGCGGCCGACGGAGACCTCGGCCCGCTGCGGGCGGAGACGAAGGCGGCGCGGGAGCAGGACAGGCAGCGCGTCGCGGGGGCGCGGCGGCGGCTGGACGACGCGGCGGGCAAGCTGCGGCTGCTGCCGCCCGACATCGTGTCGGCCATCGCGCAGTCGGCCGGGATCGACCCGGCGGAGGCGGCCCGGCTGGCGTCGTCGGCGGGGATCGAGGTGCGCGAGCCCGACCCGCTCCCCCAGTCGCCGCCCTACTCCGCCTACGCCCGGGTCAGGGAGGCGCTGGACCTGCTGGGGCACTCCGGCCTCGCCAGATACCTCTTCCCCGACCACCCCTCCGTGAGCGTGCTCGGCCCCATGCCGGGCATCCGCGACCGGGTCGCCCAGCTGGAGCAGGAGACGAGGCGCCGGGCCATCGGGGTCGGCACCGAGCGCGACTCGACCGTCCTCACCGCGCTGCGCCACACCGCCGACCCCGCCGCGCTCGTGCTGTACGACGTCGTGGCCCGGCTGCGGGAGCGCATCCGCGAGCACCCGTACGACGACACGCTGCTCAGGCACGCCACGGAGGACCTCGGCCTCGACGCCGACGACGCCAAGCGGCTCATCTTCGCGATCCGCCAGGAGAGCGGCGTGGTCGGCGGCCCCGCCGGGCGGCTGCGCGAGCTGGTCGAGCGCGGGGAGATCCAGGCGGCGGCCGACTTCGCCGAGGCGCTCCCGGCCGACGCGCTGACGGGCGAGGCCGCCGAGCTGTCCACCGAGATCCGCGCCCGGCTCAACACGGCCGTGGGGCTGCGCGACCAGGCCCGCACCGAGCCCGACCGCGACAGGGCCTGGATCATGCTGGAGGACGCGCTCCGGCGCGTGCCCGACCTGCCCGGCGCCGACGAGCTGCTCGCCGGGCTGGCGCCGCATCCCCCGTCGTCCGTGCGGGCGAGCTCCGACTCCGACTCCGACACCGACGATGTCGTGATCACCTGGCAGCCGTCGCCGTCCCGGGCGGGCGAGATCGACTACGACGTCTTCCGCGACGGCGTGCCGCTGGCGGAGTCCGCCAAGCCGGGGGTGCGCGACACGCGCCCGCCGGTCAACCGCCCGGTGACGTACGCGGTCGCCGCCCGCCGCAGGAAGGCGTCGTCGCAGCAGGTCGCCGCCACGCCCGTGGTGCTCCGCCCGGAGCCGCGCGACCTGCGGCTGAGCGCCGGTGACGGCGTGGTGGTCGGCCAGTGGACGGCCCCGCCGCAGGCGGCGCGCGTCAGCGTCACCCGCGACGGCGTGCCGGTGCCGGTGCAGGGCTCCGGGTTCCGTGACAGGAAGGTGCGCAACCGGACGAGCCACGAGTACGTCGTCGCGGCCGTCTACCGGACGCCCGGTGGCGAGGTCACCACGCCCGGCCTGCGGCGCACCGTCACTCCCCAGCCCAAGGCCGAGCCGGTGCCCGAGCTGTCCGTGGAGGTCGTGCCCGGCGGCGGAGACCGGCTCCTGCTGCGCTGTGAGGAGCCGGCCTGGGGGATGCCGGAGTTCTTCGCGCTGGACGAGGCGCCGCCATGGCCGTTCGGCGCGAGCGTGCCCGTCACGGAGGTGCGCGCGGCGGCCAGGCCGCTGCCGGCCGTGCCGTCGGCGGGCGGGCACCTGGTCCGGCCCGACAGGACCAGCCTGGTGCTGCTGGTGGTCACGGTGGTGGGCGAGCTGGCCACCATCGGGGCGCACCGCGAGCACGTCAACCTCGCCGCGCCCCAGCGGGTGAGCGCGCAGCGCCGCGGCGACATGGTCCACCTCGGCCTCGAATGGCCGCGCGACGTGGGCGAGGTCGAGGTCCGGTGGGGCGGGCGACGGCTGACGGTCAGCGCGGCGGCGTACCGGTCGCAGGGCGGCATCCGCCTGCGAATACCGCAGGACGAGGCGGTCACCGTCGAGGTGGCCGCCACAGCGACGGCGGCCGGCGGCGCGGGGGTGGAGCGGGTGCGCGGCCCGTCCGTGTCCGTGCGGCTGGCCGCCGTCGTCCCCGTCCGCTATCTCCTGCGCAGGGCCGGCGCTTTCCACCGCCGCCGCCTCGTGGTCGAGCTGACCTCGGAGCGGCCCGCCGTGCTCGACCGCCTGGTCCTGGTGTGCAAGCCGGGCGGGGTCCAGCCCAGGTCGGCCGACGACGGGATGGTCGTGGGCGAGTGGTCGTCGGTCGGCACACCCGCCACCCTGGAGCTGCCCGTGCCCAGGCAGCGCGGGCCCTACTGGCTGCGTTGCTTCGCCGAGGGCGCCGTGGAGCTCGTCGATCCGCCCGTCCGCGTCCTCAAGGTGGGCTGAACCCGTGATCAGTTGCCCCTACTGCTTCGCCAGGATGCCGCGCAGGCGGATCCAGTTCCGCTGCATGGGCAAGGGCGCCCGCGGCGTGGGCTGCGATCCGGTGCCGGACCAGGCGCTGGGCGCTTTCCGCGCGACGCAGACGCCGTCGCTGCCGCCCGTCTTCTCGGTGCGGCGGCCGGGGCGCCGGGCCCCCTGCCCCACCTGCTCACGGGAGACGGGCTGGCTGGTCTGCCCCTCGTGCCACAACAGGCTGCCGGTGGAATACTGCGCCAACCCCGGCAAGATCGTCGCTCTGGTGGGCGCGAAGGGCGCCGGCAAGAGCACCTACATCGCGGTCCTCGTACACGAGCTGATGAACCGGGTGGGCGAGGAACTCGATGCCTCGCTCGTGCCGTGCGACGACCGCACCATCGAGCGCTACAAGCAGGACTTCGCCCGACCGCTCTACGGCCAGCACCGGCTGCTGGCGGCCACCCAGTCGGCCGCGGCGATGCCGCGCGATCCCCTGGTCTACCTCTTCACCCGGACCAGGCGGGGCAGGCTCGGCAGCGGCACCGCGTCGCTGACGCTGGTCCTGTTCGACACCGCGGGCGAGGACCTCCGCTCCCGTGACATGAGCGAGCTGCACCTGCGCTACCTGGGCGCCGCGGACGCGGTGATCTTCCTGCTGGACCCGCTCGAACTGCCCGGCGCCAGGGAGGCGCTGACCGGCACGGCGCGCAGCCGGGGCGGGCGGCTCGACGACGACCCGCTGAGCGACTCGCTGGACGTGGTCGTCCGGGTGACCGAGCGCCTGCGGAGAAACGGCGGCCGCAAGCTCCGCGTGCCCACCGCCGTCGCGCTGAGCAAGATCGACGCGCTGCAGCCGTCGATGGAGCGCCAGTCGGCGCTGCACCGCTCGCGCGCCCCGATCGGCGAGCTGGACCTCGACGACAGGGAGGCCGTCCACGAGCAGATCCGCGCCCTCCTGTACGAGTGGCAGGCGGGCGCGCTCGACCGCTACCTGGGCCAGCACTACGCCAACTACAACCTGTTCGGCCTGTCCGCGCTGGGGGCGCTGCCGTCGGACACCTCGGTGTCACCGAGCGGGATCCGGCCCTACCGCGTCGAGGACCCGCTGCTGTGGCTCCTCCACCAGTTCAAGATGCTCGACGGCACGCGGAGGTGACCCGTGGTTTGGCAGCTCCATTACACGTCAGTGGAGGCCGGTCCCACCGGCCGGGCCGGCTTCCAGTACGTGGCCGAGTCCCCGGGCGTGCCGGCCGAGCTGGGCGTCCAGATCACCTCCTATCTCACCTACCGCCCGCCGCCCAGCCTGCCCACGGCGCCGACCCCGGAGCAGATCAGCGCCATGCCTGTGGCCATGGCGTACGGGCCGGTCGGCGACCGGTCCGCGGTGACCAGGTGCGTCTACCTGGGGCAGGACTATTCGGGCAGGTTCGGCAACTTCCTCGGGCACGCCCTGGTGCTGGACGAGGACGACCTCGTCGGGCTGCGGCCGATCGAGCTGTGGCGGGCGCCGCTGTGGGCCGACGCCCCGGCCGCGCCCGGCTCGACGCTGCCCGAGCTCGCCGAGCCGGCTCCGGGCGCGGCACTGGACCCGGAGTCCATCGGGCAGTGGCTGCGCTCCGGCGGTGAGCCCGCCTACCAGCGGCTGAGCGCGCTGCTGGAGCTCGCCCGGCGGATCCTGACGCAGGGGCACGGCAGGCTGGTGCTGGTCGACCCCGACTGCGAGCAGATCGTGCGCTGGATCGCGGCCATCTCCTACTCGCTGCCCTGGGAGGTGGCCAGGCGGCTGTCGTTCGTCACCTACAGCGGCGACCCGGCGGCGACGGCCCAGATCATCGTCGGCACCACGCCGGACGTCTGGCTGCCGGCCGATCTGGACGCGAGCGTGGTCCGCCTCGACCAGCCGCCGCGGCCCACACCGGTGGGGCGGTTCGCGGGCACCGTCACCGACCTGTGGCGGCGGATGAACCTGGACGGCATCGACGAGCTGGGCACGTTCGGCGGCGCGGACCCGGAGACGGCGGCGGCCGTGATCGCGCTGTGCGTCTCCGGCGTGTCCCTGTCGGACGAGGAGCAGGCCAGGGTCGCCCTGCTGGTGCGGGAGTGGTTGCCGCACTGGGTGTGGCCCGCGCTGGGCGGGCGGGCCGGGCTGCTCAACCACGAGCTCGCCCGCGCCGTCGTCACCGTCGGCCCTCCTGAGGCGGCGGAGCCCTGCCTGCTGCGGTGCGCCGTGCTCGCGCTGCGCGACCCCGGCCTGCCCTCCCCTGGGCGGCCGGTGCCCGACCGGTTCCGCGACGAACTGGCGCGGGCCGCCCTGGCCGAGCTCGACAGGGCGGCGAACCTGCCCCACCTGGTCGCCATCCTGCGCGTGGTGGACGAGAGCGCGCTGGCGCTTCCCTCCCTCCGGGTGGAGCGGGCGGCGGCGGCGCTGGTCAGGGAGGACCTCGCCGACCTCGCGGGCTGCCTGTCCCGCACGCCGCCGCTCTGGTGGGGCCACGTGTTCAACGGCCTGCTGGCCGGACTGGAGCATGCCCCGCCCGCGCTGCGCGCCCGCCTGCTCACGCCGGAGGTGTGCGCCGTGCTCGCCGACCATGACCTGCGGCCGGCGCCGCGTACGGGCATCGCGGTCGCGCACTGGCTGGCCGGGTCGAAGCGCAGGGACCGCGTTGACGTCACGGCGGTCCTCCTGCTGTACGACGACCCGATGGCGCGGGAGGAGCGTGAGGGCACGCTGCGGCACATCTGGGAGCGCGACGTGACGGCGGGCGAGTGCCGGCGGGTCGTCGACATCGCCGGCCCCCGCCTGCCGACCTCGGCCACCCTGTCCACGCTGCCGGGCCGGATCTACGTCAAGACGCGGCTGAAGGACCGGGAGGCCGTCAAGCTCGCCCAGCGGGTCGTGGACCTGCGGATACCCGGGTGCGCCTGGCGCGACTCCCAGTCCGTCCTGCTCACCGAGGCGATCGAGGACGTGCGCACCCCGGAGGACGCCGCGGCCCTGCTGCGCGAGCTGGTCGAGCTGACCTGGGAGGCGGAAGCGGAGCTCGCGGCGCTGGTGCGCAGGCGGGCGGCGGCGAAACTGGCCAAGCAGGATCCCCGGTTCCGGACCCGGCTGGTGAAACGGCTCACGCCGCAGGGCCGGCAGTGGCTGGTGAGCTGCTGGCTGGCCGCGCGGGCGGGCCGGGACGAGCAGGCGGCGCTGCTGGAGATCGCGATCAGGCTGCGGCAGGCCCAGGTGGTCGTCTCGGAGCTGGAGGACTGGGCCGCGGCCCTCGTGAACGGCGGCCGGGGGTTCGCGGTCATGGAGAGCCGGTTCAAGAACGACCCCGACCTGCACGCCGGGCTCAAAGGTCTCGTACGTCCGAAGAAGTGGGGCTTCTCGCCCAGGGGCGGCCGGCCATGATGGTCGTGGTGGCGCTGCTGTTCTTCGTCGTCCTGTGGATCGCCGCCGTGGCCGCGGGCGCGATGGCCGCGGTCGTGATCTTCCCGGTGACGGCGGCGGTGAGCACCATCGTCGCGGTCGGCCTCTACTGCGCGCACGCGAGCCAGATCATGCTCCCCGACGCGGCCGAGGGCAGGTCCCCGGTGGCGCGCCCGGCGGGCGGCGCCGGCCGCGATCCCGCCTACCGCCACTACCTGGCATCCCAGGTGTGGAAGGACCTGAGGGAGATCCTCAACAGCGCGATCCCGCTGATGGCGGCCAAGGCGGGCCGGGCGCTGAACAGCGCGAGCAGGGTCCTGGTGAAGGGCGACCAGGGCTGGTTCCTGTTCCCCGTCTGGCTGGCCGTCTGCGGCGGCGTCCTCGCGGCGGCCGTGCCAGTCGCCCTGCTCGTGGCACTGATCGCCGCGGCCTACACCGTCACCGTGGCGGTGGGCCTGATCGTCTGGCTGGCCTGCGTGGGCGGGCTCCGCGCGGTCGAGCAGGTCCTCATGCTGGCCCGCCGGATCCTGCAGGCCTGCCCGTACCCGGGCTGCTACGAGCGGTTCACGCTACCCGTCTACGCCTGCTCGACGTGCGGGAGCAAGCACCGGCGCCTGACCCCCGACCTCAACGGCGCGTTCTGGCACGTCTGCGCGTGCGGCACCCGGCTGCCCACGACGATCCTGCTCGGCCGCTACCGCCTGCAGGCGCACTGCCCCCAGTGCGACCGCACGCTGCCCACCCGCGTCGGCCGCGTCCGGATCGAGCCGCTCCCCCTGGCGGGCGGCCCCGACGCGGGCAAGACGACGTTCATGGCGCTCGCCGTGGACGCCCTGCACCGCGCAGCCGGCATGGCCGGAGGCAGCGTGCTGTTCGTGGACAAGGCCGACGAGAACGCCTTCCGCCAGCTCCGCCGCGAGCTGTCCAAGGGCAAGGTCGCCAAGACCCCGCCCGACCTGCCCAGAGCCGTGATGCTGGACGTCAAGCTGCCGGGCAGGAGGCGCTCCAACCGCATCCTCTACCTCTTCGACCCCTCGGGGGAGCACTACACGGGCGCGAGCCGGGTCGAGGAGATGCGCTACCTGGCCCACGGCGAGGCGCTGGTGCTCGTCATCGACCCGTTCGCGCTCCCGGAGGTCCAGAACAACCTGCTCGAATCCGAACGCCAGGCCCTCACCGCCAAGGGCGTCGCCCTGTCCAGGGAGGATCCCGCCGACACCTTCACCCGGCTGCGCAACGAGCTGGCCGCACGGGCCGACGGCGGCAAGCAGCGCCGCGTGGCGGTGGTCCTCACCAAGGCCGACCTGCTCGCCACCACCACCTCGGGCCGCGGCGTGGACGACCTGCCCGGCTGGTTCGCGCTCATGGGGCTGGGCAACCTCGTACGGGAGCTGAAGAACCAGGGCGTCGACGCCCGCTACCTGGCCTCCGGCCTGCCGCCCAAGTCACGGGAGATCGCCCGGCTGTTCGGGTGGCTGACCGGGCTGCGGCTGGACGCGGAGGTGGCGGAGGCGGCCGGCGATCTGACCACGGGCGACGCTCGCGAACCGTGGGACGCCAAGGCCCGTCCCGCCGGAAGCCTGCCGCTGAGCTACCTGGTCTCACGCCGCTCGATCGCCGCCGTCAGCATCGCCCTGTCCACCGCGGTGGTGGTGGCACTGGCGGTGGTCCTCCTTGCGGTGTGGTCGCCGAAGTGGCCCACCGCGAACCCCGGTGACCCGACCACCGTGGCCCAGGCGCCGGCGTTCGTCCCGATGCCCAAGGCCATGATCGGTAAGTGGCGCGGCCCCGCCGAGCAGCCGGGCTCACGCCCTTACCGCGTCGAGATGGTGCTGAAGGCCGGCGACACCGGCGCCAAGGTCGGCAGCATCAAGTATCCGGGGCTCGACTGCTCCGGCTCGCTCACCCTCGAACCCGGCGACGGCAGCGCGGACCGGGTGATCCTCCGCGAGCAGATCACCGCGGACCCGCGCAACACCTGCGTTCGCACCGGCTGGATCGCCCTCACCAGGGCGCCCGAGAAGAAGCTCGCCTTCCTCTGGTACGACAACCCCGACGCCGTCCGGTCCGACGGTCCCGCGTCGGTCCGGGCGACACTGCGCAAACCATCGTAAGCTCATCCAGGAACGGAGCATCGGCACCAACCCCTGGGAGATCCACCCAGTGACGGATCCCGGCCAGACCAGATCCACGCCGACCGGCCCACCCCTTCTCGAGATCGCCTGCGACGAGTCCGGCTCCGAAGGGGAGAAGCTGGTCGGCGGCAACACTGCCGTGTTCGCGCACGCCGGCGTCCACCTGAGCGCCGCGTCGGCGGCGAGCTGCTTCGAGGAAGTACGCAGCCGGGCCCCTTCTCCGACGCTGGAGTACAAATCCGACGTCATCCGCCGCAGGAAGCACCGCGAAGCCCTCAAGTGGATGCTCGGCCCGTCGGCGCCGCTCCTCGGAAACGCCCACGTGCTCCTGATCGACAAGCCGTTCCACGCCCTGACCCGGGCCGTCGGCCTGCTCGCGCCGGAGCGGGAACCCGAGGACATGGCCGCCACCCTCTATCACCAGGGCCCGCCCGCGTTCGGCCACGAACGCTGGAACGCCCTGCTGGAGGGCTTGAACGACCTGATGCGCACCAGGAACGGCCTGGCCCGCCCCAGGAACGGCCGGCGCCCGGACGCGGGCGTCGACTCGGTCTTCCAGGCGCTCGGCGCCCTGCGCCTGGTCTGCCCGCCGGGCCGGCTGAACGAGATCCTCGGGCTGCTGCAGCAGGGCAGGCCGCACGCCGAGACGCTGCGGGCCCGGCAGCTCGCCGGTGGCCCGCCGGCGATCCCGGCGCTCGACCCTCTGGTCCCGGCCATCGTCCAGGCCGTGGCTCACTGGGGTGCGGGCGGAAACCCCGTCTCGATCGTGCACGACCGGCAGACCCTGCTGACCGAGGAACGCGTCACCCGGCTCAGGCGACTGCTCGCCGCCCCGCGCCCCGCCCCGCCCGGCCACCCCCCGGCCGGGTGGCTGGCCGGGCTGCGGCTCGTCGACTCGCGCTCCGACCCCCGGGTCCAGCTCGCCGACCTCCTCGCCGGAGCCGCACGCCAGATCGCCGAGGAAGAGCTGGGCGGACTGGGCGACGAGGAGCTCACCGCACTGCTGCGACCCCACGTGCTCGCCTCCTCGGTCTGGGGCGACGCCCGGAGCCGCCCCCTCCTGGCCCCCGCCGCCCGAACACCCACCTGACCCCCCGAAGGCGGTGGCCCTGAGCGGATGTCGATCCGCTCAGGGCCGTCGCGCCCTCGCTCAGGGTGTCCCGAGCCAGGGCTTCAGCCGGTCAGCCCTGCGGGCGCTCGCCGGCCTTTTCGGCCCAGCCCATCTTCTCGAACGCCACCTTCCACTCCGGGATCGACTTGCCCACGTTGGTGAACGAGTACTCCAGCAGGTCGGCGGTCTTCGGGTCGAAGGTCATGGTGAAGTCGACCTTCCCCTCAGGGCCGGTGGACTGGTAGGTGAGGGCGACCCCTGTACGCCCCAACCCGTCGGTCACCTGGCCATTCGACTTGAAGTTCGGCTGCTCCGCCAGGACTTTGAACAGAGCGGAGCGCGTCCCCGGCGTGAGAGGCGCGCTCATCAGGTCCAGGCCCGTCTGCGGCAGGTAGTCGTCGGCGAAGCTGCCCTTCTTCTTGCGGCTCTCGGCGTGCAGGCTCCGCAGCCGGCGCTCCAGGCCCTCCTTGTCCGTCGGCAGGTCGGCCACCGTCTGCAGGGTGAGGGAGGGGTTGTCGAGCGACACGGGCATCATCGTCTTCATCTCAGACGTTTCGGGCTTGTCGTCGTGGAGCATGGGCGAGCCCGCCTCCTTCCACTTCGCCTCCTCCTGCGGCGTCGCGAATGAGATCTTCACGTCCTGGTTGTCGTTCATACGGTCCTTGGCGTCGTTGTCGGCCGCTCGCCAGTGCTCGGTCGTGTAGGAGACGACCGCCTTGTACGGCAACTTCTCCTCCTTGAGCTTGGTGATCGCGTCGATGAACTCCTTCTGGGCGGCCTTGAGCTCGGCGGGCTTGTCCTTGAGCTCCGCCATCTTGGCGTTGAACTTCGCGTGCAGAGCCTTGAACTCGGCCCCGTCCTCCGTCATGGCATTCTGGACCGGCTCGGAGGCGCGCTTCCGGGTGTACCAGTAGCTGCCGGAGCCGGCCGGTTCGCGGGCCACGGTCTCCGCCGCCGCGAGGAGGAAGGACCGGGCGCTCACGTTCCGCGTCGACAGCGACTGGGCGGAGCTGGGCGAGGACGCGGCGGGTCCGGGCACGGACGTGCTCACCATGTCGGGGACCACGACGATCGCGGCGGCGGCCAGGCCGGCGCCGATCGCGGCGGTCACGAACAGAAAGGGACGGCGAGACATCGATAGTCTCCTTGAGGGTCGAAGGGAATGGTCGGTGTGGAACGCGCGGGCGAGGTCGTCCGAACGGCGACGCCGGTACGCCTCGTCCGTCAGCTCGTCCAGCCTCATGGGCTTGAGGTCGGCGAACATGCGGTCGTTCATGTCTTCTCCGTCGCGGGGCAGGCGACGCTGGTTCGACATCAGGTCTCCTCCGAAAACTGCGGGCGCGTGGTGCGGAGGTGGGCCAGTGCGGTCCCCTCCTCGATTTCCACGTGCAACGCCTTGCCCAGGCGCTTGCGGGCCCGGTGCAGCCTGACGTTGTACGTGCGGGTCGAACAGCCCATGACGGCGGCGGCCTGCTCAGGCGGCAGCCCGTGCCAGGTGGCCAGGGCCATCGCCTCCAGGTCCTGCTCCGGCAGCGCGGCCAGCACGGCCAGCGCGGTCTCCCGGTCGACGACGTGCTCAGCGATGTCCCAGATCAGATGGTCCTGAGCCGTGGTGAGTGCCGCGATCCGGTCGACCAGCGCCTGACGCTGGCAACGCGAGTCGCGCTGCTTGGCCAGCATGTTGCGGGCCACGCCCAGCAGCCACGGCAGCGGATGCTCCGGCAGCACGTTCAAGCGCTTCCAGGCGATCAGAAAGGTCTCGCTGGCCACATCCTCGGCGACCCCAGGCTCGGCGCGCAGCAGGGCATAGCCCAGCACACGCCGGTAGTTGCGGTCGTAGAGGCCGGTGAAGCGTTCTTGGCGATCGTCCACACCCAGTAGTCCCTCTGAACGGGGTCCGATTACCCCTGACTACGCAGATTTGTGGGACTGGAGGGGATGGTGGGGGCCAAGGGGTTTCATTGACACGCGCCGGCCCGGTTCATAACGTACTGAACGGCATCCACTTACGAGGAGTGTGTCACATATGTGAACTCCTGTGTCAGACGGCAGGAAGCACAGCCGTCATCCGCACGGCCGACTCGCCCACCAGGAAGGACACCGGTTATGCGGTTACTCGCACCCATCGCCACCTTCGCTGCCCTGCTCCTCGTCCTGTCCACGGCGCTCACCGCCTCCCCGGGCGTGGCGAGCGCCACCGGCGGCGCGGCGGAGGCGCCGCTGCAGATCTACCCCGTCCCCTCCATCTACCCCGCCTCGGCGGATTACCGGCTGACCGCCAACGGCCGCACTGTGCCCGTCACCCGCTATCCCGGCTACGACATCGCCCAGTTCGCCATGGGCTCCGGCACGGCCACCATCTCCGTCACCAAGATCAATAACACGAACATCGGCTCGTACCGCATCAGCCCGGCCAAGCTGAACATCGCCGGATCCGTCAGCGGCTCCACGCTCACCTTCACCGTCCCCAACGACGAATACCTCATCGTCAAGGTCGACGGCCGCCGCCAGCTCGTCCTCGCCATCGACCCGGCCGAAACCAACCGGCCACCGTCGACCGGCACCGGCGTCTCCAACGTCGCACGCCCGCCGTACAACGCGAAGCCCGGCACCGACGCCTACTCCACCGCCGCCTTCCAGACCGCGCTCAACGACGCCGCCGCGTGGGGAAGCGCCAACGGAAAGCAGGGCACCGTGTACGTGCCCGCCGGCGTCTACACCCTGGGCAACCTCTACCTGCGCAGCAACGTGGCGCTCTACCTGGAGCCGGGTGCCGTGCTCCGCTACACCGGCGAGCGCGCCCACTACGACGTGCACTGGCGCAAGGTGTCGCAGCAGCGCGACATCACGTGGTTCATCTCCACCCGCTACTCCTCGCGCAACATCTCCATCTACGGCCGGGGCACCATCGACGGCAACGGCCGCGCCGCGCTACAGCCGGGAAACCTGGGCGTCAACCTCCTCACCCCCATCTACACGACCGGCTTCACGGTGGACGGCATCACCTTCCGCGAGTCCAGCAGCTGGGCCATCATGCCCACCCGCTCGTCAGACATGACCTTCAGGAACATGAAGATCTTCAACCGGTTCGACATGGGCGAGAACGACGGCATCGACGTCATGGAGTCGACGGACGTGACCGTCAAGCACGCCATCGGCATCGGTCTCGACGACCCGTTCAGCAGCAAGACGTGGACCTCCAACACCGACCTGTTCCGCAAGGTGCCCGGCGATTCGCGCCCCCTCCGCGACGTCGTCTTCGACGACCTGGTCTCCTGGACGTTCTGCTACGGCGTCAAGGTCGGGCAGGGCGTCTTCCAGCCGCAGGAGAACGTCACGTTCCGGCACGTGGTCGTCTACGACGCCGCGGTCGGCATCGGCATTCACCACAAGTACGGCACCGCGAACGCCACCGGCATCCGCTTCGAGGACATCGACATCGAACGGCTCAGCTTCAGCAACGACGGCAACCGCACCTGGCTGGCCCTGTGGATCGACAGCGGCGGAGTCGGCCCGGTCAAGGACGTCACGCTCGCCCGCGTACGGGTCCGCGACGCCGGCACCACGCCCGCCCGCATCAACGGCCAGCCCGGCGCGCCGATCACCGGCGTACGCCTCGACACCATCGTCATGCCCGGCGCCACCGCCCCGGCGACCACCCTCCAGCAGATGAACCTGAGCAACCTCTCCCACCACGGCCCGATCACCATCACGCCCACGACAGGCTGACCTCAGCCGGTTCTCACCAGGTGAGGAACAACGCCTCCGGGGAGCGGTGGATGAGGGTGGGCGCCATGGTCACGTTGGTGCGCGCCAGCCGCAGCCCCGGAAGCTCCCGGACGAGCTTCTCCAACGTGATCCGCACCTGCTCCTTGGCGAGCTGCGACCCTGGGCAGCTGTGCGGACCGTGGCCGAACGACACGTGGCGGAAGGCGGGCCGCGCGATGTCGAACTCGTCCGGGCGCGCGATCGCGTCCGCGTCCCGGCCGGCCGAGGCGAAGGAGACGAAGAGCACGTCGTTCTCGTGCAGCTCGGTCCCGCTCAGCGTCACATCGGTGGTGACCGTACGCCGGAAGCCCTGGACGGGAGCCTCGAACCTGGCCGCCTCCTCGACGGCCGCGGGGACGAGCCGCGGCTGCGCGCACAGCGACTCCCACTGGCGGCGGTCACGCAGCAGGTGCAGCACCACCGTGCCTAGCAGTGCGGTGGCGGTCAGATGGCCCGCCAGCAGCAGGTTCTGGAGGTTGGAGACGATCTCCCGTCGCTCTTCCAGCGTGAGATCGTCGGATCCTGGCGCCAGGTTCCGCACCATCTCCGTGATCAGGTCGTCACGCGGCTCCGCCCTGCGGGCGCGAGCGTAGCCGTCGAGCAGGTGCTGCACCGCCACGATCTCCTTGGCGGCCTCCACCTGCTCCGCCTCCGTCAGCTCGGTGAACAGCAGCTGCTCCGCTCGCTGCGCACCACGTACCGCTCCCTGAGCGTCGGCCGGGTCCAGGCCCATCAGGTGGCCGATCACATCGGCGGGCAGCGGCCTGGCGTACGCGTCCATCCACTCGACCTGGCCGTCGCCGGCGAAGGAGCCGATGAGCGCCTCCGCCCGTTCGCCGACGAAGGGGAGCGCTGCGGCGACCCTGGCGGGAGACAGCCCCCGGATGAGAGGCCGGCGCAGGCGCTGGTGCGCCTCGCCATCGGCGCTGAGCACCGCCTGCCGTCCCCCGAACCCCTTGATCAGCTCCGAGAGCGCGGCCTTCCCCGGCAGGTGGTCGGGCCGCAGCGCGCCCGCCGACGAGAACAGCTCGGGCTTGCTCAACACCTCGCGCACGTCGTCACGCCTGCTGACCAGCCACGCCCCGAGCTCAGGCACGAAGGTCAACCCGCGAGCCCCGCGGGCCTCGGCGTAGACGGGGTACGGGTCGCGGTAGAAGGCATCCGGGGTGGCGTGGCTGTCGTCCTGGGCGAGCACCATACCGGACAAGATCTCACAGACCACGCCTCACCGGCACAGCGAACCGGGTCCGCGGCAAAAAGAAGACATTACGGGCCAGACAAGCATCGGCAAAGCAGCCGCAGACCGCGTGGGTCGAGTTCGTCTTCGCCCATAAATGGGACTCGCTGCGCAACAACTTCGCCTACGAGGTCGCACTGGTTATAGGCGGCTCCAGCGTTCATAGGAGCATGATTCCGGCGATACGGAGGCAGTCAGAGCGAGCCTGTCCATACCGGCGGGCCGACTACACGAGGGCGTCTACGAGCTACGCGCAGATATCGACGTGGCCGCGACGACCGGCGAGACCCTACTGACGCAGCCATCCACCGAGGGGCCGATCATCAAAGTCTTCGGTAAGTCTCTCGGCTCTCCGGAGGACTGGAAGTTGAAATAGGAAGCCCCGGGGCCATGTGCGCTTCCGGGTCGCGCCGCCGCGCGACCCGGGCGAGTGGTGACCGACGTGGCGGCACTAACCGCGGTGGAAGGTCACCCTGAATCCGGTGCAGTTCCGGCATTGCCGCATGGTCTGGTTTCCAGGTTCCGTGTCCTGCTTCGACCACGCATAGGCCTTCGGGCATCTCGCGGAGATCATGTTGCTGTAGGGGGTTCGCGCGTCCCTGTTGGGGTTGACGCAGAGCATCGGAGTGCCGCTGTCCCAGTACCTGAGGTTCGCCGGCGGGCAGTGGCGCAACAAGTTCTCCGTGCACCCGACCGTTTCGCACTCCTTGGACCCGGCGGGCGCCGAGGCGTTCACCGCCTCGATCGTGATGGGCAGGGAGAAGGCGTTGACGTAGCTGACGTTGTACCAGGGCGCCAGCCGGTCCCTGGTGTCGAAGTTGAACTCGGCCAGGCTGGCGGGCTGCTCACCGGTCGTGCAGCGGTCGGCGAACGGACCGCAGTCACCCACCTTGCACCGGAACGTGCTGCCGGAGTTCCCGCCGCAGCCCTGGCGGGCGAAGAACTTCCCGCGCCAGTGGCCCGGCGCGCTGGATTCGGGGATCCTGACAGTGGCCGACTGCCCGGACCGCAGCGTTGGCAGGCTCGTGAGATTCCTGGAGCCGTCGGCATTGACCGCACTGCCGATCCACAGCGTCTGCCCCGAATTGTTGACGAGGGTGATGGTGTGGTCGGCCAGAGCGGCGACTCTCGCGGTGGAGGCTGGCTCCGCCACGCCTTCCGCAGCTGACGCGGCCAGGGCGGTTTGCTGGCCGGCAGGACCCGGCCCCGGTGCCACCGCCACGAACACGAAGGCGGCAGCGATACTGACCATCCGCATGATTCCGGTCATGCAACTCTCCCCACGGGCGGCGGTGTAGGCGCCGCACCGATCTCGTTGAGCAAGAAAAGTCCTCATTGTGCGGCGGCCCTTCCCCAGCCGAGCAGGGAAGGGCCGGTGCTTGATCACCTGATCCAGCGGAACGGGACCAGGCGGTGAACCGCAGCGGCGGAAGGCACGGTCATGGGGATGTGGCTAGGCCCACACCCACTGGATGCGAACCCGCCCGGCGTTGAGGTCCGCGATCTGGCGGAACGCGGCGGGGCTCAGGTCGAGATCGTCCGTCTTGCAGGAGGGACACTTGTCCACGATCGTCACGTAGACCACCCCCAAGGGACCCCGCACGCGCAGCTGCTTGCCGCATGCCGGCGAGTTGTTGGGGTTGGGCTGGTTGCCGTACCAGCGGGGGGAGATGGCCACCACCAGCTGGCCATCGTTGTTGTTCCAGCCACAGGCGCCGACCCCCGTGTTGTACCAGGTGCCGTCCCCGTAGTGCACCGCCGACGCGGAGGCCGGTCCGGCGGTTAAGACGGCGCTCCACAGGGCGAGAACGGACAAGACGGCGACGAGGAGAGAACGCTTACGGGCACTGCTTCGAATTGTGCGCCGGATGGATGACACGAGATCCTCCTTGACATGTGTCGGCGAAAAGGCACCGCACAGAGCGACATTTGGCCACGTTCGTACGTCAGGCGACCGCACAAAGCACGCCGCCATTTACAGGAGGTGCGAGGTGTTTCCGGAGACGGACGCGGCCACTGGTCCTCTGTACGGGACCGCGGCTATCAGAGCCGCTCAGGGCATGGGATACAGCCGGTCGACCGAGTACGCGAAAGGGCAGTCACGGGCCACCGCGCGAGTACGCTTGAACAATGACCACGAAATAGCCGTCGACGCCTACCTGCGCGTGTGCTCCAGATATCGACCCTTCTTTTGTCGTGCTCGAGCGACCGGTTCCCGGGCATATTTCTACAGCAGCCCACGAAGGTCGACAAGACCCACTTTCCATGGTCAATGAGCGAGACAAAGTGGAGCGCCTCCGACACCGATTACCGGGTGACCTGCTGATTCGCGAATGAGCATGTGCTGTCACGGTTCAACGCGCGGCACGGCTCCACAAAAACGGTGGCGTTGGTCACAATGGCAAACGGTCGGACCGATACGGTCATTTAGCGCAGATTATGCAAGGAATGGCATCCGCAAAGGCGCCCGGCGTCTGGTACGGCTCCCTCACTGGCCGCAGGGGTCAGAGGCGGCCCGTCGTAGCGTCCAGGGCGTACACCTTGCCGTCGGTGCTGCCGACGTACACGAGCCCGTCGGCCACCACCGGATTCGACCAACTGATGTCGCCGAGGGTGGTGTGACTCCAGCGCACCCGGCCGGTGGTCGCGTCCAGCGCACGAACCTTGTCATCGTGGCCGCCGACGTACACCACGCCGTCGGCCACCGCCGGGCGAGAGTCGATCTTGCCGCCGGTGGCGTGACTCCAGCGCACCCGGCCATCGGCCGCGCCCAGCGCGTACACCTTGCCGTCGCCGCCACCGACGTACACCACGCCCTTGACCACCGCAGGGCTGGAGAGGACCGCGCCACCGAGCGCACGGGTCCAGCGCACTCCGCCATCGGCCGCCTCCAGGGCATACACCTTGCCGTCGCCGCTGCCGACGTACACCGTCCCCCCGGCCACCGCCGGACTGGAGTCGACGGCGCCTCCGGTGGTGCGCGTCCAGCGCACCCGGCCGGTCGCCGCCTCCAGGGCGTACACCGTGTCGTCGTCGCTGCCGACGTACACCACCCCGCCGGCCACGGCGGGGCTGGAGAGGACCGCGCCTCCGGTGGCGCGCGTCCAGCGCACCCGGCCGGTCGCCGCCTCCAGGGCGTACACCTTGCCGTCGCGGCTGCCGACGTAGACCGTCCCGCCGGCCACCGCCGGATTGGAATCGACGGCGCCCTTGGTCGCACGGGTCCAGCGCGCCCGGCCGGTGGCCGCGTCCAGCGCATGCACCTTGCCGTCGCCGCTGCCGGCGAACACGATCCCGCCGGCCGCCGCCGGGCTGGAGTAGACGTCGCCGCCGGTGGTATAGGTCCAGCGCACCCGGCCAGTGGCCGCGTCCAGCGCGTACACCTTGTCGTCGCTGCTTCCGATGTACACGGTACCGTCGGCCACCGCGGGGCTGGAGATGATGTAACCGCCGGTGGTGTAGGTCCACCCGATCGCGCGGGTCGGCGCGGTGGAAGCGCCAGTCGCGGCAGGCGTGCCGTTGACGGAGCCGGCCGTTCGCGGCCCCCGTGAATCCAGCAGCCACCACAGCAGCAGGCTGGCGGCGATGACGACGATGGTCGCGGTGGCGGTCACCGCGGTCATCCATCTGATCGGTGCCCGTGACGGAATGGCGGCGCGACCGGGCTCACCGGGGGGTGGATCGGCGGGCCAGGTGGCCGTTGAAGTCGACGCCTGGCTCTGGGAGGCCGGGTTGCGGGTGAAGGCGAGCCGGCCGGCGGTGTCGGTGCCACGCTGGTTCGGCTCAGGCAGGCCCCGGCTGTGCAGACGGTGGCGCAGATGCGGGTAGAGCAGGTCCAAGGTGAGCCACTCTGGCCCCTCAGGCAGGCCGGTGCGGACCAGGTCCAGAAGTTCGCCGGTGAAGGACGTGCAGGCGTCGGCCTGCAGGCCCAGCGGAGGAACATGGGCGGTGTGGTCGCTGGCGGTCAGCGTGTAGGCGCCACGGATGCCCGCGCTGTCGGCGACGCCCTCGGCGGACAGGGCCTGGACGGCACGGCCGGAGTAGCAGCAGTCCAGGATCACCACTTTGACCCGTGCGGGGCTGTCCAGCAGGGCTTGACGCAGGCGTTCGTACTCCAGGCCGGTGACGTCGGGGTCGCCCTCGTCGGTGCCGGTCAGGGGCAGGCACAGATGCCCGTTCTGCAGGATGATCCCGTGCCCCACGAAGTACACCAGCAGCACATCTGTCGTGTCGCGGGCCAGCCGCCGCAAGGTCCGTACCAGCCCGGCCGCGTCGGCGGGATCGCGGATGAAGGTGATCCGCTCCTCCGGCCAGCCGCCCAGGGCGGGGTCCGTCAGGACCCGGCGCAGTCCTTCAAGGCTGTTGGCAGCGGCGGGCAGGGGCCGGAACGCCTGGTCGTCATAGGCCGACACACCGATCAAGATCGCCCGGGAGCGAGCATGGTCAGGCGGGCGGGGCGCCTCAGCGCTCATCGGACGCCCGCAGCACTTGGCGCAGCAGCGGCGCGATGTCCTGGTCCCTGACCCGCCGGGCGTCCAGTTTCACCTCGCCGGAGGCTTTGACGGTAAGGGTGACGTCCGCCCGGCGGGTGGCCAGCCAGACGGTCAGCGCCCGCGACAGGGCCGCGACCGCGCCTGCTGAGCTGAGCGCCAGGACGAGCGTGTCCAGGGCCCCGCCCAGCTCCTCCTCCGCCGCCGGCCTTCGCATGACGCTCACCGTCCCGGTCAGCGCCCGCTCGCCGGCCAACCATTGCCACAACGCGGTGAACTCCGCTATCTCATCGCCACCTGTGAGCTGGATCTCTGCCTGCATCAGCCACCCCTACACCGATGGGACTATCACTCCAAGGAAAGCAGGAGAGTAAGCCATTCGCTTGAGATTGCATCAAAGCGTGACCAACTGACAACAAGCCGTCAATGGACGTTTCCAGGTGTGTGAGCACGGCCGGCCATTCGGCCATTTCATTATGGGATAAAACGCCACGGGCTAAATGTCTGGTTCGTGATGAAGTCATACCGGACTGGTGATCACGTCTCTGGTGAGCGCTTTCGCCAATCAGCAAGGTTGCACTCAGTCGATGAGAAGGAGTTCATCATGAGTGCCCTGCTTCAGCCCCGGCGACTTCGGGAGGCCACGTCCTCGTGGCACGGTCCGCTCAGTTACTGCGCGGCGGCCATGGCGGTGCTGGCCGTCGTCAGCGCGATGGGGATGGCGGTCGACGAGCGAATGGTGCTCGGTCAGGGAGTATGGCTCAAGCCGTTCAAATTCGCGATGTCGTTCGGGCTGTACGCGGCCACGCTGGCCTGGATGATCGGTCAAGCCGGCCGGTGGCGGCGGACGCTGTGGTGGCTGGGCACCGTGACGGTGGGCGGGTTCGTCGTACCGGAGATCTCGGCCATCGCCTTCCAGGCGGCTCGTGGGGTCCGCAGCCACTTCAACTTCTCCACCGGGCTGGACGAGACGGTGTTCATGGTCATGGGCGGCGCCGCGTACCTGGGGTGGCTGCTGACGTTCGCGATGGGGATCTTTCTGGTGGCGCAGCGCCGGGTGGACCGAGCCATGGCGTGGGCGATCCCGCTCGGGCTGGTCATCTCGCTCGCCGGCATGTCCGTCGGCTACCTGATGACCGCGCCGACCCCGGACCAGGCGCGGGATCTGGCGGGCGGGCTGAGCCTGGCCACGATCGGCGCGCACAGCGTGGGCGGGCCCGACGGCGGCGCCGGCATGCCGGTCACCGGCTGGGAGAGCGGCTCGGGCGACCTGCGGGTGGCGCACTTCGTCGGCCTGCATGCCATGCAGGTCCTCCCGCTGGTGGCGATCGGCCTGCGGATGCTCTCTGGCCGGCTGCCCATCCTCGCGAGCACCGTCACCCGTACGGCCCTGGTGATCGTGGCTGCGTTCGGCTACGGGGGACTCACCGCGCTGGTGCTCTGGCAGGCTCAGCGCGGGCAGGCCCTCGTCCGCCCCGACGCGCTGACGCTCGGGGCCGCGGCGGGTCTCGTCGGGCTGGTGTCGGCCTGCGCGGCCGTGATCCTGGCCGTCTCCCGAACGCTAATGCACGCCGAGCCGGTTCCCCTCTCCGGGCGGTGAAGAGCAGCCTCCTAGGCTGAACGGGTGCACAAGAGGGCAAAGCTGATCGCGGTAGTGGTGTTCGCGGCCTTCGCGAGCGTCTACGTGGTGGCCGGATCGCCCCTGGCGCTGGCACTGCCGGTGCTCCAGGTCGCCTTCGTCAGGTGGCGTCGGTGGTGGTTGGTCGCCCTCCAGGCGGCCCTGGCGTACGGGTCGGTGCTGCTGCTCGGCTCCTCGGTCGGCATCCTCGGTTTCGTCGGCGGGTCGTTGCTGCTGACTCCGCTGTGGCCGCTCGCCCTGGCGGTGGTGGCGAGCGCTGCCCTGCTCGGCCCCCTCGACCCGGTGATCAGCATGGTGTTGATCTCCCTTGTCGTCTACGGCCTGACCACGATGATCGACCGGATCGAGGAGGTGAACGCGGCCAGGCTGTCGCTGGCGATGACGGCGGCGGCCGAGGAACGGCTGCGTATCGCCGCCGAGCTGAGCACGGGGCTGGGCAGAGCGCTCGCCACGATCGCCGCCGGCGCGCGTACCGGGACCCCTGACGTGGAGACGGCGCGACGCTCGCTGGCCGATGCCCGGGCCGCGGCGGCGAGCTACCGGGCGATGTCCCTGGCTCCCGAGATCTCCACCGCCAAGGCGATGCTGACCGCCGCGGGCGTCACCGTGGACGTGCGTGTGGGCCATGCGGAGCCGCTCGGCCCGGCGGGCGCCCTCTTGGCGGCCGTGCTCCGCGAGGCTGTGACAGAGATCGTACGGCGGCGCACGGCCACCACCTGCCTCATCGAGACTTCCACGGAGGGTTCAGCCGTACGGTTGCGCGTCTCCAACGACGGTGCGCGGACAGCCGACGACGGTGCGCGGACAGCCGACGACGAGAGCCTCGGTGACCTGCCGGCTCAGGCCGAGGCGGCGGGAGGCACGCTCACCGTCGGGCTCGCCGGTGACGCCTCGATGACCGTGGAGGCGACGCTGCCCCTCACCCGCCCACCCGTCCGGCCCGCGCATGACGGCATGCTGTCGATGGCGTTGCTGGCGGCCGTGCTGGTGGGGTTCTCGGCCAAGGCGCTGCTGCTGGCCGGCTCGCTGTGGCCGGCCGCGCTGCTGGCCGTCATCGTGTTAATGCAACTGCGATCGGTCGAGGGACGGCACCCGGTGGCGCTGTCGATCATGGCGGTGCTGACGTTCGCGCCGATCCCGCTGTTCGGGCAGGCATGGCTGGGTGTGACGGGGTTCCTGGCGGGGCCGATCCTGCTGGCCTTCTCCTGGGGAGTGGCCGTGCCGCTGGTGGCGGCGATCGTGGCAGTCGCCGCGGTCGCCGGCGCGCTGCTCGGCCTGCCGATCCCGCTGACCGTGAACTACGCGATCAGCACCCTGGTGAGCGGCCTGGTCGTGTACGGGCTGCTCAAGCTGGCCCAGTTCGCCAGGGAACTGCGCGAGTCGAGGGACGGCCTGGCCCGCGCGGCCGTCATCGAGGAACGGCTGCGTGCCGCCCGCGACCTGCACGACCTTCTCGGGCACACCCTGGCAGCGATCCTGCTCAAATGCGAGCTCGCCCGCAGGCTCGACGTCGAGCGCGCACGCGAGGAACTCGACGACGTCCTGACCATGACCGAGCGGGCCATGGAGGACCTGCGTACGGTGTCGGGCGAGCACAGGCGGCTGTCACTGACCGCGGAGGCGGAGGCGGCCCGGTCGCTGCTGACGGCAGCCGGCATCGAGGTCGTGCTCGGCCTGGACCACTCCACCCTCGGCAGGGACGCGGACACCACGCTCGGCATCGTGCTCAGGGAGGCCGTCACCAACGTCCTGCGGCACAGCTCGGCCGGCCGATGCGTGATCACGACCGCCGTACGAGACGGCACCGCACGCCTCAGCGTCCGCAACGACGGAGTACGCACCACACAGGGGCGCCGCGGCTCAGCCGGGATCGGCAACCTCAGCACCAGGTTGGCGGCACTCGACGGGCGGCTGGCCGTCTCCCGGGAAGACGGCTGGTTCGAGCTGACCGCCACGGTACCGACGCATGCCTGGGTCCCCGCCTAGATCCAGCCCGCCTCGGAAGCGAGGCGCACGGCGTCGGTGCGGTTGCGGGCGTTGAGCTTGGCGACGATCGTGGTGATGTAGTTGCGTACGGTCCCGGCGCTGAGGAAGAGCTGACCGGCGATCTCGGTCGCCTCGGCGCCCGCCGCGACCAGCCGCAGGACGTCGGCCTCGCGGGAGGTGAGCGGGTTGTCGGCCAGGTTCCACGCGGTCTGGGCGAGCGCGGGGTCGAGTACGCGTTCGCCCCGTGCCACCTTCCTGATCGCGGTCGTCAGCTCCTCCGGCGAGGCGGTCTTCAGCATGAAGCCGTCCACCTGGGAGGTGAGCGCGCGGCGGAGATGGCCGGGCTTGCCGTGGCCGGTGAGCATGAGCGTGCGGCATTCCGGCAGCCTGGCACGCAGCTCGCCGGCGGCGTCGAGGCCGTCGATAGCGCCGGGCATGTCGATGTCCAGCACGGCCACGTCCGGCCGGTGAGCCAGGGCGGCGGCGACCGCCGCGTCCCCGGATTCGACCGCCGCGACGATCTCGATGTCGGGTTCGAGGCCGAGCAGGGTCACGAGGGCCTCTCTGATGACGTGCTGGTCCTCGGCCAGGAGCGTGCGGATCATCTGACCATTATGTCCGGATGATGATGAAGTCATGACTAGGTCGTGATCGCCTCTCTGGTGGCGGAAAGAGCAGATAGCAGGCTTGAGCCCATGACAGAAGCAGTGCGGTTGGACGCGGTGAGCAAGGTGTACGGCAGGGGTCGGAGCGCGGTGGCGGCCCTGCGCGAGGTGTCGGTCGGCATCCCCCGGGGAACCTTCACCGCGGTCATGGGTCCCTCAGGTTCGTGTTCCAGGCTTTCAACCTGGTCTCCGCGCTGACCGTGACGGAGAACATCACGCTGCCGCTCATGCTGGCCGGCGCCAGGGTCGACCGGGCGTGGCTGGACGAGATCGTGCACTGGGTGGGCCTCGGCGGACGCACCGATCGCCGCCCGGCCCAGCTCTCCGGCGGTCAGCAGCAGCGCGTCGCACTCGCCAGGGCACTGGTGACGAGGCCGGAGGTGGTGTTCGGCGACGAGCCGACGGGCGCGCTGGACACCATGACGGCCCGCGACGTGCTGACCCTGCTGCGGGAGGTGGTCTCCACGCTCGGCCAGACCGTGGTGATGGTCACCCACGACCCGGTGGCCGCGGCGTACGCCGACACGGTGCTGTTCCTGGCCGACGGCCGGATCGTGGACGCGATGACGGCCCCGGCCGCCGAGAAGGTGGCCGAGCGCATGACCAGGTTGGGGGTTTGGAAGTGATGATCTCGTTCGCGGGTCCCTCCCTCGCCGCCGGCGAAGTCGTCGTGGACGCCCGCCACGCCGGCCGGCCGATCCCCGGTTACCGCGTCGTCGGAGTGACCGCGCAGGCGCTGCCCAGCGAGGACACGATCTTTTTCGCCACCGGCGAGGCCCGCCGCCTGGCCGGACGCGCCGGTCTGGTGACGGCCATCGGCGTCCTCTCCCGAGTAGACGTCACCGTCCCGGGTGCCGTCGCGTACACCGGCCACTAACGCGGCGCGGTCGCGTACATCGGCGACGAGCGCGGCGCGGTCGAGTTCCCCGAGGCGGAAGACGCCCGGGTCAGGCTCATCAGCCTGGGCGGCGCATCGGCGCCACGCCGCGGCAGGCCAGGAAGCTCGTCGGTGGCGAGGCCCTGCTCATCAGCGTGGCTGCCGGGGTGCTCGGCTCCGGAGCGGGGATCCTGCTGGGGTTCTGGTTGCGGACCAGGTTCGTCGCGCTGGGGGCCATGCCGGGCAACCTGCGACTTGTCGTCAGCCCGTTCCCGCCGATCGTCGCGATGCTGGCCACGCTGGTGGCCGCGTGGGTGGCTGCACGCGTCTCCGCCCGCCGTACCGCCAGGATCAGGCCGGTGGAGGCACTGGGTGAGACGGCGATGCCGGCGGCCGGACTCCCGTGGGCCCGGCTGATCGGCGGCCTGCTCGCCGTCGCCGGCGGCGTCGTGCTGACTATGGTGCTGTCCTCGCTGTCCACCGAAGCGGCCGCCGGCCCCGTCACCATGCTGACCGCGCTGCTGTGGACGACAGCGGTCGCCCTGCTCGGGCCGCTGATCGCGCAGGCGGCGACCGCGCTGCCGCTGCGCGCGCCCGGCATGGCCGGCTACCTCGCGCGGAAGAACCTGCGCGCCGACACCGGGCGGCCGGCCTCAGCGATCACACCGTTGACCCTGATGACAGCGATGACGTGCACGATCCTGTTCGTGCCGACCACCATGGAACGCGCCGCCCAGAACGAGGTGAAAGCGGGCGTCAAAGCCGACTACGTGCTCGGCCCGCGGCGCTGGAGCGGGCGCTGCCCGCCGTGACCGTGCTCGACCAGGCCGAGGCGGTGACGACCGGCACGCCCAACGCGGCGGTCGGCTACGTCGCCATGGGTCTGATCATCGCCTTCTGCCCGATTGCCGTGGTCAACACGCTGGCCATGTCCACCCTGGCCCGGTCCAGGGAGCTCGCCGTGCTACGTGTGGTCGGTACCACCCGGCGGCAGGCGGCGCGGATGCTGCGCACGGAGACGCTGAGGGCGGTGGGCGTCGCGGTGGCCATCGGAACGTCGATCTCGCTGGCGACGCTGGCCGCCTTCAGCGCGGGGATGACGGGGTCGGCGCTGCCGTACGCCTATCTCGCGGTGGTCACCGCCGTGGTGACCCTGGCACTGGCGCCACGGCGATCCCCAGCAGGTTCGTGCTGCGGCCTCGCCCCGCCGACGCGCTCGCCGCCCGCGAATGACGGACGGCACCGTCGAAGCGACCGAGCACGGCAAGGCGCGGTGGAGCCAGGTCCGCGCCGCCAGCACCCGGATAACCCAGGAGCCGTGCGATTACCGGAGTCCCTAGTCCTCCTCGGCGAACACGACCTCGCGGCGCTTGCGGATCGTCGGGAGGACGGCGACGACGAGCGCCGCCACGGTCAAGGTCAGGAGCACCGCGGAGATCGGTCGGGTCAGGAAGACTGACGGGTCGCCACGGGAGATGATGAGCGCCCGCCGCAGGTTCTCCTCAAGCAACGGTCCGAGGACGAAGCCGAGCAGCAGTGGCGCCGGCTCACAGCCGCACTTGATCAGGACGTAGCCCAGGATCCCGAAGAATGCGATCGCGTAGACGTCGTACGCGTTGAAACCCACGGAGTATGTGCCGATCGCGGCGAAGAGGATGATCATCGGGAACAGCACCTGGTACGGGATGCGCAGCATGCGCACCCACAAGCCGATCAGCGGCAGGTTCAGCAGCACGAGCAGTACGTTGCCGATCCACATCGACGCGATCAGGCCCCAGAACAGCGCCGGTTCGTCGGTGATGACGTTCGGGCCGGGGGTGATGCCGTGGACGATGAACGCGCCGACCATCAGTGCCATCACCGGGTGGGCGGGCAGACCCAGGGTGAGCAGCGGGATGAACGACGTCTGGGCGGCGGCGTTGTTCGCCGACTCGGGGCCCGCGACGCCCTCGATCGCGCCGTGCCCGAACTCCTGCTGCCGCTTCGAGATCCGCTTCTCGACGGCGTACGAGGTGAACGAGGCCAGCACGTGGCCTCCGCCGGGCAGGACGCCGAGCGCGGAGCCGAGACCGGTACCCCGCAGGATCGGGCCGACGGTCCGGCGCCGGTCCTCGCGGGTCGGCCAGAGGTTCGTCACCTTGCTGATGACCGTCGCGCGGTTCTGCTCGTTCTCCAGGTTGCGCAGGATCTCGGCCACGCCGAACATGCCGACGGCGAGCGACACGAAGTTGATGCCGCCGTACAACTCGCGCTGCTCGAACACGAATCGGGGGGTGCCCGTGTAGATGTCCTGTCCGACCGTGCCGAGCAGGACGCCGAGCGCGATCATCGCCAGTGCCTTGAGCGCCGAGCCACGCGCCAGCGTGATCGACACGATCAGGCCGAGCAGCACCAGCGAGAAGTAGTCGGCCGGGCCGAACTGCAACGCGACGCGGGCCAGCGGTGGGGCCGCGACGGCCAGCGCCACGGTGGCCACCGTACCCGCGATGAAGGACCCGATCGCGGCAACGGCCAGCGCCGCGCCGGCTCGGCCCTGCCGGGCCATCTCGTGTCCGTCCAGCGCGGTGACCGCCGCCGACGACTCGCCGGGCAGGTTGATCAGGATGGCGGTCGTCGAGCCGCCGTACTGTGCGCCGTAATAGATGCCGGCCAGCATGATCAGCGCCGTCACCGGCTCGAAGCTGAACGTGATCGGCAGCAGCATCGCCACCGTCGCCGTCGGCCCGATGCCGGGCAGCACGCCGACGGCCGTCCCGAGCAGCACTCCCACGAAGCAGTAGAGGACGTTCTCGACCAGGAGAGCGGTCGAGAAGCCCAGCACGAGATTGTTGAGGAGTTCCATGCCTCAATCCGGATGCCGTGTCAGAACCCCAGCCACGGGCCCCATAGCGGGATCCGCAACTGAAGTCCGACGACGAAGATGAGCGTGCTGGCCACGGTCAGCCCGGCGGCCACGGCCACGGCCGTGAGCAGCCGTACGCGCGAGCTGGCCAGCGTGGTGAGCAGGGCGGTAATCGCCGACGTCGGCACGAATCCGAGGCCCCGGATGGTGAATCCGAAGAACAGGATCGCGAGCACGATGACGACGACCGCACGCCAGGGGATCGGCCCGAACGAGGCCACCTCGCCGGCGATGAGTCCCTTGATGACGATCGCCAGGCCGAGGGCGGCCACGGCCACGCCGACCAGCAGCGGGAAGGCGCCGGGGCCCATCCGCAGTGGGGTGCCCAGCTCGTAGCCGAGCGCCCCCACCACGAATGCGCCACCTATCAGGACGAAGATCCCCCCGGCGAGGACGTCCGGGAAGGACCGGCGGCGTTCCACCTCAGGAAACCTTGACACCGGAGTCGGCGATGACCTTCGACCAGGTGCCCATCTGCTCTTCGAGCTTGGCCCGGTGCGCCTGCGGGGTCGCGGCCGTGGCCGGGACCGGCGCGGTGCCGAGCTTGGCCATCTGGTCGATGACCTTCTGGTCGGCCAGTGCCGCCTTCAGCGCCTCGGACAGCTTCTGGACGACATCCTGCGGAGTGCCGGCCGGGACGTACAGACCGTGCCACACGCTGACCTGGAGCTTGGGCAGCCCGGCCTCGGTCGTGGTGGGCACGTCGGGCAGGCTCTTCACCCGCTCCGGCGTGGTCACCGCGTACGCCTTCACCCCACCCGCGGAGATCTGGCCGCTGGTGTTGGTCGTCTGGTCGCACATGAAGTCGACCTGGCCGCCGACGAGGTCGGTCAACGCGGGGCCGGTGCCTTCGTACGGGACCTCCTGGAGCTTGACACCGGCGGCGCTCTGGAACAGCAGGCCGCACAGGTGGGATGCGGCACCGATGCCGGCGTTGGCCAGCGTGACCTTGCCGGCGTTCGCCTTCACGTAGGTCACGAGTTCCTGGAGCGTCTTGGGCGCGAAGTCCTTGCGGGCGACGACCGTCATCGGCACCTCGGTGACGAGCCCGATTGTCGCGAAGTCCTCAAGCGGCTTGTAGCCCAGGTCCTTGTACAGGGAGGGCGCCGTCGACATGCCGATGTGGTGCATGAGCACGGTGTAGCCGTCGGGCTTGGCCCGCGCGACCTCGCCGGCGCCGACCGTGCCGCCCGCGCCCTCGACGTTCTGGACGACGATCTTGGCGCCGAGCTTGGCGGCCATCGGCTCGGCGATCATGCGGGTGACGGTGTCCGTCGGGCCGCCCGCGCTGAACGGGACGACGAACGTGATGTTCTGGTCCGGATAGCCTCCGGTGCCGCCTCCGCCGGTGGCGCCTCCGTTGCCGGAACAGGCGGCGGCGAGCGAAACGACGCCGATCGCGGCGATCATCCGCGCGGCGGCACGGTACCTGCTGCTCGTTCTCATATCGCGGCCTCCTCGTCAGCGCATGCGCTTTTGTCGTGAGTGCTCGGCCTCAGTCTGGGCTGGCAGGGACGCGAATGGTGTCAGGGTAATCCCAAGGAATGCCCCGGATGTCAGGAGAATCCCAAGAACTGTAGGGCTGACACGAGCGCAGATCCGGGCCGTACAATCCGCCGGTATGCGGATCACCATCATCGAGGATGACGACCGCGTGGCGCGGGGTCTGGTGACCGTCCTGGCCCAGGCGGGCTTCGAGGTCCACCGCATCGCCACCGCCACGGAGGCCGTGCATGCCGCGCCATCCGATGTGGTCCTCGTCGACCTGGGGCTGCCCGACGGCGACGGACTCGACGTGATCCGCAAGCTGCGTGACCGCCCGGAGACCGCCGTCATCGCCGTGACAGCACGATCGGAGGAACACGAGCGGGTCCGTGGCTTGCGCGCCGGCGCGGACGACTACATCGTGAAGCCGTTCGGAGTGCCGGAGTTGCTGGCCCGGATCGACGCCGTCCTGCGGCGCACCCGGGTGGCCCGTGCCCTGAGCCACCCGGATGAGCCGCTCGTCCTCGGCCCGATGCGGATCGGCGTCGGCACCCGCGAGGTCACCGTCGACGGCACGCCCGTGACGCTGACCCGCAAGGAGTTCGAGCTGCTCCTGCTGCTGGCCCGGCGCATGCCGAACGTGGTGAGCCGCGACGTCATCCTCGACCAGGTCTGGGGCGCCACCTGGGAGTCGTCGAGTCGCACCCTGGACACCCACATCGCGGCGTTGCGGCACAAGCTCGGGCCGACCGTGCTCATCCGCACGATCCACGGGGTCGGCTATCGGCTCCTGGCCGACCGGCCGGAGCCGATCGGCTGACGCGCCGTGCACCGCCGCCTGCTCGTCGTCCTGGTGCCCCTCGCGGTGCTGCTCGTCGCGGCGCTCGGGGTGCCGCTCAGCGTCACCGTGGCTGAGCGGGAGATGCAGGAGACCTACGTCGACCGGCTCAACGACGTCGGCCGGTTCGCGTCGCTGGCCGAGACCGCGCTGTCAACCGGGCGGACCGCGGCGCTCCACCAGGAGCTGGCGCACTACCACGAGCTGTACGGCATCCCGGTCGCGGTGATCGACACGTCGGGCTCGGCGCTGCTCGGGCCGGCCGGCGCGTACCAGAAGGCGGCGCGAGCCGAGCCCGCGTTGCCCCGGATCGTGACCGCGGCACTGGCCGGGACGAGGTCCGAACCGTCCGGGGAATGGGCGCCGTGGGACGACTCCGCACTCGTGGTCGCGGAGCCGGTGGGCCGCGACAGCGAGGTCGTCGGCGCCGTCGTGACGATTTCCGACCTGTCGAAGACGCGCCATCGCATCCTCGTGCGATGGGCCCAGCTCACCGGGCTCGGGCTGCTGCCGTTGATCGCGCTGGTGGCCGTCGCCTGGCCGGTGTCGGCGTGGGTGCTGCGGCCGGTGCGGGAACTGGACGCGGCGAGCTCGCGGATCTCACAGGGCGACCTCACGATCCGGGCGGACGCCGCGGCCGGCCCGGTCGAGCTGCGTCGGCTGGCGGAGTCGTTCAACACCATGATGGACGCGGTCGAGAACGCCGTGCAGCGGCAGCGGGCGTTCGTGTCCGACGCGTCGCATCAGTTGCGCAATCCGCTGACCAGCCTCCGGCTCGCCGTGGAGAGTCTGGAACCGCACCTGCGCACGGTCGGCGACGGGCGGTTGGCGTACGAGGTCGCCGTCGACGAGCTGAAGGCGATGCAGCGGATGCTGAACTCGCTGCAGGCCAGTGCGCGGATGGAGAGCATACGGACGGCGTCGCCGGTGGATCTCGACGCGGTGCTGGCGACCCGGGTGGACCGGTGGCGGGCGTTGACGGCGACGGCGGGGCAGACACTGGCGGTCGACGTGCCGCCGGGGCTGCGGTTGCTGGAGCCGCCGGGCGGACTGGGCAGCATCCTGGACGAGCTGATCAGCAACGCGTTACGGCTGTCGGACGCGCAGGTGGTGGAGGTGACCGCCCGAGTCGTCCCCGGTGGTGCGGGCGCCGGACCCGGCAACGCCTCCGCGGCCGGAGGCGTGGTCACGATCGCCGTCCGTGACGACGGCCAGGGGCTCGACGCGTCCGAGCGGGCCCAGGCGCTACGGAGGTTCTGGCGGTCGCCGCGGCACCAGAACGTGCCCGGGACCGGCCTGGGACTGGCGATCTGCGCCGACCTGGTCGGGGCGGCCGGGGGCGAGCTGCGGCTGGAGGAGGGCCTGCCGCGTCCGGACGGGTCCGGGCACGGATTCGCCGCGGTGGTTGCGTTGCCGGTCGCTCCGCGGGTGGCCTCATCGTCCGGCGCCCCGGCTCCGTCGCAGTTCTGAGAACCCGGGCTCCGTCGCAGTTCTGAGGACCCGGGCTCCGTCACAGTCTCGGGTCAGCGCTTGCGGTCGCGGAACCAGGCGGCCGCGCCCGGATGGAGCGGGATCGATGCGGTGGAGATCCCGGTACGCACGTTGATCTGCCACGCTTCGGGAACGGCCTCGGCGTCGTCGCGGCCGGCGGAGGTGATCGTACCGGTGTGCGTGAAGATCGTGTCGGTGATGGCGTAGACCAGGTCATCGGCCACGTCGTTGCGCACGAGCAGCACGTTCGGCACAGCGACGGTGCGGGTGGCCGGGACTCCGGCGTAGGCAGTCAAAGGGATCATGGCCGGAGTGTAGGGACCTGGGAACGCCGTGAAGAGAGCGTCTGCCTCCGCGTCCAACGGGATCAGTCGGATCGGGTGCCGCTGCGCCAGCTCCGTGATGGCGGGTGTCGGGACGCCGGTCAGGGAGAACATCGCGTCGATCTCGCCGTCGCGCAGTGCCGCCGCCGATTCGGCCTGGCTGAGGTAGCGACCGTCGGCGTCCACCAGGCCGAGCTCCAGAACCCGCAGCGATGTGAACTCCGTGCCCGAGTCGCGGGCACCGAGGGATACGCGCTTGCCCTCGAGGTCCCGGAACTCGTCGATCGCCGAGTCGGCCATGACCACGAGATGCAGGTGACTGTCGTAGAGCCGGCATATCGCCGAGAGCCCCTCGGGCGCGCTGCCGTCGGTCGTCATCAGTGCGTCCAGGCTCGTCAGCCCTAGGTGCACCTCGCCGGCCCGCAACATCCGGATGTTGTCGGTGGACGCCCTGCTCGGCACGGTGCTCAGGGTGGCACCCGGCACCTGCTCGGAGACGTGTTCGGCCAGCGCACCGCCGATCCGCCGGTATACCGCCCCCGCCGGCCCGGTGGCCAGTCGCAGGTGGACCTTGTCGGCCTCGGACCGCTGGGAGCAACCGGCGAGCAGCCCTCCGGCGGCCAGGAGCACCGCCCGCCGGCTGAGCTGTAGCTCCAGGTTCAGCGCCATGCCGAGATGATACGGACGACGGCCGTCGATCGCCGATGAGACATCAGCGTCCCATCAACGCACCGCGCCTCACTGCACCGCGCCTCACTGCACCGCGTCTCAATGCACCGCGTCTCAATGCACCGCGTCTCAATGCACCGCGTCTCAATGCACCGCGTCTCAATGCACCGCGTCTCAATGCACCGCGTCTCAATGCACCGCGTCTCAATGCACCGCATCCGCGCCACCCTCCGGCAAGGTCTCACCGACGTCCCTCGCCACGCAGGCCGCGAGGTCCCACCAGGTTGGTGGCGATCCCGAGTTGGCGCAATACAGTGCGCCCTTCCCCCGCCCGTGGATCTGGTTGAGCGCCTCGTTCAGGTCTTCGGGCAGGGGCGACGGCGGTGAGGAAGTGGCGGCCGGCCAGCGCCACCAAGTCGTGGCTCGATAGGTCACATGACCGGAGAGGAGCCGGCCATGGCGAAGTACATGGACGTGCACACGTGGCTCGACCCGGAATCGGGCAAGGTCTTCTGCCTGCCGACCGGCCCGTCCAAGGAAGCGGTCCTCCGCGTCCACGAAAAGGCCAGCCAGCGGCGCCCGTCCGCCGTACGGACGACGCCCTGGAATGGCATGGCAAACTTCGACGACGCAACGGCGCTCTATTGCTGGCTCTGAGTCTTACTCCACCCACCACCAGCCATTCCCCAAATCCCGAACCGGCCGGCCCATGTCCCCGTCGGCAGTCTGGATGAGAAGGTCATTGCTGGGCGTGCTCGGAAAGTACGCGAGACCTGAACCAGTCTCTGATCTCCATTCATCTACGTAGATCGGCAAATAGAGTCCGTTATTCTGCGCCTGGACTTCTCCGTCGACAGACAGGTACTCCATCCACCAGGGAGGATCGAGAGGCTTCCCCTCCCGATATGCAGCGGCGAGCTCGGCGAAGCTTCCCTGGTGCAGTCGCAGCGTGCTGTCGATGAACGTGGTTCGCCAGTCGACTCTCGAGATGACCGCCCCGAGCACCACCGCCATGATCAACGCGATTGCCGCTCGCGCGTACGCCTGGACAGAGAGATATGAGATGACCGTAGTGAAGGTCCAGATGTAGGCCCACAGCCAGGCGAACGTGATGACCAGCCAGCTGAACAGCCAAATTTGTCTGTAGAGCGGAATCTGCAGGTAGCTGGACGCGAGCAGGAAGACCCATCCGAGAGAAGCCATGAGGACAGTCCACTTTGACCAACGAGAAGACCTCAGAGGAGACTGCTTCACAGGGCGAGTGTCCCGGCTATCCCGCTTGAGTCGCTACAGACGAAGCAGAAGATTCACACTATTTGCACCTATTCTCCATACCCGCCGACGATTGTGCACAGGATATGGAGCGCCGCGTGTTTACCCCCCAGACAGTTGGGGCCAGACTATGGCGGTCCGACGAGGCCATGCCACGTGCGGAGACAAGCAAGGACGGCATCCGGACCGCGTCGAATCCCGGCTGGCCCGAGCTGGAGAAATCAGCCCAGCGTGGCCGCCTTGCGCAGCAGCACTGAGCGTTCGCGCTGGTTGGCGCACAGCCGGGCCGCCAGCTCCAGCTCGGCGCGTGCCTCCGGGCGCCGTCCGAGCCGGGCCAGCAGCTCACCGCGTACAGTCGGAACCAAATGCGAACCGGGGAGCCGGTCCGAGGCGATCAGCTCGTCCACGATGGCCAGGGCTTGCGCCGGACCCGAGGCCATGGCCACGGCGACGGCCCGGTTGAGCTCGACCACCGGCGAGGGTGCGACTCGGCCGAGTGCCTCGTAGAGCACCACGATCCGATCCCAGTCGGTCGCCTCGACCGAGGGTGCCGACGCGTGGATGGCGGCGATCGCGGCCTGCAGGCCGTAGGGGCCGAGGCCGCGGGTCGATGCCTTGGTCAGCGCGGCCAGCCCACGGTGGATCGCCGAGAAGTCCCACCGCCGCCGGTCCTGGTCCTCGAGCAGGATCGGGGAACCGTCCGGGCCGGTCCGGGCCGGGAAGCGCGCGGCCGTCAGCTCGCACAGCGCGAGCAGGCCGTGCACTTCCGGCTCGTCCGGCTGCAGCGCGGCCAGTGTGCGGGCCAGCCGGATCGCCTCGTACGCGACGTCGGGGCGCAGCAGCTGGTTGCCCGACGTGGCCGTCGATCCCTCGGTGAAGATCACGTAGATGACGCTGAGCACGCCGCCAAGCCGTTCCCGGCGCTCGCCTGCCGGTGGCAGCTCGAACGGCACCCCGGCCGCCGCGATCGTCTTCTTGCCCCGGGTGATCCGGGCTTGCACGGTCGGCACGGGTACGAGGAACGCGCGGGCGATCTCCTCGCTGGACAGGCCGCCGACCACGCGCAGGGTCAGCGCCACCCGGGCCTCGGGGGAGAGCACCGGGTGGCAGCTGACGAACATCAGCGCCAGCACGTCGTCGTCGATCCTGTCGGGGTCGATTTCTTCGTCAACCGCCGGGTCGACCGCCGGGTCGGCCGCCAGCAGGGCGTATCGGTCCTGGAGGGCGGTCCGGCGGCGGATCGCGTCGATCGCCCGCCGCCGGGCCGTGGCCATCAGCCAGCCGGCCGGATTGGCCGGAGCGGCGAGCGGCCACGACACCAGCGCCTCGGCCACCGCCTCCTGGGCCGCGTCCTCGGCCAGCCCGAAATCGCCGGTGAACCGGGTCAGCGCGGCGACGATCCGTGCCGACTCGATCCGCCAGACGGCCTCGACGTCGGCCGTACCCATCAGATCTGGCCGTTGCTCTCGAGCCTGGCCCAGTCCTTGACGATCACTCGTCGACCTGCGGGACCTCGTCGCTCCCGGGCACCCGCCGGACCTCGATCTTGGATCCGGGGGCCGCCGGGACCCGCTTGGCCCACTCGACCGCCTCCTCTTTCGAGGCGACGTCGAGCAGGAAGAAGCCCCCGAACAGTTCCTTGGTCTCGCCGTACGGCCCGTCCGTGACCACCGGGGCCTCGCCGCTGAAGTCGACCACTACGCCCTGGCCCGGATCGTCCAGCCCTTCCGCCGCGAGGAGAACGCCGGCCTTGACCATCTCCTCGATGAACTGGCGGGTCGTGGCCATCATCTCGTCGATGTTGGCCATCATGGCCGCGTTCGACTCGTCGGTGCCCCGCATGATCAGTATGTACTTCGGCAACACATTCTCCTCGTCCGGCGGGGCCGCCTCTCGGCCCTCGCACCCTCACGTCGAACGAGTGGCCCGCGGATCGACACGACCCCGGAGAAATCTCTCGCCGCGACGCAGCCTATCCCTCCGACTCGCGTTTCGCCCGTCAGAGCGGCCCCTGAGCGCAGCGGCGCGGGTTCCGGGAGTACGTGACAGGGATCGCGGACGCCGCGGGATCGCAACAAGCCACGAAGCCATCATGGGACTCGAGCATGCCTTCGCCGAGCGGGGCGTGCCGCTGACCGTGAACACCCGGAGCGATGTGGAGATCGCCGACCTCTACGAACGGCCCTTCGTACTGGTCCGCCCCGTGGCCATGTGGCGTGGCGCGGCGACGATCTGCCTCTCAGGACCCTGCAGCGTTCGTCGACACGGTGCGGGGCGACCGGCGCTGAACCCAGAATGGAGCGCGTAAGTCCGGTTCGGCCGCCCGCGAACTGATCTGTCGCGTTGCCTGAAACAGCCCTATCTGGATACGGCTTCGAAAAGGTGCAGCGACTTGGTCGCCGTCGTGCCGGTGTAAGTGAGACCGGCCCGTTCGAACAGCCGGGCGTACTCGGCCTCGGTACGTTCCCTGCTGCCGAACAAGACGAACATCCCCATGTCCGCCATCGCGGTGAGCGGGTCGGGGGTGCCGGTCTCCTCCAGCAGCATCTCGGCGACCACGACGCGGCTACCCGGGCGCGCGGCCCGCGCGCAGCTCTCCAGGATGCGTACGCAGCTCTCGTCGTCCCAGTTGTGCAGGATGAACCGCAGCACGTATAGGTCCGCTTCCCCGGGAATCGAGACCAGGGCGTCCCCCGCGACGGTCTCGCACCGCGTGGCGAGTTCGCCGGTGACCAACTCGGGCAGGGCGTCGGCGATGACCGCCTCAGTGTCGAACAACACCCCGCGCAGCGCCGGGGCAGCCAGCAGGATGTCACGCAACAGCCCGCCCCGACCACCGCCGACATCCACCACCACGCCGGTGGCAGGCAGGCCCAACGCCGCGACCATGCCGCCGTTGTCCTCCGCGGTGGCACTGCTCATGGCCTGATGGAAGGCCGTGGCCTGCTCTGGATCGTGCTCGCGAACGTAGCTGTAGAAGTCAGTGCCGTGGACCAGGACGAACGGGCTGCGGCCCGCGCGAGCGGCGGCACCGAGGCTGCTCCACGCCTGCCACGAAGCGTCGGACTTCAAGTCCTGCGCGATCATCCGACCCACCGGATGCGTGGAGCACAGCGTCCGCGACAGCGGCGTGTGGATGTACCTGCCGTCGCTGGTCACAGCGAACACTCCGGTGCTGGCCAACGCGGCCAGCAGCCTGCTCAACACGCCGGGGTCGGTGCCGGTGCGGGCGGCCAGCTCGGCCACTGCGGCGGGCTCCTCTCCCAGTGTGTCGGCCAGGTCGAGCGTGACCGCCGCACGCAGCAGGTGCGCCGAGCGCAGGTGCACCAGCATCTGGCTGACGGGGGCATCGGAATCGGTGCTGATTGGCGCTCCCTCTTGGGTGCGGGTCATCACTATCCTTCGTCTCAGGGGTGGTGATCAGCCTGCGGCAGCAGTGGGCTAGGAGTCGGTGCCGGTCAGAACGACGGGCAGGGCAGTAATGCGGCGGATGATCCAGTCGGACTCCCACCGCACCTCGCTGGTCTCGCTAAGCCGCGCGTCGGGAAAACGAGACAGCAACGCGGTCAGGGCGATCCTGGCCTCCAGACGAGCCAGTGGCGCGCCGAGGCAGTAGTGGTGGCCAAGCCCGAAACTGATGTGGTCGCCACCCGTGTCAGGGTCGAAGTCGTCCCTGTCTCCATCGTGGGGACAACGGTTGGCCGACGCCAGGTTGACCTGCACCGGCGCGGACTGCGGGATCAGATAGCCGCCGAGGTTGATGTCCTCGGTGGCGAACCGCCAGGTCGCGTGCGGAAGCGGCGGTTGCATTCTGAGCGTCTCCTCGATCCAGTCGTCGACGTCCGCCTCGGTCCGGGGCCGTTGCGCGGGCGGCCGGCGCAGCGCTTCGAGACTCGCCGAGGCGATCAGGCTCGCCGTGGACTCATAGCCGGCCATCACCAGGCCGGTCGTCCATGTCACGACCTCGTTCATGGTGACCGCGTCATCAGTGTCGACGGCATCGAGCAAGCCGGTGATCAGCCCGTTCCGCAACTGGCTGGGGTCGTTGGCCCACTCGGCAACCGCGCCGGCCAGCGCGCCCACACCAGTGGCCCGCACGGCTTGGTCCTGCGAGAAGATGATCTCGTCGGTGACCTTGCGCAGGACAGGCTGGAGCTGTGGTGGCACACCGAGAAGCTCGCTGAAGAACCGGAGCGGGAGCGGAAAGGTGAAGCGCTCGACCAGGTTGACCTCACCACTTTCGGCGGCGAGCTCGTCCAGCAGACCGTCGGCCAGCCTCACCAGCCGCTCGCCCCACTCCGCGACCTTGCGCGGCGTGAAGAACGGCCCGTGCAATCGCCTGATCCGGACGTGGTCCGCGCCTTCGCTCATCACCATGGCGCGGGCGACCTCGGCGCGCGGCTGTGCACCGAGCATCACGCCCGGAATCCGCATCCACTCCGGGGCGAGCGCCATATCCTTGCTCAGCCGCCGGTCTGTCAGGGCCGCACGCGCGAGTTCCGTATCGCACACCACCCAGTTGGTTCCGCCGTAGTAGTCCACTTTGACGATCGGCGCCACCCGGCCGGCCGCGAGCACCATCGGCATGCAGTCGACCGGTGCGGGAACAGTCGGCATGTCGACGTGGGGCGCCTCGCGCAGCTCGTCGCTTATCACCACGCGCCTCCTGTCACATCGGCAGCCGCAAATCGAGCGCCATCGGCGGGGGTGGTTGCATTCAGGATGCGTGCCGGTACATCTGCCATGGTCTGCCTTCCCTCGTCACTCGTGACGTCGACTGGGCTGCCGCAACGCGGTCACCAACGGTGGCGGGCGCACACCCCGAACGGAAGGGATCGCGGCCCAAGACCGTCAGCGTTGGTGATGAGGACGATCACGACCTGCCGCGTGTGTGCCACGACCGGCTCGATGTGGGGCGAACAACTACTCGCTCTGGTGATCTCACGCGGGATGCGCGTCACCAGCTGATCGACTAGTTCGACTACACAGATTGAACTCGTAGAGGCAGTGGGCTCGTGACAGCGCGTTGTCATCGCGGTACGACGGGGTCATGCGGTACGGACAGCGTGGTGGATACGCGCTCGCCACTCAATCCGGCGCGAGCCTGGCTGATCTCAAGGCGCGCATGTGGCACGACAGCGACCAGGCCGCGCTCATCTACCAGCACGCCACACGTGCTGCGGACCAACGGATCGCCGACGCGCTGACCGCCCGCGTGGAAGCCGAACAACAGAAGATCGCCAAAGGCAAATGGCACGTTAATGGCACGAACACCCGGTTCCATGATCAGGAACGGGGCGTTTTCACAGGTGGAGCCTAGCCTCCGTCTTTCGTGATCTTTGTATGGTCGGCTGAGCGGTTCGGCTGGCGTGGAAATTCGGAGGCCCGGCAACGCTGGAAACCGGCTGTCGCGCCGGTGCCGGCAGGGCTTGGCGCCGGGCCAGGGCGGTCAGGAGTGTGCGTGTGGAGCAGCAGCAGGGCGCCCGCCTGCGAGGTGAGCCCCGAACCGGCCGCGGACACCGCGATCTTGCGCTGAGAGGCGATAGTCTTCACTCGAAAAGTGCCCTCTGATCTGGCGTGGACAGGACCTTAGACAAGCCCCATCCTCCCAGCTCAAGGCACTTTTCTCATGTAAAAGATCACCCTGGCTCAAATTCCCGGCGAAAGCCCGAGGCTAGCGGATTCGAACCGCTGACATCCTGCTTGAAAGACGCACACCGATCTTGCTCCATCAGGGCAGACACAGCTCAGCGCACTGATCGCGTTCCCCGCGACTCCCCACCGTTCCCCCTTGCTTCCCATCCCATCGGGCACGCAACGGGCACGGCCGCCAGGCACGTCACAAGGAGCACCAGCAGTAGAGCAGCTGATCGTTTTCTCTCGCTCGACGTGCCAAGCCGACAAGATCCTTGGTGAGCGACAGCATGTAACCGTCGTCATCGTCGGTGAAGTGGGAGAACTGCTCGATGGCTGCCCACTGCTCCGCCAGCATCGGCAGGCGGGCGTCGTCCACGCTGGCGAGCATGTCACGAGCCTCCGCCGACAGCTCCATGATGCCGGGCCCTTCCAGGTACGGGGAGTCTTCGGGTAGGGCATCCCACTCCTCGTCGCTTCGTGGCGCACCCTCCGGGGGTGGATACAGCACCACCATCTCGACCAGCCCCAGGGAGGACGTCACGGCGGCCAAGCGGCTTGAAGACCTCGCCCGCGGCTTTGATCTGTCGATGGAGCTGGAGCATGTCCCGCTCGGCGGGGAACTCGACATCAACCGGCCGAACCTCATCGTGATCTGCGGACCCAAGCTCTCCCCGGCCATGGGCACGTTGTACGAGTCGGACCCGGTTCTGGAGTGGGTCAGGGACGGCGTCTGGACACTACGCGACCGCCGTACCGGCACGGTGTATCGCTCCGGCTCGGACACTGAACCGGCTCGGGCCGTGGATTACGCCTACCTTGGACGGCTCGGGCGCCCGGACGGCAGGGGCAGCCTGCTGCTGTTCACCGGCATCCACCCTCAGGGCACGCTCGGCGTGGTGCAACTCCTTCAGACTGAGATGGCGACCTTGTGTGGACAGGTAGGCGACAAGCGCTTCTCGATGGTGGTGGGCGTTGAATACGACCCGGCTACTGGGGAACCGGTCAAGGCGGAGCTTGCCAGTCCGCTGTACCGGCACGAGGAGGAATGAGACGTGCGGGTCACCTTCGCCACCGAAGCGGCCCCCGGCCGACCGAACGAGGACTTCGTTGCCGCGACTCCTGATGCGGCTATCCTCCTGGACGGCGCGGGCACGCCGTCCGGTTCCGACTCCGGATGCTCGCATGGGGTGGCGTGGTTCTCCCGCACCCTTGGCTCGACCCTCCTGAGCCTGATGAACCAGGGTGCGGGCACCTTGGCCCAACTGCTGGCCGAAGGGATCAAGACAGTCTCGTCGCTCCATGACGGAACCTGCGACCTGACCCACCCGGGCTCCCCCTCAGCCACGGTGATCATGCTCCGGCGTACGAACGACACTCTGGAATGGCTTGTCCTGGCCGACTCCGTCCTCCTCCTGGACGTCGTCGATGCGGCTGAACCAGTGGCCATCTTCGACTATCGCGAGGCCCAAGTGGGCGCACTCCACCGGGCCGAAATGGACGCCCTCGCCTCCGGCGCCGACGACCATGCCGCGGCCCATCGACGCTACGTCGAGACCTTGCGCTCGTACCGCAACCGCGACGGCGGCTTCTGGGTGGCTGCCACCGATCCCCTCGCGGCCGACCAGGCGTTGACCAGCAGCATGCCTGCCGACCAGGTCCGCGCCGCTGCACTTCTCAGCGACGGCGCATCACGCCTCGTCGACCGCTTCCACCTCCAAACCTGGCGCCAAGTCCTCGCAACGCTCGACGGGGCCGGCCCCGACGAGGTCATCCGTCAAGTACGTGCAGCCGAACACTCCGACCCACAGGGCACACGCTGGCCACGCGGCAAGACCTTCGACGACGCCACCGCGCTCCAGTGCCGGCTCTGAAAGATCCACTAGATTGCCAATGTGGACTGGAACAGCATCTCGGAGCTCATGGGATGCGATGATCCCGCAGAGGTCGATGCAGCCTTCGCACGTGGTGGGCCTCTGACCGGGGTCGCACTGATCGGCCTGGCGCTGAACGTCCTCGATCCAGCCCTGGTCGCACCGCGGCTGCACCGAGCCATGACCGACGACGCTCCCGAGATCCGACGTTGCGGTGCACTGTCGGTTGGACACATGGCCCGGCTCAACAAGACTGTGGATGACAAGTCGCCGATACTCCTGCGACAACTCCTCGAAGATCCGGCCCCGATCGTTCGCGGGACTGCAAGCGATGCACTCAGCGACATCTGGATCTTCGTGCGGCGCACCGAACTGCCATGCTGGTTACATCGCAGGGCACTCCTGGCGCTCGTGCGCGGAAAAGTGCAACTCCTGTGCTCGCTGCTAGCGCAGGTGCGTCGGTCCGAGAGCTGATGGTGCGTATGGGCCACTCCAGCACGTAACGGGCACGCCCCTGAAACAGCCCCAACAAAGATCGAAAGCCCAGGCCGGGACCTGGGCTTTCGTGTGGGTGGAGCCTAGCGGATTCGAACCGCTGACATCCTGCTTGCAAAGACGCATGCCGATCATGCTCCATCTGCGGAGATGCAGCTCATGGCGCTAATCGAGTTCCCCGTGAGTCCCCGCTGTTCGCCCTCGTTTCCCGTCCCATCGGGCACGCGACGGGCACGGCTGGCAGACTCACCACATGATCACAGATGTACTCGTCTTCCTTCAGTCTTGGTACGCCTCCTGCTGCAATGACGACTGGGAGCACGGTTACGGCGTGACACTCGAGACCTTGGACAATCCGGGATGGCGCCTAGAGATCGACCTCGTCAACACGCCCCTTGCAGGGGCCTTAATGGACCGCATAGTGGTGGAACGCACCGAGGACGACTGGCTACACGCCTGGAGCAATAGGATCCACTTCGGAGGAGCGTGTGGGCCTCTGAACCTCGGTGAGCTGTTGGAAGCATTTCGAGACTTCGTCGGCGTTGCTGTCTCGCCCTCTGGCTGACGCTCTCGCGGGCTGGGCGGAGGCCGACTCTCCCAAGGAGCCCCGGCGACGACACCGGGCACAATCACTGAGTGTTTGATCGTCCTGCTCGCGGTGATGCGAGGAGGCTGACCAGTCGCCAGCAGTAGCGGCCAGCCACTCCACCTATGAACCGGCCGTCCTCACTGAGGCCAGCTCCTACGCGGCGCCACACGCCGACAGGCTTTACCGAGGCGCTGAGAAGTCCACAGACGGCCGCTCGTGCAGCGGGAAGCAGGGGGGGTATGCCAACGGATCGATGATGGGGCGCCCGCGCCGCCACAACGGTGGACGCAGCCACGGCGAAAATGGGAGGCTACAAGGAGCGTGTGATGAGGCACTCCAGGGGACCGAGGTGCTTACGTGAGCGACGATTTGTCAATCGTCCGGGATATCCTGGGCGAGGAGCTCTCGCCCGACACTATCGATTCGACAGTTCGAGACGCGGCGTCGTTCATCCCTCGCCTTGTTGATGCTTGGTACCCCAGTGCCCACGAGGACGAATTGCCGAGACGCCGTGTGGGAGAGCTCTCCTACTTCGTCCCGGAGAGCGAATGGCGCTCCGGGAGTCGGGGTCAGGATCTATCTTTGGCCTATGACGAGGGCCTTACCGCACTACTCTATGTTCATAGAATAGTTATCAACAGCCCTCTACTGATGCTAGCGTCCGCAGCCATGCGCGGTAAGCCGCTTGAACGGTGCACGCAACTTTTGCTGACATCGCTCCACATTCTTCTATCACTCAAGGACCTCATTGACGCTGGCATTGTAGTGATCATCGGTTCGCGCGCTAACTACGATCACCCCTGGGTCGCGACGAAGCTCGCTGAGGAGATCGGTGGTTCGGTCGCTTCCAGTCTCGATCCCGAACTGCGCTCAAATATCGAGTTCGCGCTGGCAACTGGCTGCGCCGTCGACATCTTTACGAGCAATGATGCGGAGTATGAGAAAGTACGACGAGCGCTTGACGTGGACCATCGCTGCGTGCTGGCCAAGCGTTCAGATGCGGTGCACCTCTCCACATTTCTCGAAGAGGTTGTACCGGATGCAGGCGACCTAGACATACGGGAGATTGTACGCATTCGTCAGGACGATTTGTTTGAGCAATGGCGAGCAGACCTGCGGACTGCGCTTCGCAGAATGATCATTATAAATAATACCGAAACATTGACGGGCGAAGGCATCGAAGAGGTTAGGGCCTTGATGCACGAGAAAGCAGCTACGGTCAGCAGGGCTGTCGCCAACAGTACATCACTGGCTCGTCTGCGTAATCACGCAGCCTCCTTTGCTATCGGTGGAATCGGCGCAACAGTAGCGCTACCTGTTGTAGGACAAGCGAACGTAGTTTCTGAGGTTGCGATGCTTGCTGGGGCGTTGGGTGTCGGGGCTCTCACGATTGGGCTGGACGCCACAAGAAGAGCCACGAGAAAGTCACAGAGCGCTTCTAGGGCTCTCGCCTATCATTATGCGTTTATTGCGAAATACGCAAAGCGGTAGATGATGTAACACCCTCGAACGTCTGGGAAGAAATCTACCTCGCCGGTGCCACGCCGGACGCAGGACGGGAATGGACCGACTCTGGCGACCAACGCGATGACCGATGCTTGAAGCACCGGCCGTCGGAGAGGGTCGCCTTGTCCCTCGCGTGCCCGAGCTGGTGGCTATCCTCCGCACGCACCTGAAGGAGCACGGTACTGGCCCGGGAGGAAGAGTGTTTCGCGGCATCCAGGGTGGCGTTTTGGCCACGAGCACCATCCAGCGTGGAGTTGCCCCGGTCTTGTGGACACCTGATCGCTTGGGACGATGTGTCCCGGGAGGAGTTCACAAGTGCCGATGTCACGACCGCCGTATCCGCCAGAGTTCCGGCGGCAGATGGTGGAGTTGGTGCGAGCTGGCCGAACGCCAGAGGAACTGGCCAAGGAGTTCGAGCCGACCGCTCAATCGATCCGTACCTGGGTGGCCCAGGCCGACCGCGATGACGGCCGTCGGCAGGACGGTCTTACCAGCGCCGAGAAGGAGGAGTTGGCCAGACTGCGGCGCGAAGTGCGCCAGCTGCGGGAGGAGCGGGAGATCCTGAAGAAGGCCGCCTTAGATTCAGACGATCAACGCAACGCTGCAAGTGGATGGGTGGATCGTGGCTCGGATGGGTCGGCCGGGAATGTCGGACGCGATGAAAGAAGACTTGTGGCGGCGGTGGCGTGCTGGTGACTCCATCAGTGTGATCTCCCGGGCACTGGGCAAGCCCCCGGGATCGGTTTTCACGGTGCTGAAGCACCATGGCGGCATCGCGCCGGCCGAGCGGGTGCGCCGGGCCGACCGTTTGAGCGCCGAGGACCGGGAATCGATCTCTCGTGGCCTGGAGGCTGGAGCCTCACTACGTTCGATCGCCGTGTCGATCGGCCGCCCGGCATCCCACGGTGAGCCGGGAGGTCGCCCGCAACGGCGGCCGGGTGAAGTACCGTGCGGTCGCCGCCGAGCAACGCGCTCAAGAGCAGGCACGTCGCCCAAAACCGTCCGCCCTGCAGGACAACCCGGTGCTGCGCCAGCTGGTGATCGAACTGCTCGACAACGAGTGGTCCCCGGAGCAGATCGTGGGACATCTGCGGCTGATGCACGCCGGCAACCCGCTCATGCGGATCAGCCACGAGAGCATCTACCGCGCGATCTACACGACCCGGTGGAAAGTGATCCCGCGTGAGCTGTGCACCAAGCTGCGCACGCGCCGTCCCATCCGCAAAAACAAGAAGAACACGGTCAAGGGCCAGTGGCGTTCCCAGATCACCGGGGCACGGCCGATCGAGGAACGGCCTCACGCAGCCAACGCCCGGACCGAGCTCGGCCACCTCGAAGGCGATCTCATCGTCGGAGCCAAGAACAGCCAGATCGCGACGCTGGTCGACCGCAAGTCCCGCTACCTGACCATGGTCGCGCTACCCAGCCGTCACACCACGACGGTCATCCCCGCCCTGCAGCAGGCGTTCTCACGGATGGACGCTCGCCTACGCAGCACTCTGACCTGGGACCGCGGCATGGAACTCGCCGGCCACCGGCTGCTGACCGAAGCGACCGGCATCGACGTCTTCTTCGCGGCACCGCGCAGCCCATGGCAGCGGGGCACGAACGAGAACACGAACAAACTGATCCGGCAATACTTACCGAAAGGCATCGATCTGAGCCTGTACAGCCAAGCCGACCTCGATGCCCTGGCCGCCCGAGTGAACAACCGCCCCCGCAAGAGCCTCGGCCACCGAACCCCGGCCCAATGTGTTGCCTTGACTCTTTGAATCTAAGGCGGTTTTCTTCGCGAGGGAGACGGATCGGCCGAGATGAGGTACCGGCTGATCGATGCGGAGAGGACACACCATGGTGTCTCCCTGCTTGCCCGGGTGCTGGGTGTGTCGCGCCAGGGCTATTACGCCTGGAAGGGGCGTGGCCCGTCACGGCGGGCGCGTGAGGACCGGGCGTTGACGGAAACCATTGTCAAGATCCACACTCGGTCGCGGCAGACGTATGGTGCCCCGCGCATCCACGCCGAGCTGCGTGAGGAGTTCGGGGTGGGTGTCGGGCGCAAGCGGGTCGCCCGCCTGATGCGCACGGCCCGGCTTGAGGGCGTGCACCGGCGCCGCCGGCGCGGGCTGACCCGAAGGGATCCGGCCGTGGTGCCGCCGGAGGATCTGGTCAACCGGGACTTCACCGCTCCTGCGCCGAACCGGATCTGGACTGCCGACATCACCTACGTACCGACGGGCGAGGGGTGGCTGTACCTGGCGCTCGTGCTGGATGTGTTCTCCCGGAGGATCGTGGGCTGGGCGATGGCCGGCCACATGCGGACCGAGCTTGTTCTGGATGCCCTGGAGATGGCCATCTGAAACCGCCGTCCCGCCCCCCGCCTGGTCCATCACAGTGATCAAGGAGTGCAGTACACATCCCTGTCGTTCAGCCGGAGATGCAGGTCAGCGGGTATTCGCACCTCAACGGGCAGCGTCGCGGACTGCTTCGACAATGCGGTCACCGAGAGCTTCTTCGCAACGTTGGAGACCGAACTGCTCGACCGGCACCACTTCGCCACCCGCGCCCAGGCCAAGGCTGCGTGCTTCGACTTCATCGAAGGGTTCTACAACCCCCGCCGCCGCCACTCGACCCTGGGCATGCTCAGCCCCGCCGAATACGAACGCAGACACACCCAACAACCCGGCTATGCTGCCGCATAGCCACAAGCCCCGAATTGTCCACGCAACCGGGGCAACTTCAAGCCGACGGAGCGGAAGACACTGAGCCGACCCGGAATCAGCCGTCGGGGCCACCCGCTGTACCAGGAAGATCTCTCCCCATATGGGCGAGGGGAGACAGGGCCATGAACAACGGGGACAGCCCCAGAGCGATAGCGGTCATCAGTAGACTCGCGCGCGGCCCCAGCGCGCCAGCCAGATAACCGCCGAGAAGCGACCCGAGCGGGGTCAGGCCCATGCCGACGAAGTTGATCGTCGCGACGACCCGGCCCTGGAGCGGGATGGGAGTGATCGCCTGGCGCACCGTCACGACGGTGACGTCGACCAACTGACTGAAGGCGCCGAACAGGAAGTTGACCGCCATGAGTGCGGCGATCGTGATCGCGGAGGAGCCGCGCAGCGCGGGGACGCACAGCATCACGCCATCGGCGAGCACTGCGGCGGACACCAGCACGACGCCGTAGCCGTACCGCCTCGGCAACCTGGCCGACAGCAGGGAAGCCACCAGCGCGCCCGGGCCCATCGCGGCGAGCACGAGCCCGACGGCAAAGCCCGGCAGGTGCAGCGTACGCGGCAGGAAGAGCAGATAGACCGTCATCAGGGCGGCGAAGGAGAACTGGAAGAGGGCCGAGGAGATCCCCACAGCCCGCAATGAAGTGTCGCTGATGACGAGGTGCAGACCCTCGTAGATCTGAAGCCAAACGCGCGCCTGTCGTGCACGGGGCGCGGGCAGCGACTCGGGACTGCGGATCCGCCGGATCGACAGGAAGGACAGGGTGAAGAAGAACACGCTGGCCACGATGGCGATCGGCGCAGTCAGGAGCGATACCAGCGCGCCGCCGAGCGCGGGACCGACGATCTGTGCGGCGGACCTGCTGCCTTCGAGCGCGCTGTTGCCCTGGGCGAGCTGGCCGCGTTTCACCAGTCGTACGAGCGAGGTCTGGTAGGCCACGTCGAAGTACACGGTGAGAGCACCGACAAGTAAGGCCACCAGGACAAGTAGCGGAATGTTGAGCATGCCGAGGAGGTAGACGACGGGCACGACGGACAACGCCACGGTCCGGCCGAAGTCGGCCAGCACCATCACGTTGCGAGAGCGCCAGCGGTCCACCCAGGCGCCAACAAAGAGCGAGAGCAGCAAGATCGGCGCCTGCTGGACGGCACGAAGGACGCCGATCTGCTCAGTATCGGCGCTGAGCGCGACCACGGCGATGAGCGGCAGGATGATCTGGCCGGCCTGGGCTCCCAGTTGCGAGGCGGCCTGGCCGATCCAGAGCCGGCGGAAATCACCATCCCGCCACAGGCCCGGCGAAGGCGAGTCGGATGCCTTCATCGGCGGCTTCGCATTGGCGGGCGGGCGAGCACGGCAGAAGAAGCGAACGGCACAGGAGTCCTTGAGTCGCTGAGAACGGTGCCCATCCCACAGGATCTGGGCAGGAAGGTTGGCTGTGCCGCAGTTCGATGCAGCACGCGGTGACAGGTCGGGAGTGACCTAGAACGTCAGCGCGTGCTCGGTTGGCCGGGCATCTCAGCTCCTCAAAGAGATCATCCGTTGCTCGAGACTAACCATCGGCCCATGTGGCGGACAAGGCAATCCAGTACATCCCGGGCAACCGCAAGGAGGTCTCTGTCGACGACGCGTGAATACTGACCCCCAGGCGACGCTTGGGTTCTAGTGTTTGTCGCAACACACCTGATCATGATGGGCGTGTTGATGGCTATTCGTGGGCCCAAGCGGCGGCTCGAGATCGAGTCGGAGTACTGGCGGTTGATCCTTTCCGGCGTAGGCACGGTGGAGGCGTGCAAGCAGGTCGGCATCGGCCGCAAGACCGGATACCGATGGAGGGCGGAGAACGGTGGACTCCCACCCGCCCGCATGGCCGAGTCGGCGCGATCGGATCGCTATCTGTCGCTGCTGGAACGCCAACGAATCGCGACCTTACGCGAGCGAGGCCTAGGCGTCCGCGAGATCGCTCGACGACTCGGCCGCTCACCCTCGACCAACAGTCGCGAGCTGCGGCGCAACACCAGCGAGCACGACCGCGGCGGCTACGACGGCGACCTGGCCCACGCCCGCGCCCGCCAGCGAATGCGCCGACCGCGACGCGGCCGTGTCCTCCAAGACGCCGAGCTGCGCGCCGAGATCCAGGCCAAGCTGGAGCTGGAGTGGAGCCCCGAGCAGATCGCCGCCCACCTTCGTCGCAGCTTCCCCGACCGGCCGAACTGGCACCTCTGCCACGAGACGATCTACCAGGCCATCTACCACGGCGGCCGCGGCGGGCTGAGCCGCCAGTTGACCGCCAAGCTTCGCACCGGACGACCGCTGCGGCGACGACGGCGTCGCCCCGACCAGCGCCGCATTCGCTTCGTTGCACCGGCCGTCCTCATCGAACACCGCCCTGCGATCGTCGAGAAGCGTGTCCGCGTCGGCGATTGGGAAGGCGACCTGATCACCGGTCGGCTCAACCAGTCCGCGATCGGCACCCTGGTCGACCGCACCAGCCGATACCTTCGGCTCATCCCGCTACCGAATGGCCATGCTGCCGAACACGTCCGGGACGGTCTGCTCGCCGCCTTCGCCGACGTCCCGAAGGCTGCCCGCTGGACGCTGACCTGGGATCAAGGCTCCGAGATGGCTTTCCACGACCAGGTGGCGCCGCTCTTCCACGAGGGTGTGTTCTTCGCCCAACCCGCCAGCCCCTGGCAGCGCGGCACCAACGAGAACACCAACAGACTGCTGCGTCAGTACTTCCCCAAAGGCACCAATCTCTCGCTTCACAGCGCCGAGGACCTTCGTGCGGTGGAGCGACGGCTCAACAGCCGGCCGCGGAAGTCGCTGGGATGGTGCACTCCGGCAGAGGTATTCGCATCCCGTCTGCCATCATGATCGGTGTCACCGTTGCGACGACCGCTCGAATTCACCCTAGAACCCAAGCGTCGTCAGGGGGTCAGAATTCGGCCGTCGTTGACACGGTGCTGCACCTCGACAGGATCTGCCTGCGCAGTTCGGGCCATCCCTTCCCGAGGGCGTTCTTCGCCGTGATGAGCATCTCGGAGTCGTCTTCCTCATCGATGAGGGAACGGATCGCCAGCCGCACCGCTATCCCTGCCTGCCACCGCATCCAGCGGCGGTCCTCCTCGCGAGGGGTGCCGCCTGGCCCATTGAACCACTCCCTTCCTAGACGGATGTTCTGCTCGACGATCTCAGGCATAAGATAGGACACGACCGCAGCATCCCGGTCGAATGCAGCGCTCGCCGCCTGGGCCAACTCCGGCCACTTGGCGAAGTACCGCTGGACCAGCCGGTCCAGGACGAGCTTGCAGATCTGGCGACGATGGAGCCGGGTTGCCGCGGCCACACAAGCCAGCAGCTCGTGATCGACGTGTCCCAGCGAGAGGACCGACTCGGGATCCCCCTCGATGAGTCGATCCGCGAGGAGGGCGCGATGCCGACCCTGGAGCATATCCCCATGTAGCCGGAAGCCGGTGGCCACATCTACCATCGCCATGGCGGAAGCACGCTTGACCAGGCGTTCGTTGCTGAGCGCGGCTGTGAGGATACGCAGGTGGTCACCCAGTGATGCCGGCGCATCACCGTATATTGCTGCGTCATCCATGCAGAACTCGGGGTAGTCGACCAGTAGCTGCCCATTCTCGGCGTACACGAATTTCTCGTGCCCACGCGCCACCCAAGACACGTGCCATAGGCTCGCGTCCCTGCTCAGCCAGCGTAGCCACGCATGGCGCCGCTGATGAATCCCGTCGCGTTCCAATATGCCGAAGCCGTTTTCGTTCTCGTTGATGAACACCTCAACTGTGGGATAAAGGTCACTCTCACGGAAATCCACATCACGGAATTCAGGGAAGGAGCCGAACGACTCGGCCACCATGCGCCCGGCCGATCCGGTGCCGGCGGTTTTGCGGATGACGGACCAGCCGAGCCCGCCGCGGGCTAGCCATTCGTGCTCGACCAGAAGGTCTATATAGTGCTCGATAACGCTGTCGGCGTCCATCTCCGACTCCTCATGTTCCGGTAGTAAGGGGCGGCAGGCATCCCCGCCGCCCCTTACTGTCAATGTGGCCGTTGACGATTACGGCACCGGCGTCCCGCAGAGAGCTTCCTTGGTCGGCGGGTTGTCGAGTTTAGTGTTGAACTTGTTGTAATAGGTGTCGCCGACGATGACCCTGTCCTTGATGAAGAACCTGTTCTCCAACAGGGAACCCGCCAGGCCGTTGTCAGCCTTCGGAATGGGACATAGAGAGAACATGTTTGGTGCCGCGTTGGCCCGTTCGAAGCTTCCGGCGAATGGGTACTCGTCACATTCCTTTCCAGCTGCTGCATAGGGGCCCCATATGCCAGTGCAGGCTTTCCACGTCTTCTTGTGGACGCTCTCCGCTACCTCGGAATCCTCTCGATGGAGGTAATTGTCCTTCATCTCGCCAGGCCGGTAGCAGCCCAACAGCTTCTTGGCCGGATGGCTGGGGAATGTGTCATGCGCCTGGTAGCACGCCTTCCAGTAGTGCTGGTAGGCCGCGTCGTATCCTTGGCCCATCTTCCAGATCATCATCGGGGTGGCGGAGTTGAAGACGCAACCGCCCTGTGGCTTGATATAGGTGGCGGAGTCGCATCGCACGATGGATCCGCCCTCCTTGGCGCCAAGAGAGTTGGCGTACCCGTATCCCGACTGAGGGGCCGGCCAGTCCGGGGAATGCCCGTACACCTTGAAGCCGCCGAGACTCACGCTCTCAAGGTTGTTCACCGTTTCGTCGAATAGCGGGCTCCATTTGATGTGACGCAGCGTCGGAGCCTTGTTCGCTGGGCATCTCAGCCTGAACCTGGCGGAACCGAAATCCTGCCAGAGGCCGATTGACTTGGTGCGGTGGTTGACGGTGGGGCTGCCATCCCACGAGGTCACGTGCTCGCACTCCCTTCCTACAGGCTCGACTCCTATCGTTAGATTCTTCGCGCCAGCCCCGCCGGTGGAGTGGACATCATAGAGATGAATGTCGACGAACAGGTCCCGGCTAGTTCCCCCGTTGTTGCTGTCCTTGCCGTTGAAGGTGTAGGCCATGATGATGATCTTTGCGTCGAATTTCATGATCGGGGTGGATCGGTTCGCCTTGTGGTCGAGGCTGAGATTCGAGGTCGAACACCAGGAATAATGATTCCTCGCGTACCCCTCCGGACGGTTGGACCGGGCGAAATTCTGCTTCTGAGGTTGAAAGGTAGGAGTTACAGGCGTTCGGGGGTAGTGACGGCAGCGTTTGGCTGGTTTACGCCTGGTTGGT
>NZ_QNFZ01000293.1 GCF_003313395.1 Nonomuraea lactucae | reverse complement strand
GGTGCGCGTCCGTGACCAGGCGCGCCAGGCGGGACCAGCCGCCGGAGCGAGCCAGCACCGTGATCCGGTCCTCGGAGTCGGGCCCCGTCGCGGGACGCGCTCGCCGGGGCTCCCGGGCGTCGAACCCCGGGAGCGGGTCGAAGCCCGCGCCGGCCCCCGTGCCGTCGAGCGCCAGGCTGACGCCGAAGACCGGGGCGATCCCGGCGTCCGCGCAGGCCTGGGCGTGCTTGACCGCCCCGTACAGCCCGTCGCGGTCGGTCAGGGCGAGGATGTCCATCCCGTCCTCCGCCGCCCGCCGTACCAGTGCCTGCGGGAAGGCCGTGCCGTACCGCATCGAGTAGGCGGAGCTCACGTTGAGGTGAGGGAACGGAGCGGCCATCAATCCCACGCCCGCATCAGCAGCCAGCCCCCGCTGGCCGTGTCGAACCTCAGCTCGTACGACCCGACCTCGCGCCCCGGGCTCGCCTCCAGCCGCCAGAACTGGCGCTCGCCGGGGTCGCCCTCACCGGTCTTCCACCACTCGCGGGCCACCACCCAGTGGTCGAGGACGCGGCGCACGAGGTAGAGGCGGTCGCGCCAGACGAACTGGCTGGGCTCCCCGTCCCTGGTCCACACCTCGATCGGGTCGCCATAGAGTCTGCTCAAGATGCTTCTCCCCGCGGCTCTCGTGCCTGTGCTGAGCCGCCCGGGGGAAGGCGGGCGCTATGTATCGAACATATGTTCTCAGGGCCCGAAGTGCAAGTCGCCTGCCCGCCGCTCCAGCGGGTTGGCGCCGATCGAGTTGCGGATGCTGAACGCCACGCTGCCCGCCCGGTAGCGGTCGTCGGACCACTCCACCGGCCTACCCTCGTACGTCGTGGTGATGCGGCGCTGGCGCAGGAGCGGGCTGCCCCTCCGCACCCCGAGCAGGCGGGCGTCGTGCGCCCCCGCGGCCACGGCGTCGATGAGGTGCTCGCCGTAGGCGAAGACGAGGCCGACCGAGTCGTAGAGCGCCCGCGTGACCGACTCGCAGTCGGGCGGCAGCTCCTCGACGGCGCGGGCCATCCAGTCGGCGTACACCGTCCGTTCGACCAGGACGGGCTCGCCCTCCAGCGAGCGCAGCCGGAGCACCTCCAGCACCTCGTCGGAGGCGAGCCTGGCCGCCTCGACGGCGGTCGCCGTCCGGCGGCGCTGGGTGATGACCTGCCCGCCGAAGCGGTAGCCGTTGGCGCGCGCCCACTGCGCGAAGCTGTGCAGCTCGGCGAAGCTCTGGCTGCGGGCGTTGCCGAGCACGATCCGCCTCGCGCCCTGGCGCGACCCGACCAAGCCCTCGGCGGCCAGCAGCGCGACCGCCTGCCGCACGGTGCCGCGCGCGGCGGAGTAACGGGCGGCCAGGTCGGCCTCGCTCGGCAACTGCGAGCCGACCGGATGGACGCCGGTGACGATGTCGTCCCTCAGCTCGGCGGCGATCCGTTCGTAGCGCGCAACCATCCGCGTCCTTCCCGTTCACGAAAAAGCAATGTCAATGGGACTTACTTGCTCTGGCTTGTTTGTACAAGTTCCCCTAAGTTCTTTCCACACCCCCAGGAAAGTGGAGGCGACGTGTTCACACCTCGCGCTCGTGTCGCAGGCGTCATCGCGACCCTTACCGTTGTCACCGCGGCGTGCGGCTCCGCGCCCGGATCATCCCAGCAGGCCGGTTCCGACGGCGGCGCGAACGCGCGCACCGCCACCTCCGCCGCCGACTTCGGCGGCTTCGACAAGCTCGTCGAGGCGGCCAAGAAGGAAGGCGCGCTGCACGTCATCGCGCTGCCTCCCGACTGGGCCAACTACGGCGAGATCATCAAGTCCTTCGAGGCCAAGTACGGTATCAAGATCGAGAGTGAGGACCCCGACGCGGCCAGCGCCGACGAGATCAACGCGGTCAAGACGCGCAAGGGGCAGGACCGCGCGCCCGACGTCCTCGACCTCGGCCAGTCGTTCGCGATCAGCGGCGCCAAGGAGGGCCTGTTCGCACCCTACAAGGTGCAGACGTTCGACAAGATCCCCGAGGGCCAGAAGGAGCCGACGGGGCTCTGGACCAACGACTACGGCGGCTACATCTCCATCGGCTGCGACGCCAAGAAGATCACGACCTGCCCCGCCAGCTTCGCCGACCTGCTCAAGCCCGAGTACAAGGGCAAGGTCGCGCTCAACGGCAACCCCACCAAGTCGGGCTCGGCCTTCGCCGGGGTCTACGCCGCCTCGATCGCCAACGGCGGCTCGTTCGACGACATCCAGCCGGGCCTCGACTTCTTCAAGAAGCTGAAGGCGGCCGGCAACTTCAACCCCGTGGAGACCACCCCGGCCACCATCGAGAAGGGCGAGACCCAGATCAGCATCGACTGGGACTACAACAACGCCGCCTACGCCCCCAAGATGGCCGACAAGGGCATCGACTGGAAGGTCAATGTGCCCTCCGACGGCAAGTACTTCCAGATGTACGCCCAGGCCGTCAACAAGGACGCCCCCCACCCGGCGGCGGCGCGCCTGTGGCAGGAGTACCTCTACAGCCCCGAGGGCCAGAACCTCTACCTCAAGGGCTACGCCCGGCCGGTCCTCCTGCCGGCGATGGAGGCCGACGGCACGGTCGACAAGACGGCGGCCGCCGCGCTGCCCAAGGTGGAGGGCACGCCCACGTTCCCCACGCCCGAGCAGGTCGACGCCGCGAAGGCCAAGCTGGCGAGCGGCTGGGACGCCGCGATGTCCGGATGACCAGGTCCAAGGGGTGGCTGGGCGCGCTGCCCCTTCTGGTCTTCTACGCGTTCGTCTTCGGTGTCCCGCTGGTCGCGCTGCTGGCCGGCGCGTTCACCTCGCGGGGCCGGCCGACCCTGGACAACCTGCGGCAGAGCCTGCAGGGCGGCAACCTGACCTCGATGGCGGGCAGCGTCCAGGTGTCGGCCGTGGTGGCGCTGCTCGGCGCGCTGCTCGGCACCGTCCTGGCCTACGCCGTGGTGACCTCCAGGTTCACGGCGCTGCGCCAGGCGGTCCTGACGGCCTCCGGCGTGCTCGCGAACTTCGGCGGCGTCCCGCTGGCGTTCTTCTGGGTGGCCACGCTCGGCAACTCAGGGGTGGTCAGCGGGCTGCTCGGGCTGCCCACGGGCGCGCTCTACAGCTTCTGGGGGCTGGTCGTGGTCTACCTGTACTTCTCGGTGCCGCTGATGGTGCTCGTCATGGCTCCGGCGCTGGACGGGCTGCGACCGCAGTGGCGCGAGGCGGCGGCCAACAACGGGGGCACCGCCTGGCACTACTGGCGGCACGTCGGCGTGCCCGTGCTGACGCCGTCGCTGCTCGGCGGGGTGGTGCTGCTGTTCGGCTCGGCGTTCGCCGCCTACGCCACGGCGGCGGCCATGGGCGCGGGCACAGTAGTGCCGCTCGTCACCCTGAAGATCGCCAACGCGCTCACCAGCGACGTGCTGATCGGCCAGGAGAACGTGGCGCTCGCCCTCAGCCTCGACATGATCGTGGTGGCCGGGCTGGTGATGGCCGTCTACCTGCCGCTGCAGAAGAGGAGCACCCGATGGCTGCGGTGACAGGTCTCGAACAGCCTCTGGCCGCCGCTCCGGCGGCCCGGACGGCCCGGCCGCGCCTGTGGCGGGCGGCCGTGTTCGCGGTGGCCGGGCTGTACTTCCTGGTGCCCCTGGGGGCGTCGCTCTGGTACACGATCTACACGCCGACCTCCGGGGTGTCGTTCGGGGCGTACGGGGAGCTGCTCACGGCCGAGGGGTTCGCCGGCAGCCTGGCGCTCTCGCTCGGCCTGGGGCTCGCCACGATCGCGCTCGTGCTGCTGCTCACGCTCCCCGCGATGCTGGCCGTTCGGCTCAGCGCGCCCCGGCTGCGGCCCGTCATGGAGGTGCTCTGCACGCTGCCGCTGGTGGTGCCGCCGATCACGTACGTGGCCGGGCTCGGCACGTCGCTGCGCACCGGGGCCGACCTGCTGGCTCCGACGCCGTTCTGGGCGACGCTGATCGCGATCCAGGACCCGGCGTTCCCGGTCGTGCTGGTGCTCGCGTACGTGGTGCTGGTGCTGCCGTTCGTCTACCGGTCGCTGGACGCGGGGCTGCGCACGATGGACGTGCGGACGCTCGTCGAGGCCGCGCGCAACCTCGGCGCGTCGTGGCCGCACGTGGTGTTCCGGGTGCTCATCCCGAACCTGCGCTCGGCGCTGGCCAGCGCGTCGTTCCTCACGCTCGCCCTGGTGTTCGGCGAGTTCACCGTGGCGCGGCTGCTGGGCTACCAGCCGTTCGCGGTCTGGATCGTGACGATCTCCGGCTCGCGCGGGCAGGTGTCGGTCGCGGTCTCCATCCTCAGTCTGCTGCTCTTCTGGCTGCTGCTCCTCGCGGTCTCCAGCGCCTTCGGGAGGGAGAAGAAATGACGTCGAAGGTGGAGTTCCGGGGATTGCGCCGGATCTTCGGCAGGACCGTCGCCCTGGACGGCCTCGACCTGACCATCGAACCCGGCGAGTTCGTGGCACTGCTCGGCCCGTCGGGCTGCGGCAAGACGACGGCGCTGCGGTGCGTGGCCGGGTTCGAGCGGCCCGACTCCGGAGCCGTGCTGGTCGACGGCCAGGACATCACGAACGTCCCGGCCAGCAGGCGCGACGCGGGCATGGTCTTCCAGTCCTACTCGCTCTTCCCCAACATGAACGCCCGCGACAACGTCGCCTTCGGCCTGCGGGTCCGCAAGGTGCCCGTCGCCACCCGGCGGGCCAAGGCCGACGAGCTGCTCCACCTCGTCGGCCTGCCGTCCCACGCCGACCGCTTCCCGCACGAGCTCTCCGGCGGCCAGCAGCAGCGCGTCGCGCTGGCCCGCGCGCTCGCGCTGGAGCCGCGCGTCCTGCTGCTCGACGAGCCGCTGTCGGCGCTGGACGCCAAGGTACGGGTCTCGCTCCGCGAGGAGATCCGCCGCCTCCAGCTCGACCTGGGCATCACCACGATCTTCGTCACCCACGACCAGGAGGAGGCCCTGTCGATCGCCGACCGGGTCGCCGTCCTGCGCGACGGCCGCCTGGAGCAGTGCGGGCCGCCCGCCGAGGTGTACGACCGGCCGGCCACCCCGTTCGTGGCCGAGTTCGTCGGCACCATGAACCACCTCGCCGGGCAGGTGTCCGCCTCCGGTGACCAGGTGACGGTACTCGGGCAGCTCCTCCCGCTCGACGGCGCGGCACCGGCCGACCCCCACGTGGACGTGCTGATCCGGCCCGAGGCGGTCAAGGTGACGCCCGCCGCCGACGGCCGGGGAGAGGTGCTGGCGGCGTCCTTCCGCGGCGCCTCCGTACGCCTGCGGGTGTCCCTGGACGGCGGCGAGGTCCTGGCCGACGTGCCAGGACACGAGGCGGCGCTGCTCGGGCCCGGCACCCGGGTCGAGACGCGGCTGGTCGAACGCCCCGTGCTGGTGTCCGCCCGGACGGCCCCCGCGCCGGACCCCGCTGAGGAAGCCGTTTCGGAAGCCGCGGATGTCGTCTGAGGCCCGGGATCGGGGGGACTTCGTGTTCGACGCCGTCCTGTTCGACATGGACGGCACCCTGGTGGACACCGAAGGGCTCTGGTGGCAGGCCACGGTGGCGGTGGCCGGGTCGCTCGGCGTCGAGCTCGGCCCCGCCGACGTGCCGCACGTCCACGGCCGCATGGTGTCCGACGTGACGGAGCACCTGCTGCGCCGCGCCTGCGGCGTCGATGGCGAGCACGAGGCGGACGACGTGAACCGGCGCCTCACCGGCGCCTTCGCCCAGCGCGTCGGCGAGGGCGTGACGCTGATGCCCGGCGCCCGCGACCTCCTCGGCGAGCTGGCCGCGCGGGGCATCCCGACCGCCCTGGTCAGCGCCTCGCCCCGGAGCGTCGTGGAGCTCGTCCTGCCCCGGCTCGGCCACCGCTTCGGCCAGGTGATCGCCGCCGAGGACACCGCGCGCGGCAAGCCGTTCCCCGATCCCTACCAGGAGGCCGCCCGGAGGCTGCGCGTGGACCCCGGCCGGTGCGTCGCGATCGAGGACAGCCCGACCGGCATCGCCGCGGCCACCTCCGCCGGATGCCGGGTGATCGTCGTCGACCCCGTGTCGGGCCTGCCCGCGCTACACGCGATGTCGGTAAAGTAACCCGGCGTGAACGCTGAATCCCCGCACATCGGGCGCTACAGGCTGCTGAGCGTCCTGGGGCGTGGCGGGATGGGCACGGTCCACCTCGCCGAGGACGGCACCGGCCAACGGGTCGCCGTCAAGGTGATCAACCCGGAGCTGAGCCAGCACGAGCAGTTCCGCATGCGTTTCCGCCGGGAGGCGGACGCCGCGCAGCGGGTGCGCAGGTTCTGCACGGCCGCGGTGCTGGAGGCTGCGCTCGACGGCGACCAGCTCTACGTCGTCACCGAGTACGTGCCCGGCCCCAACCTGGAGCAGGCCGTCGAGCAGTCGGGCCCGCTCAGGGGGTCCAGCCTCGACGCGCTGGCCGTCAGCGTGGCCACCGCGCTCACCGCCATCCACGGGGCCGGAGTGGTGCACCGCGACCTCAAGCCGTCCAACGTGCTGCTGTCCCCCGTCGGCCCGCGGGTGATCGACTTCGGCATCGCGCGGGCGCTCGACACGCTCGGCGGGGTCACCGGCACCGGCGAGCTGGTCGGCACGCCCCGCTACATGGCGCCCGAGGTGCTGCGCGGCGAGCCGGTCTCGCCCGCGTGCGACGTGTTCTCGTGGGGATGCCTGGTGGCGTTCGCCGCCAGCGGGCGGGCTCCGTTCGGCGGCGGCACGCTGCCCGCGATCGTCTACCAGGTGCTCAACACCGAGCCCGACATCAGCGACGTCGAGCCGGGGCTGCGCGAGCTGGTCGCCTCCACGCTGCGCAAGGACCCGGCCATGCGGCCGACCGCGCAGCAGTTGCTCGACCACCTCGTGGGCCGCTCCGCCCAGCCGGAGCAGGCGGCGATGACCGTGCAGGTGGCCTGGCAGCAGGGGACGACCGCGTTCACGGACGCCATGCCGTACGCGCCTGTGAAGAGGAGGGGCAGGCTCCTCGCGGGGCTCGCCGCCGCCGCGGTCGCGCTCGCGGGCGTCGGCGTGGCCGCGTGGCGGACGCTCACGCCCAGCGGCCCCCCTGACCTCGCCGTCCTCTACCGGGAGGACTTCACGCAGACGACCGGCGGCTGGCCCGGCACCTACGACGCGGACGAATCGTCCAGCTACGGCTACCGTACGGACGGCACGTACGGGCTCGACGTGGAGGAGAACAGCGAGGAGCGCTGGGCCACCGCGCCGGTGCCCTTCCTCACCGCCACGCCCACGACCACGCCCGACCCGTCGGCCAGGCCGACTCCGATGCTCCCCTCGACCGTGCTCATCGCCGTCACCGCACAGGTCGAGCAGGTCACCGGCAGTGGCGAGTACGGCGTCTTCTGCCACGCCGCCGAGGACGACACCTACTACGAGTTCGGCATCGACACGACGGGCAAGGCACGCATCCGGCGCATCTTCGACGGCGCGGGCGGCACCCTGGCCCAGTCCGGCAAGGTGGACGGCCTGCCGGGCAAGGCCCGCATCGAGGCGTCGTGCGAGCAGCTCGGCGGCGCGGTGCGGCTGACCATGTGGGTGAACGGCAAGCAGGCGCTCCAGGCGGACGACCCGAACGGCATCGGCAACGGCAACCTCGGCCTGTTCGCCCGCACCCCCAAGGACAGCGAGTCGCTCCTGAAGACCACCTTCGACGACTTCGAGCTGCGCGGCCCCAAGGACTCCTGACCTCTCGTGCACGCACCGGGGGCGGGGGAATCCCTCGTCGCGGGGAGGAGTTGACTAGGACCATGCGCGCAATAGTCGTCGCCGAGCACGGCGGTCCAGAGGTCCTCGAATACACCGAGCTTCCCGACCCGGTTCCGGGAGAGGGCGAGGTGGTGGTCGATGTCGCCGCGAGCGGGGTGAACTTCATCGACGTCTACCACCGTTCCGGGGCGTACCCGCTGTCCCTGCCCACCACCATCGGGTCCGAAGGCGCGGGGGTCGTGTCCGCCCTGGGGCCGGGAGTGGAGGGTGTCGCCGTAGGTGACACGGTGGCGTGGGCGAACGTGCTGGGCAGTTACGCCGAGAAGGCCGTCGTCCCGGCCGGCGTGCTGGTGCCCGTCCCCGAGGGGGTGTCGGCCGAGCTGGCCGCCGCGACGATGCTCCAGGGCATGACCGCCCATTACCTCACCCACTCCACCCACCCGGTGCGGGAGGGCGAGAACGTGCTCGTGCACGCCGCCGCCGGAGGCATGGGCCAGCTGCTGGTCCAGCTCGCCAAGCTCAGAGGGGCCAGGGTCTTCGGCACCGTGTCCAGCGGCGAGAAGGCGAAGCTCGCCCGCGAGGCGGGGGCCGACGAGGTGCTGGGCTACGACGACTTCGCCAAGGCGTTGAGCGGGCGGATGGACGTGGTCTACGACGGAGTGGGGGCCGCCACGTTCGACGGCGGCCTGGAAGCGCTGCGACCGCGCGGGCTCATGGCCCTCTACGGCGCGGCCAGCGGGCCGGTGCCCCCCCTCGACCCGCAGCGGCTCAACCAGAGCGGCTCGCTCTTCCTCACCCGGCCGAGCCTGCCCTACTACATCGCCGACCGGGCCGAGCTCCTGCAGCGTGCCTCCGACCTGTTCGGGTGGATCGCGTCGGGGCGGCTGCGCGTCAACGTGTCGCACCGCTACCCGTTGGCCGAGGCCGCCCGGGCCCACGAGGACCTGGCATCACGTCGCACCACGGGCAAGCTGCTGCTGATCCCGTGACTCCAGGGCGCCGCTCAGGGCCAGGGCCATTCGAGCAGGCGCGCGCCGAGGACGGCGGTCTCCAGGGTGAAGCGCTGCGTCGGGTCGTCCGGTGAGAAGCCCGTCAGGCGGCGGATCCGTTCGAGGCGGTAGGTGACGGCACGGGCGCTGATGCCGAGCCGCCGCGCGGCGGCCGCCTGGTTGCCCTGCGCGGCGAAGACCGCCTCCAGCGTCTCCATGAGCGGCTCGTGGCCGCCCCGGGCGCGCAGCAGCGGGCTGAGCACGCTCGTCACCAGGTCCTCCATGGCGCTCCGGTCACGCAGCAGCACCGGGAAGACCAGCAGGTCGGCGGCCTTGACCACGTCCAGCCGGAGCCCGAGCCGGTCGGCCAGGTCGAGCGCTCCGGCCGCCTCCCGGTAGGAGGCGACGACGCCGCCGGGCCCGCGCTGCGGCCGTCCGACGCCGACCCGCCAGCCGGGCGCGAAGCGGGAGCGCACGTGGTGGGCGAACTCCCCCACCGCCGCCGGCAGGGTGGCCGGTACGACGCAGACGAGCAGGCCGTCGCGGACGGCGACGAGCACGTTGTGCGAGCCGAAGCGGGCGACCAGGTCGCGCTCGATGCGGTCCTGCTCGCCGTCCTTCAGCCCGCGGGCGACGGCCACCTGGTACGACTCGGCGAGCCGCAGCCCGAAGTGTTCGGCCCGCTCGGCAAGGCGTTCGGCCCGGCCGAGCAGCAGGTCCTCGACGAACTCCCTGCGTGCCGCCTCCTCCTCGCGGATCGCCGCGAGCTGCGCCCGCTCGTACCCCTCCATCAGCGCCGACACCGCCATACGCAGCGCGGCAAGCACGGCGGAGCCGTCGGTGTCCTGGGCGGCGGCCGACAGGGCGGCGTCGACGAGCGCCCGCAGCGGCACGCCCAGCTCCGCGGCCCGCATGCCCGCCTCCCGGTAGGCGTCGAGCGCGGCCCGGTCCGGCATCCGCCCCGTGGCGGCTGCCCCGGCCAGCACCGTTAAGTGCCCGCCGAGGAGGCCGGCGGGCACCTCTGAGGCCACCATCAGACTCCTACGTCACGCCTGTCGAAGGAGAGGACGGCGGTGAGCGCGAGCACCGCCACCGCCCCTGCCAGCACAAGGTAGTCCCCCACCGGCAGTCCCTCGTAGAGGGGCCTGCCCTCCGCGTAGTAGTGGAACGGCGAGACCCACTTGAGCCACGAGACGGCGTCCACGTTCTTGCCGACCGTGACGACCATGTAGCCGAGCACGGCCCAGACGCCGAGAACCGCCGAGGCGACGGCCTTGCGCCCGGTGGCGGCGCCGACGGCCAGCGTCAGCGTGCCGAAGAACAGCGCCAGCAGGTAGACCCCGATGTGGGCGGCCATGATGCGGTCGAAGCGGACGTCCATGTCCACGGACCGGGCCAGCGCCCACGCGACCGCCAGCGTCACGGCGGCCACTGCCAGCAGGCCGAGCGCCATGGCGGCGAAGAGCTGCAGCACGAGCCGCCTGCGGTCGATCGGCAGCGTGACGATCAGCTCGAACGTGCCCGACTCCTCCGGCCCGGCGAGCGACCGGTTGGCCAGGACCATCGCGCAGACGATGAACAGGACCGGCAGCAGGATCTGGTAGACGACCGTCTGCAGGTAGCCGGGCGCGGTGGCGAAGTCCTGGAGGCCGCCCATCAGGTCCTTGAGCGCGCCGGGATACTTGGCGACGGCCTGCGCGCTGTAGGTCGCCGGGTCCTCGACGATGCTCGGGTAGACGACCCCCACGTACATCGACAGGAACGCGCTGAGCCCGATCACCCACCCGATCAGCGCCCGACGGTGGTCACGAAGAGACTTGGAGATCATGGTTCCTGCCCTCCTCGCTGTAGTAGGTGAGGAAGATCTCCTCCAGGTCGGGCTCGGCGCTGACCATGTGCACGACGGTGAATCGGGCGGCGGCCTTGATGAGCGGGTCCGGCCTGCCGTCGATCGTGCAGCGCACGCTGGCGCCCTCCACGCGCAGGTCACGCACGCCCGGCAGCCCTTCGAACGCCTCGCGCGGCACCGGCGCGTCGAAATGGAGCTCCACCCGGCGCACCGCCTTCTCGCGCAGCGTCGCCACGTTCTCCACGGCGACCAGGCGGCCGGCGCGGACGATGCCGACCCGGTCCGAGACGTGCTCGACCTCGGCGAGCACGTGCGAGGACATCAGCACCGTACGGCCGGACGCGCGCACCTCGCGGACCATGGCCAGGAACTCCTGCTGCACCAGCGGGTCCAGGCCGCCGGTCGGCTCGTCGAGGATGAGCAGCTCGGGCTCGTGCATGAACGCCTGGATCAGCCCGACCTTCTGCCTGTTGCCCTTGGAGAGCTTGCGCATCGGCACCGACAGGTCGGCGTCGAGCCGCTCGGCCAGCTGGGCGACGCGGCCCGGCGGCACCCCGCCCCGTGTCCTGCCGAGGAACTCCAGGTAGTCGCGGGCCCGTTCGCGGCCTTCGAGCACGAGCTCGCCGGGCAGGTAGCCGATCCTGGCCCGGACCGCCGCCTCCCGGGAGTCCGCGCCGAGCACCCGCACCTGGCCGCTGGTGGGCCTGATCACGTCGAGCAGGAGCCTGATCGTCGTGGTCTTGCCCGCGCCGTTCGGCCCGAGGTAGCCGAAGATCTCGCCCGGCTGGATGTCGAGCGTGAGGTCTTCCAGCCCTCGGCGCCTGCCGTAGTACTTCGTCAGACCTTCGGCCTGCACCACTGCTGTCATGCCAGTCATGGTGACGACCCGGCGGCGCGGTGTCAGGGGGGCGTTCCGGCAGTCGCGCGGGTGGATTCCTTTCCGGCATCCGGCAATCTCGTTACTCCGGAATTCCGGTCCGGCCGGTACCTTGCAGGCGTGAGCAGCATCGAGGAACGCCTGGCGGATCTGGAGGCCCGGGTCTTCGCCCTGGAGGCGGCGCGCGGCACGCGGGCCGCTGGGGAGCCCACCACCGGGGACGTCACGCGTGCCTCCGCCGTCCTCGCGGCGGCCGGCCACCCGGCCCGGCTGCGCATCCTGCAGTTGCTCGTCTCCGGCCCGCGCCCCGTCGCCGAGCTCCAGGGCGTGCTGCACGTGCCCTCGCAGGGGCAGCTCTATCACCACCTCAAGACGCTGACCTCGGCAGGGCTGGTCGAGCAGCCCGAGCGGGGCGTCTACCGGGTGCCGTCCAGGGCGATCCTCCCGGTGCTCACGCTCACCGCCGCCGCCGTGGACGTCGCGGCCGCACCTGCCCGGACACAGACCGCACAGCCCTGATGCTGCGAAGGTGGACAGGTGGAGACTGCGTTCGTGCTCGGTGGCGGCGGCTTGCTCGGCGCGCACGAGGTGGGCATGCTCAAGGCGCTCGACGAGGCCGGCGTCGTGCCGGACCTGGTGATCGGCACGTCGGTGGGGGCGCTGAACGGGGTGCTGATCGCCGCCGACCCCGGCGCCGCCGTGCCGAGGCTGGCGTCGCTGTGGCGTTCGGACGTCGTGCGCACGGCCTTCGCCGGCTCGTGGGTCACCCGCCTGTCGACGCTGGCCCGTACCGGCACGCACCTGCACCCGATGGACCCGCTGCGGAGCCTGCTGCGCCAGATGGTGCCGGCCACGCTGATCGAGGAGCTGCCGGTGCCGTTCCAGTGCGTGGCGGCCTCGGTCGAGAGGGCCGCGGCTCACTGGTTCACCAGCGGGCCGGTGGTGGACGCGGTGCTGGCCTCGTGCGCGGTGCCCGGCCTGCTGCCGCCGGTGCCGATCGAGGGCGAGCACTTCTTCGACGGCGGGCTGGTGCACAGCATCCCCGTCGGCCGGGCCGTCCTGATGGGGGCCACGCGCGTGTACGTCCTGCATGTCGGGCGGATCGAGCGCCCGCTGACCGTGCCGCGGCGGCCGTGGGAGGTGGGCATGGTGGCGTTCGAGATCGCGCGCAGGCACCGGTTCGCCGAGGAGATGGCCACGCTGCCGCCGGGCGTGGAGGTGCACGTCATGCCGGCGGGGACGCCGCGGCCGCTCTCGCCGCTGCGCTACCGCGACCTGTCGCAGATCTCGCGGTACATCGAACGCGCTTACGAGGCTTCTTCCCACTACCTGCGGACAAGAGGAGGATGATGGTACGTCCCAAGGGAGGCCGACGTGCTTCCACCGCGCATTCTGCGGCGCCTTGTCCTCGCCCCCCTGGTCGTGGTCGTGACCGTGTTCGTGATCGTCACACTGCCGCTGTGGCTCGCGGTGACGGCCGCGACCTCGTTGCGGCTGCCCCCGCCTCAGCGCAGGGGGCTGAGGTTCGTGTGGTTCGGGGCCGCCTGGCTGACGCTTGAGTCGGCGGTGCTGATCGCGTGCCTGTGGCTCTGGGTGACCGGCGCGTTCGGCCGTGACAGGCATGTGGAACGGCACTACGGGCTGATCAGATGGTTCCTGTCCGAGGTGTACGCGGCGGCGGTGCGGATCTTCCGGCTGACCGTGGACATCCAGGAGCCGCCGCTCACGCCGGCGGAGCGGGCCGCGCGGCAGACCCGCCCGGTGATCGTGCTGTCGCGGCACGCCGGCCCCGGCGACTCCTTCTTGCTGATTCATCACCTTCTGGCGGTGTACGGCAGGCGGCCGCGGATCGTGATGAAGGCGGCGCTGCAGCTCGACCCCTCCCTCGACGTGGTGATCAACCGGCTGCCGAACGCCTTCGTCCCCCGCGGGCCGGGGAAGAACGGGATCATCCAGGAGATCCGGCGGCTGGCCTCGACCATGGACGAGCTCGACGCGTTGGTGATCTTCCCCGAGGGCGGGAACTTCACGCCCCGCCGCCGGCGACTGGCGATCCGGCGGCTGGAGGAGAAGGGCCTGGCCGAGGAGGCGGCGCGGGCGCGTGACATGGACCACCTGCTGCCGCCGAGGCCGGGCGGCGCCATCGCCGCCATCGAGGCGTGCCCGTCGGCGGACGTCGTCTTCGTGGCGCACACCGGCCTCGACGACCTGGCCACGATCAGCGACGTGTGGCGGAGGCTGCCGTTCACCGCGCACATCACCGCGCAGTGGTGGCGGGTGTCCGCGGAACGGATCCCACGGGACCGGGAGGCGCGGATCCGTTGGCTGTACGACCAGTGGCAGCGCATCGACGCCTGGATCAGCGCCCATCGCTTGGCCGGAACCGGCTGACCCCGCCGATCGCCTGGATCGCGTGAGGTCAGTCCGGGCGATAGGGGGCCGGCGGCGCGCCCGGCGGCAGGGTGGGGACGGGCGGCGGGCCGTGCTCGATGAGCCGCAGCAGCGCGGCCGTGTCGAGGTGCCGCTCGACCAGGTCGCCGAGGGCGTCGAGGCGCTGCTCCCGCAGCCGGGCGAAGTCCGTGCCCGGCGCGGGAACGAACGCCCGCCCCGCCCGCTCGGCCACGTCGGACAGGAAGGCCCGGCGGAAGGCGTCGTTCTCCAGGGCGCCGTGCCAGGTGGTGCCCCAGACGTTCGCGACGCGGCAGCCGTCCAGGAACGCCTCGCCGCCCTCGACCGTCGCTACGCCGTGGTGGATCTCGTACGCGCTGACCGGATGCCCGTAGGCGTGGCCGACCGGCCGCGCGAGCGTCTTCTCCGCCGCGAACTCCACGCGCACCGGCAGCAGCCCGAGCCCGTCGACCCGTCCCGCGCCCGACTCGACCTCGTCGAGGATCTCCCGGCCGAGCATCTGGAAGCCGCCGCAGATCCCGAGGATCGGCCCCTCGCGCGCGGCCAGCGCCCCGGCCAGGCCGGTACGCCGGAGCCAGGCGAGGTCGTCGACCGTGGCCCGCGAGCCCGGCAGCACGACCAGATCGGCGTCGTCCAGCTCGCCCGGCCCCGTCACGAACCGCACCGCCACCCCCGGCTCGGCCGCCAGCGCGTCGAGGTCGGTGAAGTTGGAGATCCGCGGCAGCCGCACCACGGCCACGCGCAGCGTCCGCCTGCCGTGCGGCTCCCCCACGGCGACCGGGCGGCCGTCCAGGGCCAGGGAGTCCTCGACGTCCAGCCAGAGCCCGTCCAGCCAGGGCAGCACCCCGTAGACCTCGCGGCCCGTCACCGCGCGCAGCATGTCGAGCCCCGGTTCGAGGAGCTCCCGTGCGCCCCGGAACTTGTTCACCACAAATCCCGAAATAAGCGATTGGTCGGCGTGGTCCAGCAGCCCCACCGTGCCGTAGAACGCCGCGAACACCCCTCCCCTGTCGATGTCGCCCACCACGACGACCGGCAGGTTCGCGGCCCTGGCCAACCCCATGTTGGCGATGTCGCCCCGCCGCAGGTTGATCTCCGCCGGGCTGCCCGCCCCCTCGCAGATCACCACGTCGTACGCGCTCCTCAGCCTGCCGAGCGACTCCAGCGCCGCGTCGCGCAGGAACCCCCTGAGCCCGCCGTACTCCATCGCGTCGACGTCGGCGACCGGCCTGCCGAGCAGCACCACCTGGCTGCGGCGGTCGCTGCCGGGCTTGAGCAGGATGGGGTTCATGTCGGCGACCGGCTCCAGGCCCGCCGCCCGCGCCTGCATCGCCTGCGCCCGGCCGATCTCCGCGCCGTCGGCCGTGACGTACGAGTTGAGCGACATGTTCTGCGCCTTGAACGGCGCCACGCGGACGCCCTGCCGGGCCAGCCACCGGCAGATCCCGGCCGTCACCACGCTCTTGCCCGCGTCGGACGTGGTCCCCGCCACGAGCAACGCACCCTCACCTACCCGAACGTTCCGCACTCGCGGGATACTGCCACATCCCCGGGACGCGCATACCGCGGCATTGACCACGACCGTGGCATCAGGCGACGCCCCCAACGGCGCGCGGTTCACGCCAACGGCGTCCCGTTTCGTGCTGGCCCGTCCGGGTACGGTGTGATCGCTATGAGGGGTGAACGCCCAGGTGGGCGTGGTCATGTGGGCCTCCGGCGGGCGAACGCGAGGGAGGCACCATGATGGATTACGTGCTCCCCCTGCGCTGGGAGAACGACTCCGGCCTGGAAGAGCTGACCGCCTACCTGCGCGTTCTGCGCCGCCACGTACGGGTCATCGTCATCGACGGTTCTCCCCCGTGGCTGTTCGAGCGCCACGCCGTCGCCTGGCATGGCCTGGTGACGCATGTCCGTCCGGCCGCCGATCTCCGTTGCGCCAACGGCAAGGTCGGTGGCGTACTGACCGGCATGCGGTTGGCGCGTGCCGAGCGCGTGGTCATCGCCGATGACGACGTCCGCTATGACGAGCGTGCCCTTGCCAGGATGAAGGTCCTCCTGGCCGAAGCCGAGCTGGTGCGGCCCCAGAACTACTTCGCACGACTGCCCTGGCACGCCCGCTGGGACACCGCCCGCACCCTGCTCAACCGCGCTCTCGGCGCCGACTACCCCGGCACGTTCGGCGTTCGCCGCTCGTTCTTCGAGCGGATGGGCGGATATGACGGTGATGTGCTGTTCGAGAATCTCGAACTGATCCGCACAGTCCGCGCGCACGGCGGCCGGGAGCTGCGCCCGCTGGATCTCTATGTCCGGCGGCTGCCGCCCGACGCCGCCCGCTTCTGGAACCAGCGTGTCAGGCAAGCCTACGACGATCTGGCACAGCCCGGCCGCATGGCGCTGTTCCTGTCCGTGTTGCCGGCGCTGACCGTCTGCGTGCTGCGCCGCCGGTACGTCCTGCCGGCAGCCGGTGCCGCACTGGCCGTGGGGCTGGCGGAGGTGGGGCGACGCAAGGCGAGGGGCCGGTGCGTCTTTCCCGGCACGTCGGCGCTGTTCGCCCCCGCCTGGATCCTGGAGCGGGCGACGTGCAGCTGGCTCGCGCTCGGGGCGGCCCTGTGCGGCGGCGTGCCGTACGCCGGGCGCAGGCTTCGCCGGGCGGCTCACTCCGTACGGTGGCTGCGTCAGGCCGGAGCCTCAGGCTCGCTGGCCGCCCGGAAGCCGGCCACCTTGTGGGAGCCGTCGCAGAACGGCTTGACCGCCGACCGTCCACACCGGCACAGCGCGACCGTCGCCCGCCCTGCGGGAATCGGCACACCCCCCTCGGTCACCAGCTCGAACGGCCCGCGGATCAGCAGAGGCCCGTCCTCACAAGGCGTAACCGTCACCACGTCATCTCCCTGATGCCACATCCCACCCCTCTTCCCGGCCGGAACAGTGGAACACCTGCGGCAGAGGCAGCGCCCGCCTCCCCAGCCGATGGCCCGCGGTCCACTGCGAGAAAGAGCTTGAGAAAGCCCTGGCCAAGGCCCGTTCCCGACCGGTGGCGCTCCGCGGTGGGCCGGTTTGACGCGTCAGGCTGGGGGCACTGGCGAAGGACGAGAAGGGGGACTCGTGACAGCGGTTGATGCCATAGGGGAAGGCTGCGGCGCCACTGGACGGGAGCCTGCGATGAGGCTCCCCGCTCCATGCGGGCCCGTCACCGCGACGCTCTTCGAACGCCTGGCCCGTCCGCCGGACGAGAGCCCGATTTCGCTGGACGTCACCGGTGTCGATCTGGGCGATGACGATTTCCAGCTCGCCCTGTTCGCCTGCTACGAGTTGCACTACCAGGGCTTTGACGACGTGGACGAGCGCTGGGAGTGGGCGCCGTCGCTGCTGGCCGCGCGGGAGGTCCTGGAGCGTCGGTTCGAGGAGACGCTCGCGCTGGCCGTGCCCCGACCGCCGCTCGAAGGCCCGGACGAGGTGCGGCGCACGCTCAACGAGCTGACCGCCGACGACGGCCCCTCCGTATCCACTTTCCTGGCCCGCCGGGCCGACCTCCAGCAGTTCCGCGAGTTCGTCGTGCACCGGTCGATCTATCACCTCAAGGAGGCCGACCCGCACAGCTGGGCGATCCCCCGGCTGCGGGGCAGGCCGAAGGCGGCGCTGGTGGAGATCCAGGCCGACGAGTACGGCGGCGGCCGCCCCGAGCGCATGCACTCCGAGCTGTTCCGCGCCACCATGCGCGGCCTCGGCCTGGACGACTCCTACGGCGCCTACCTCGACCGCGTGCCGGGCATCACGCTGGCCATCTCCAACGCGATGTCCCTGTTCGGCCTGCACCGGCGACTGCGCGGCGCCCTGATCGGGCACCTCGCCGCGCTGGAGATGACCTCCTCCCTGCCCAACCGCCACTACGCCACCGGCCTGCGCAGGCTCGGCGGCGACGACACCGCCGCCCGCTTCTACGACGAGCACGTGCAAGCCGACGCCGTACACGAGCAGATCGCCTCCCACGACCTGTGCCAGAGCTTCGCCGCAGCACACCCGCCGCTGGCCGGAGACGTCCTGTACGGCGCGGCCTGCGCCCTGCGACTGGAACGCCTGTGGGCCGAGCACGTCCTCGTCCGCTGGGAACGCGGGCTGACGTCATTGACGGAGCGCGCCTAGCCGGCCCGGCCCTCCAGTCCCGCGATCGCGATCGTGCCGGAGGTGCCGCGCAGACCGAAGCCGTAGCGGAAGCCCTCACGAGCCCGCGGCGTGGCCAGCGTGTCGCCGATGCCGGCTGTGCGGAGGCGTCGCCACTGCCCGGCCGTGTGGGCGAAGGAGGTGATGGCGTCGCCCGACAGCACCAGCGCGAACCGGTCGCCCGGCTTGAGCGTCACCGCCGCGTCACCGGGGGTGTCCAGGAACCGGCCGCCGACCCGCACGTTGATGCCCGACTGCTTGCGGGTGTTGTTGTACCAGGCGGTCACGTAGTTGTCCTTGTCCTTGACCCAGCCGACGAACACGCTGTCCTCCGGGGCGCCGGTGCCCGCGAACTCCCCGGCGGTGACCACACTGATCGCGTCGGCCGACGACGGTCCCAGCGGTCCGGCGACCATTCCGAAGAACGGCTGCGCGCCGCTGCCCGCGTACCGGCCGTCGCCGGCCGCGATCGACGGCTTCGCCTCGCCGCCTTCCGGCTGGTGCACGGCGTACCTCGCCGAGGTGTCCACCGCGAACCTGTCCTCGGCCTCCACCTTCGCGTACGCTGCCGGGTCGAGCGCCACCTCGACCTGCCCGTACGTGCTCACGGCCCGCCCCGAACGGTCGTAGGTCGCGAAGGCGCGCACCGGGTGGGCGCCGGGCCGCGGCGAGTCGCCGGTCGGCGGTGTCACCCGCCAGCGGACCGCGAACGTGCCACCGGGACGCACCACGGGCGTCCGCGCGCTCCCGAGCGGCTCGGCGGACCAGCCGGGCGGCACGGCCAGCGCCATCGTGACCCCGGTGGCCGCCCTGCGCGCGCGGTTGGCGAAGGTGGCCGTCACCTCGGCGGGACGTGCCTTCTGGTCGACGGCCAGGTCCAGCCTGGTGTCGGCCGCCGCGGGCGACCACGCCTGCAGTTCGGTGACGCCGACGTACGCGCCGGGCGGGTTGCCGAACACCAGCCGGATCCGGGTCGTGGTCAGGGCCGGGAACGTGATCCGGTTCAGCGCCGCGCCGGCGGGCCGCTCCGGGGTACGCGCCTGGCCCGGCACCTCACGCCACGCCGCGCCGTCCCAGAATTCCAGCCGGTACGCCGCCGGCGCCCGCACTCCGCCGCCGTCGTCGTAGGCGAGGAACCGCACGTCGCTCACCTGGGTGGGGACGCCGAAGTCCACGCCGAGATGGTCCTCGGCGTTCGGGGAGCGGTAGTTGGTCCAGCGGCTGTGCGGGATGTCGTCGTAGTAGATCCGCCCGTCCACGACGTCCCACACGTCGTCGATGCCGAAGGTGTACGACGCGAACGGCTTGGGATGGCCGGTGCGGTACGGGTTCGCGGCGTCGTTGCTCGGCCGCGAGGAGCGGTCCGGCGCGACGGCCGCCGGCACCCGGGCAGTCAGCTCGCCGAGTCCGGGCCGCACGGCGGCGACCTCGCCGTCCACGTAGACGCGCAGGCCCGCGCCCTGGCCGTACCTGGTGCCGTCGCGGTCCCACAGGACCGTCACGTTGTGCCCGTGGTAGGGCACGTTCTCCAGCGCGAAGTGGCCCCACCCTGCGGGGACCAGCGGGTTCACCACGACCTTGCCGTCCGCCCGCGGGCGGAGCCCGATCAGGCCGCTGATGACCAGGTCGTTGAAGGTCGAGTGGTTGTAGTGCTCGCTGTGCCCCCGGCTGTCGTAGATCCAGCGCGGCTCGTCGGGGTGGTGCGCCTCGGCGACGTACGGCCGGCCGTCCTTGTACTGGGTGAGCGCGTAACCGCGCAGCACCCGGTAGTAGTCGCCGGCGGTGACCGCGTCCTGGTCGCGGTCGTTGAGCAGGTTCGCCATCGCGGTGAGCGTGGTCGAGGTGGAGTACGGCCAGCTCGGCCCGTTCCAGCGGCAGCAGCCGCGCAGCGCGTCCTTCATGAACAGCGGGCTGCGCCGCTCGGCCGTCGTCGGCCCGTACGGCGCGGCGAAGCCCCGCGGGTCCAGCAGCTGCGCCCACGCCCGCTCGGTGCCAGGCCTGGCCATGCCGAACGCCCACGGCACGAACCCGATCTGCTCCCTGGCCGAGACCAGCCGCCGCTGAGGGTCCAGGTCGGCACGGGCCTTGTGGTAGAAGAACGACCGCTCGGGGTCCCACAGGTGGCGGTGCAGCGCGTCGCGCAGCGAGCCGGCCCGCCTCTCGAACGCCCTGGCCAGCGCCCCGTCACCGCGCATCCTGGCGATGGCGGCGATGGCCTTGGCGTCGCCGTACTGGTAGGCGTTCAGCGTGGGCCGGTAGCCGGCGCCCCCGTGGTAGGGGTCGGCCGGGTCGGTCTCGTACGAGGAGGCGGTGAACTCCATCGCGTCCCACACCGGCACCGACCAGTAGAGGCCCAGGTCGTCGTCGTACTGGCCGCCCCACTTGTCGTACTGGCGGACCAGGTCGGGCAGCAGGTCCTCGACGAGGCCCGAGTCGCCGGTGACCAGGTCGCGCTGGTAGGCGGCGTCGGCCGCCCACCAGGAGTACTGGTGCGCCCAGTCGTCCGTGTCCTTGTTGACGAAGTCCTCCTTCGGCTTGGGCCCGGCGCCGGGCCCCCGCAGCCAGTAGGTGAGGTAGTCGTCGACCGGGCGGCGGTCGCGCAGCCAGCGGCCCTCGTACACGTGCTGGCCCGCGGCGGCGACGATGCCGCCGAGCGGCGCGGCGTAGCCGGGGGCGTGGTGGAACTCCGTGATGACGTGACCGGTGGCGGAGTCGGTGTAGCGGATGTGCCGCTTGTAGGTGCTCCAGCGGTAGTAGTAGACGTCCTGGATCTCCCGGTCGGGCACCTCCAGGAACGGGACGTTGGCCTCGTACCACTCCGGCTCGGCGTAGCCGGACAGCATCGCCCGGTGGTCCAGGAAGGCGGTGCCCTTGCCGACCTCCGGATACACCTGGAGGGGCGCCTTCGGCGCGGCACCGGCCGGCTCGGGGATCAGCGCGGTCGGCGCGACCAGCGCCGCGAGCATCGAGAGCGCCGCAGCCGTGCGTCTCATGGTCACCTCAAGTGCGCTCGGGGGGAGGGCGACCGGGCTACACCCGGCTCATTCAGATCCGATCGCCAGTTCCGACCGAATCTGACCGCTATTGCTCAACTATTGACCAGTCCCGAGCGAAGCACAAGATCCCCGTGCCCGCTGCACCCCACCTCCGAGCCGCGTCGGCCTCAGTCCTGGGCCTCGGTGAGGACCTGGCGTAGCGTGACCGCGAAGGCGTCAGGGTCGCCCCGCATGCCGAACTCGCCACCCATGAACCCGCCGTGGTGGCTGGGGAAGGTCACGGCCGTCGTGCCGAGCCGTTCGGCGACGGCCAGGCCCCCGCGGTGGGCCATCTCGCCCTCCGACTCGGCTCCCACGCCGACGACGACGCGGGTCGACGCCGCGCGCAACGCGTCGAAGTCGTGCTCGTAGTGCGTACACGTGATGAGGTTCTGCCCGAACAACGGGTCGTCACGGGAGCCGTCGTCCTCCGTCGGTAGCCCCATCTCGGCCGGACTCTGTACGGGCTGATCGGCGAAGTCGGCCGGAACCTCGCCCCGCAGGCTCGTGACCGCGAAGAACTTCACCATCGCCGGGCCGAAGCCGTCCCGCTCGTACGTCCGGCGGATGTCCACCACCGCCGCCAGCGCCTGCTCGCGATCGGGCAGGGCCTGGGCGGCCGGCGGCTCGTGCGCCACGAGCGTACGCACCTGCTCCGGGTGCCGGGCCACCAGCACCAGCCCGTTGACGGCCCCGCCGCTGCTGGCGAAGATGTCCACCGGCTCGCCGCCCAGCGTGGAGATCAGCCGGTGCAGGTCGTCCGCGTGCTGTTCGGGCGTGGCCTCGCCGGCGCCGGCGATCCGCTCGCTCCGCCCGATCCCGCGCGGGTCGTAGGTCACCACCGTCCGGTCCGGGAAGTGCCCGGCCAGGCTGGTGAAGCCACTGGCGTCCATCGGCGACCCGATCATCAGCAGGATCGGGGCGGTGCCCGCCGCGGCCTCCCGCACGTCGTAGCGCAGGGCAGCGCCTGGAACGTCGAGGATGCGGGTCTTCGGCTCGGTCATCTGTCACTCCTTCGTCGATGCTCGCCGATACAGACCGGCGGGAGCGGCGAAACTCATCGGACGCACCAGCCGCGGCTGATCCATACCACCGTGATAGGTGGAACCTGACTTGTCCCCAGACAGCCCTGTCACGCCTACTGTGACAGCACCCCCCATTGTCCGAGGAGACACGATGCCCAACCCCTTACGTCTCGCGCTCTCTCTCGTCCTCACCCTCGCCTTCCTGCTGGCCACCTCGCCCGCGCAGGCCGCGTCCCTGGTCAGGGTCCTCCGGTACGACGCCAGTCGGGCGGCCGAGTTCCGCGGCGCGGTGGACCAGGCCGCGCAGATCTGGAACTCCAGTGTCACGAACGTCCGCCTCGTCGCCGGCACCCCCGCCCACTTCGTCGTCCTGGCCGACAACGGCTGGCCCCGCGCCCAGCCCACCAGCCTCGGCCGCGGCACCATCTGGATGGGCAGGCAAGCCACCTCCCAGGGCCATCACCCGGTGCGCATCGCCGCCCACGAGATCGGCCACATCTTGGGACTGCCCGACCGGCGCACCGGCCGCTGCTCCGACCTGATGTCCGGCTCCAGCGCCGGGGTGAGCTGCACGAACCCGAACCCGAACGCGGCCGAGCGGGCCGAGGTGGACCGCAACTTCGACGGCGGCACCCCGCAGATCGAGTTCGGCCAGCTGCACGTGGACCGCTGAACCAAGACGCCTACTGCGGCTGGTCTCCCTCGCCACGGGCGGCCGGCCGCTCGGCGCGGTGCGGCTGCTTAAGGGAGACTCAAGCGCGCCTTAACGGGGCCTGGACCCCGTTGACCTGCCTCTCCGGCGTGCCTACGCTCCCGATCCATTAATAGGAAACTTTCCTATTGCCGGGGGCAAGGCTAGATTTGGAGAGGCATCCCTTGAAACGACTTCTCATCGTCGGCTCGATCGCCGCGCTGATGGTCGGGTACGGCACGGCCGAGGCCGCCGCCGCCCCTGCCACCGCGACTTTCAAGTCCACCGCTGACTGGGGCTCCGGATTCCAGGCCACCGTCACCGTGAAGGCGGGGTCGAGCGCGCTTGACAAATGGACGGTCGAGTTCGACCTCCCCACCGGGAAGATCACCTCGGCGTGGGACGCCGAGATGACCAAGGACGGTGACCATTACACGTTCACCGGCAAGTCGTGGAACTCGGCGCTGGCCGCCGGGGCCGACACGAGCTTCGGGCTGGTCGGCTCGCCGGGCGGGATCACCTCGGTGAAGAACTGCACGATCAACGGCGCCCCGTGCGCGGGCGGCTCGGACGACACCCCGCCCAAGACCCCCACTCCTTCGCCGACCGCCACCAAGACGCCGACGCCGACGCCGACGCCGACTCCGACTCCGACGCCCACTCCCACGGACACCCCGACGTCCGGGCCGGGCGGCAAGAAGGTCGTCGGATACTTCACGAACTGGGGCACCTACAAGCGCGACTTCCACGTCAAGAACCTGGTCACCAACGGCTCGGCGGGCAAGCTCACCCACATCCTGTACGCCTTCGGCAACGTCACGGGCGGCAAGTGCGCTCTCTCCGACACCTACGCCGACTACGACAGGGCCTACAGCGCCGCCGACAGCGTCGACGGCAAGGCCGACACCTGGGACGCGGGCGCACTGCGCGGCAACTTCAACCAGCTGCGCAAGCTCAAGGCCAAGTACCCGGGTCTCAAAGTGATCTTCTCCTTCGGCGGCTGGACCTACTCCAAGGGCTTCACCGAGGCTGCCAAGAACCCCGCGGCCTTCGCCCAGTCCTGCCATGACGTGGTCGAGGACAAGCGCTGGGCCGACGTGTTCGACGGCATCGACATCGACTGGGAGTACCCGAACGCCTGCGGCGAGACGTGCGACACCAGCGGCAAGGCCGCGTTCAAGAACATGATCCAGGCGCTGCGCGCCCAGTTCGGCGCCAAAAGCCTGATCACCGCCGCCATCACGGCCGACGGCACCGACGGCGGCAAGATCGACGCCGCGGACTACGCGGGGGCCGCGCGGTACCTCGACTTCTACATGCCGATGACCTACGACTACTTCGGCGCCTGGGCCAAGGAAGGCCCGACCGCGCCGAACGCGCCGCTGACCTCCTACCCCGGTATCCCGCAGGCGGGCTTCTACGGGGACAAGGCCATCCAGAAGCTCAAGGGCATCGGCATCCCGTCGAACAAGCTGCTGCTCGGCATCGGCTTCTACGGCCGTGGCTGGACCGGCGTCACCCAGAAGGAGCCGGGCGGCAAGGCGACCGGCCCGGCGCCCGGCACGTACGAACCGGGCATCGAGGACTACAAGGTCCTCAAGTCCAAGTGCCCGGTGACCGGGACCGTCGGCGGCACCGCCTACGCGTTCTGCAACGGGCAGTGGTGGGGCTACGACACCCCCGCCACCATCGCCGGGAAGATGTCCTACGCCAACAAGCAGGGGCTGGCCGGCGCCTTCTTCTGGGAGACCAGCGGTGACACGGCCAACGGCGAGCTGATCTCCGCGATCAGCAACGGCCTGAACTAGCCACCCTCCGCACGGCCCCTCGCCCTCCTGCCGGGCGAGGGGCCGCACTTCTGCGCGCGATCGAGAGGCGCGGCAGCCATCACCCGCGCCTCTACGACCGGCGGCTCTTCGTCAGTCGATGCGACTCAGCCAAGCGTCCTGAGCGTCGGCCACCCCCTCAACCAGCGGTATCGGGACGAAGCGGCACGCGAACACCAGACCAGCGTCCGCGCCATCACCACGAACCTGGTGGTGCCACGCATCAGCGCTGTCCGGACGGGCCGTGAGCTGGAAGAACGTCGTCCTCCGAGGCTGCCCGGTATCGGCATCAGGTTGACGTGGTGGGGGGAGACCTGGTGGAGATCACCGCCTGGTCCCTGGGATGCTCGCTGAACCCTGACCGCAGTTGGTGGTTGCAGTGCACGCTGGCCTTGGAACTCGCGCTCGGGTTCGAAGCCTGTGGGGTCAACGGTGTCGAGCTGCGTCCCCACCGGCTGACCTTCGCCGTCGGCGGCACAGACGGGGTGACGGTGTTCCAGGAGAACTACTCCAACGGGCCGCTGGGGGCCATCGCGGCGCGCTTCTACCGTGCGTGGGAAAGTCGGCGCGCGATCGCCGACCGGCTGGGGTGGCAGCGGCCCAAGCCGCCGTCCGGGAAGCTGCCGATGGCGAGGTTTCTGCAGCAGGCGCGACAACGTGTGCGGTCCTCAGCGGCCATGCCTTGAGCTTGGCATGCCCGTGTCCGTGCCGGTCCTGGCCAAGCAGCGCTGCTGCCCGCACCCCGCCGCTCGATTCCGGCGGCGATGGGGCGGGAGATCAGGACGCGCGGGTTGGCGGTGTGCGGCCAGCGCCGGCGACGCTCGGCGAAGTAGTCGCGCAGCGCGTCGTCGGCGGCCCAGAGAGCCGCGATCACGACGGATACCGCACCGGCAGATAGCGTGGCCGCCGATTGAGGCATTTGCCGGATCTGCCATAACCCGCGACCGGGAAGTGCCCTGGGACATGGGACTTTGAAGTGGATTCCTTGGTCAAGTAATGGATGAACGGTCGCCCGTTACGGAATCCTTGAGACGCCGCAGCCCACCTTGCTGGCTGCCCTCCGAAGCGATGAACGAGTGCGATGGCGGATCAGTGGAACAGCTGGAATACCGAAAACTCATCAACGTGCTGGAGCAAGTGGCGGGGGCTCGGGAGGGGGAGCTCTATCCGGTGCTCGTCGAGGCCCTGGCCGTCCATCTCGGGTGGATCGACGCGTTCGTGGCCGAGAACCCAGCGTATCTGGCGCTGGGAACCGATGGCGACGAGCAGTACCTCACCATGTTCCGGCCGGACTTCGTGGAGGAATACGTCGAGCGCTGGCGCTGGAACAATCCGTTCGCCTCGCGCGGCGGGGTCGCCTGCCTGAGCCGCCACGGTGTGGCGACCCTCGGACGGCTCCGCCTGCGGGCGACCGATCCGGAGCGGGACTTCGCCGACAAATTCCTGCACCGCAACGGCATCGACGACATGCTGAAGGTCGTCGTCAGGTCCCGGGCCACGGGCGCGGTCAGCACACTGGGGGTGCCGTTCGACGGTGACAGGCGCGCCATCGAGCCGGGCGACCTGCTGATGGCGGCTACGCTGGGCCCCTTGCTGAGCCCATACTTCGACACGAACCTCGTGCCGCCAGCCTTCGGGCGGGACCTCAGCTCAGGTGAGCGCGACGTGGCCGAACTGGTGGTGCTCGGGGAAGACCACAAGCAGATCGCGCGGCGGCTGAACGTCAGCGAGAGCACGGTCGACAAGCACCTCACATGCGTCCTCGAGAAGACGGGATGCGGCAGCCTGACCGAGCTGACCGCCCAGTGGAAACGCCGCCCGATGAGCTGACCGGGCCCATCAGCGCCGAGTTCGCGGCGTGGGCCGGGGTGAGCGCGGCGACACCTGATCCGACACGCCCGTTCCTGGGTGTCGATGAGAGCGACCTGGCAGGTCGGGGTCAGCGGGGCGGTCAGCGCGCACCTCCACGGGGTCGGGGGACGGCGCCGCTGGATCGGGTCCAGCCGAGGTGCGGCCAGAGCGGCCATTGATCAAGTTGCGTCGTAATCTAAGCGAGGTAAGCGGCCACGGTGATCACCACCGATATCGCCAGCATCCAGCGTGACCACACCCGCCAGAGCCGCTCCCGCCGCTTGACCTGCACGGAGCCCGCGAACGACGCCAGGCTCAGCGCGAACGCCGCGAACAGGATGGCGACGGTCAGTCGCGTGTTGCGGGTGCCGGCGCTGTCCGCGAGATCCGCGTGGCGTGCCTGGTCGCGCGACAGGCGGTCCAGGTCCTGCTTGTCTCCGGCGAGCAGGGCGCGAGTGGCGGGGTCGACTCCGTCGGCGGATCCGGGAATTCTGCCCATGGTCCGCACCAGCCGTTCCGAGCGGGCGGCGGTGCGTTCATCGGCCGCGGCGACCGGTGAGTGCTGCGCCGACTCCGCCGCGGTCGCGTCGATCAGGACGTACTGCCTGGTGGCCGACCGGACGCCCAGGTCCCTGGCCATCCTGCGGGCGTCCGCCCCGAACGAGGCCACGATGCCGCTCGCCTCGATCGTGGCCGAGAGGCGGTTGGCGTAGCGGGCAGCCATGGCGTGTTCGCGCTGCTCGCCGTTGTTCGCCAGCAGTTGGAGCGGCGCGATCAGGGTGAGCGTCATCCAGGCCAGCAGCGCCACGCTGACGGACACGCGGCGCGCGTCCTGCCGGATCGGCTCCGGGATCAGCCCAGCGTCCTGGGAACGTCGGCGTCCTGTACGGCGGCGCACCATCCGCACCTGCAGCAGCAGGTAACCGGCCACCAGCGGAAAGACCAGGCAGGAGAGCAGGAACGCCCGTCTGCTCGTCTCGTCGCCCGCCCGCTGGCCCGCGTCGGGATCGAGACGCACGAGGCCGGGGTGCCGGGCGCGCATGTCGGCGAGGCGGCGCGGAAGGTCGAAGGAGTGGTCGGGCGCCTGGTAGCGGTCGCCGTCCACGAGCGTGCCCTTGCCGCGCTCGGCGAAGCGGAGCTGGGCGGCCGTCTGGGCCTCGGTGCCCGCCTCGAACCGGGCCGCCGCACTCCCGGCCTCAAGCTCCAGTTCCTCCGCCCGCACCTCGGCCATCGCGATCCGGAAGGCCGGCCTGGCCTCGTCGGTGTAGACGAACCGGATGTCCTCGAGGGCAGCCGCGGAGCGCTTGATGTCGTCGCGCAGCGCCCGCTGCCAGTCATCGGAGGCCTGCGAAGACAGCAGCGCGCCGGCGAGCACCGGCAGCGCTACCAGGAGGGCGATCACGAGCTGGAGCAGGTTCGCGGGATCGCCCAGGTTCCGGCGGAGCCGTCGCAGGCCTTTGACGAGCCGTGATGCGTCGCTGGCGCGGGGGCGCGTCGTCGGCACGCCGCCGCGCTTCGCCTTGCGCGCCACCGGGTCAGTCCTGCCGCTCGAAGTGCAGCGGGGAGCCGTTCTTGCCGGTCAGCATCAGAGCGGTGCCGGACCATTGCATCCGGTAGCGCTCCGGGGCGAGTGACGACAGGGGACGCGCGTAGTCACGCGAGGGGTCCTCGGGATCCTTCAGCGTCCTGGTTCCCCACGTGGGGCGCAGGGTCAGGGTGTCACCCCGAACCGTGGCCCTTCCCTTGGCTGCGACGGTGAAGCTGAACACCCCGGCGGGCCTGGGTTGCATGACGACCGACGCGTGCTTGTAGGTGCCGTCGGCGGCGAACCGATAGACGAGCTCCGCCGTGCCGAAATCGCTGGTGCCGGTGGCCACCCAGGTGCCCACGAGCCGCGCGATCCCGCTCGTCCGAGTCGTCGGGGTGGGTGTGGGCGATGGCGATGCCGTCGAGACGGTGGGCGGCGGGGGCGTGAGCTCACGCGGGGGTGGGGACGCGCACCCGGCGAGCATGACGACGGCGGCCAGCACCGCTGGCGGAGACGTACGCATGAGCCCCTCCGGGAGACGTGGGCGGCGTGCCCAGCTGTCAGGAGTTACCAGCACACGTTCCGATATCGCGGTGGATCATCGACCTGCTACGACCGGCGTCGTCGAGAACCGCCGTCGATGCTGCGGCCCGGGGACGCGGACCGACGGGACGACGGTCGGGTCCGCAGCCGGGTGGCCGGATGGGTGAAGGCGTGCCGCCGCCTGGTCGAGCGCGGCAGCCCACGACGATCCGCCGTCCGTACGAGGGGGTGCCGCATGACGGTCGCGGTGTGCCAGCCGCCGACCGGGGCGACACCATTGAGTCACGGTCTTGACCCGCCCACTCACTGTGAGGCGACCGCTCTGGCCACGGGGGCACGCCCAGTGCCGCGGGAAAATCCGAGCGCGAACCGTCAGCGACATCGGCGGGCGTTGAGCCGGGCGGCCTGGCGCGTCAGGTGGTCGCGCTCGGCGAGGTTGGGTGCCTTGTGGGCCGCCTCGGCGTACAGCCGTGCCGCCGTCGCCAGGTCGCCGTCGCGCTCGTGGAGGTATGCCGCCACCGCGGCGTGGCGGGGCAGTGAGGCGTCCAGCGCCGCGAGCGCCGCCAGGCCGGCGCGCGGTCCGTCGGCCTCCCCGACGGCGACCGCGCGGTTGAGCCGGACGACCGGGCTGTCGGTCAGTCGCGTGAGCTCGTCGTACCACTCGACGATCTGCACCCAGTCGGTCTCCTCGGCGGCGGGCGCGTCAGCGTGGAGTGCCGCGATGGCGGCCTGGGCCTGGAACTCGCCCAGCCGGTCGCGGGCGAGGGCCGCCTGGAGGATCCCGACGCCCTCGGCGATCAACGCAGTGTCCCACCGGCCGCGGTCCTGCTCGGCGAGCGGCACCAGGCTGCCGTCGGACGCGGTCCGGGCGGCACGCCGGGCTTGGTGGAGCAGCATAAGGGCGAGCAGCCCGGCCACCTCGGGGTGGTCGATGCGGGCCGCGAGCTGCCGGGTGAGCCGGATGGCCTCGGCGGCGAGGTCGACGTCGCCGGAGTAGCCCTCGTTGAAGACGAGGTAGAGGACGCGCAGCACGGTGGCGACGTCGCCGGGCCGGTCGAAGCGCACGCCGGAGACGGTGCGCTTGGCCCGGCTGATGCGCTGCGCCATGGTCGCCTCGGGCACCAGGTAGGCCTCGGCGATCTGGCGGGTGGTCAGTCCGCCGACGGCGCGCAGCGTGAGCGCGACCGCCGATGCCGGGGTCAGCGACGGGTGGGCGCACAGGAAGTAGAGCTGGAGCGTGTCGTCCACCGCGGGCGCCGGCCCGGGCGCCGGCTCCTCCTCGACGCGGTCCTCACGCCGGCGGCGGGCGGCGTCGGCGCGGGTCGCGTCGAGGAACTTGCGCCAGGCCACGGTGACCAGCCAGCCCTTGGCATCCCGCGGCGGGTCGGCCGCCCAGACCCGGAGCGCCTCGACCAGAGCGTCCTGCACGGCGTCCTCGGCCGCCGCGAAGGTCCTGCACGGCGTCCTCGGCCGCCGCGAAGTCGGCTCCGCGGCGGACGAGGACGGTGAGCACGCTCGGCGTGAGGCTCCTGAGCAGGACCTCGTCCACCGGTGACGTCACTCCGTGATGGTGGGAGGCGCGGCCAGGAACGGGCGCACCTCCAGCCACTCGTGGATCGGCTTGCCGCCCGCCCCGGGGGCGGCCGACAGCTCCCCGGCCAGCTCGACGGCGCGCTCGTAGCTGTCGACGTCGATGATCATCCAGCCGGCGATGAGGTCCTTGGTCTCCGCGAACGGTCCGTCGGTGACCGGCGGGCGCCCCTCACCGTCGTAGCGGACCCACGCTCCCTCGGGGGCGAGCGCCTGACCGTCGACGAACTCACCTGTCTTCTCCAGCCGGGCCGCGAAGTCGTTCATGTACTGCACATGCGCCGAGATCTCCTCCTGGCTCCACTGGTCCATCGGCACGTCGTTGACCGAAGCCGGGGCGCCGCGGTAGTGCTTCAGCAGCAGGTATTTGGCCATCGTGGTTCTCCTCGGTGCTCGTGCGACCCATTGTGGTCGCGTTCACCCCGGGGACGGAGCCGGACGCGGGTTCTCGACATCGCCGTCCGTTTTTGGACTCTCGTGGATAAGCCTGGGCCCGGACGACGCCGACGCACCTCAGCCGTTGCTCAGAGGCTCCAGGCGCGTTCCGTGCCCCAATCGGCCGGCGAGCCGTCCATCCGGCCCGAGGAGCATGACCTCTGCTGTCGACATGCGCATCCGTGATCCGTCGCGCAGCTTGAGGCGCCAGAGCACCTCGGCAAACAGGTACCAATCCTTGATGTACCAGTTCGTCACGATCGCCTCCGTGACGCTGGCCGCCTGGTGGAACTCCTCGTAGTGTAAACGCAGGTCTGACAGGTTCGGGAGAACAGCCAGTTCGTGGCGCATGCCACCGAAGTAGCGCCGAACGGCCGAACCGACGTAATGCTCCTCCGTGAACAGGCGTAAGATCTGGTCGACGTTGTTCGATTCAACAGCTGTGAAGTAGTCCTTGAACAACTGCACCCGCTCGGCGTGTGTCTGCCGAAGGGGCGGAGTGAGCCCGAGCGAGGTCATCTCTCCACTGATGCCGTCCCCGTCAGTGAAGTGCAGCGAGAACGCCTCGGTCTCCACGCGTTCACGGGTGAACGGCGAGACACCCTTCCACTGCGAGTCCCAGATGACCCACCAGTCCGTCGCCAGTCTCGCGTTCAGGTCGTAGCGATCCCGTTCACCGGCCTCTTGAACCCATGTGTAGTGCTTGGTCACCCCGTCCCGGTCGCTCGCAATCTCGAGCGAGAGCTTGCCGTCTTCGCCGAACTTCGGGACGACCCAGGCAAGGGAGTCGGACCGAACGAGCGAGGCGTCCGACGAAACCGTCGCCATAACGGTCTCGGGCGAGAACGGGACGATGTATTCCGACTCCGCGTGTCTGATCGAACGACGCAGCGAGTCGGCAACGCGCTCCGCGTGATCCAGCGAAGCTGACCTTGCCTTGATGACCATGGTTCTCACTGTTCCTTTCCTGTCCCATGTTTGCGAGGGCATCACATATTGCTCTCATTGATTGAGGAAATCGGGCACGATCCTGATCGGGCCGGCGGCGTACCAGTGTGGAACTGCAGTGGCGTCAGACCACGGCCACGGGGTGGCGGCGCACGCGGCGAACGTCGCCGCCGAGGCTTGTCGGCAGGGCGGCGGCGGCTGTTTCGTGCGGGCTGCCGAGCGGGACAGCGCTGACCTGTTCGAGTCGGTCGTAGTGTTCGCCGGACAGGTTGAGGTCGAGCGCGTCGAGGTACTCGCCTAGTTGCGCGGTGGTGCGTGGGCCGATGACGGGGATCAGGGCGGTCGCGGCGCGTGCGGCGCGGGTGTGTAGCCACGCCAGCGACACCTGGGTGGCCGTGGCCCCGGTCTCGGCAGCGATGGCGAGGACGGTGTCGAGGATCGCGGTTTTCTGCTCGCCGTCCTCGATGCGTACGCCGCCGCCCTGCGTGCTGAGGCGTCCCTCGTCGCTATGGCGGTACTTGCCGGTGAGCAGCCCGCCTGCGAGCGGGGCGTACAAGGCGACGCCGAGGCCGAACGCCTCGGCCATCGGCAACAGTTCCCGTTCAGCGGTGCGTTCGGCGAGGCTGTACTCGGTCTGCAGGCCGACGACGGGCGCCCGGTCGCGTAGCTCGGCGATGGTCGCGGCGGTCGCCACCCGCCAGGCGGGAAAGTTGGACAGGCCGCCGTGCAGGATCTTCCCGGCACGCGTGAGGTCGTCGAAGCCGGCGATGATCTCGTCTACTGGGGTGAGGCTGTCCGGCAGGTGTGCCCAGTACACGTCGACGTAGTCGGTACGCAGCCGCCGCAGGCTCGCCTCCAGTGAACGGACCATGGTCTTGCGGCCGTTGCCGGTCTCGCTGATGCGGGTGTGCTCGGCGCTGCCGCGGGTGTACTTGGTCGCGAGCACGAAGTGATCGCGGTCGGCGGCGACCAGCTCTCCGAGCAGACGCTCGGATTCCCCGTGCTGGTAGGCGTCGGCGGTGTCGATGAACGTGCCACCTGCCGCAGCGAAGGCCTCGAAGATCGCCCGGGACTGCTCAGGTCCGGCTCCAACGCCGGGCGAGGTGGTGAAGGTGGCGGTGCCGAGCGCGTACTCGGAGACGCGCAGGCCGGTGCGTCGGCCGAAGGTGGTGTAGTGCACGAAGGGTGCCCTTCTGTGAGGCATCAATACCGGAATCAGCTTCCGGAAACACCTTAACGGAAGCTGATTCCGGTATGGTAGGCCCGGAGGACGGATAGGAGGCACACGGTGGAAATCCCCAGTCCGGAAATGGACCTGACGCCCAAGGTGGCGCGGGCCGGTAGGCCGCGACGGGCGCACGCCCTGCGCAACCGTGACGCGCTTCTGGCGGTGGCGGCCGAGGCGTTCGGCGCCGGCGAGGTGGACATCCACATCCAGGAGATCGCCCGCCGAGCAGGGGTCGGGATCGGCACCCTCTACCGCCACTTCGAGAGCCGCGAGGCCATCATCGAGGCTGTGTACCGACAGCGCGTGGACGACCTGTACGCCATGGCACCGCGCCTGCTGGCCGCACTCCCCCCGGACGAGGCGCTCCGTGCGTTCCTAGAGCAACTCATCGCCCACTCCGCCGCCAGCCGCGGCATGGCGGTCGCGCTGCAAACGCTCATGGACACCCGGTCGGCAGTCTTCGCACGGGCCAGAACCGACATGATCGAAGCAATCGCCTCGCTCATGAACGCCGCCGCCCAGACGGGCTCCATCCGTGCGGACGTCACCCCGGAAACCGTCTTCCGAGCCATGAGCGCCATCTGCATCTCACACGATCAACCTGGCTGGGAAACCGAAGCGCACGCGGTGGTGCGCCTGCTACTCGACGGCCTACGCCACCGTGAGCGAGGACACTGAGCCCGTAGCGCGGCAGGTAGCACCGGTAGTCGGCGGCCAGGGCCGGGCGCAGCGCGGCCGCCGGCATCAAGTCTTCCAGCGAAGCCGGCACGCACAGCGAGCAGGACAGCCGCGACAGGCGCCGGCTGAAGCCGGCGTGCGGGTGCAGTCTGGCTTCCTTGATCTCGGCCCACATCGCGGACGGTCCAGTCGCGCAGCGGTAGCCAGCGCGTGATGGTCCGGTTGCCGGACGAGCGGCGCTCGTTGACCTGGACGAGCGGCTGGGCTGCGCGGCCGGTGGACTCCTCGCCGCGCAGGCCTCGACGCCCCAACTCTTCGACCGGCTCGCCGGACCGGGTGACCTCCAGCGTGTTGCGCAGCACGACAACCCTGCCGCGGTACCCCTGCTGGCGGATGAGCTTCGCAACGTACGCCGGCATCGCCAGGCTGTCCTTGCCGGCGCTTCTCTCGCCAGTTGTGACAGAGAACCATGTCCTGAGGTCCCAGCTCAGAACGCTCTGTGAGATGCAGCAGGAGCAACAGCGGTGTTGCTCAGTCATGGACTGGCGCTCGGCCCCCTCGCCTCGTCAGCTCGGAAGGCGCCAATCGCAGATGCCCTCAATGCATAGCTCGGTGGTCGTCTCGCGGGGGTCCGGCGCCTTGATCGACACCTTGCCGCCCCACCGGCTGTAGCGGGTGTCGACGTGGAGGGTCCTGCCGACCAGTTCGTCGAGGCCGTCGGCGAACGTGAACGTGCTCTGCACCCTGCTGACCAGGCCCGCGGAGGTCAGGGTGACGGTGTAGGCGAGCCTCGTGTCTGGATCCCAGCCGGCGTGGGTTGAGTGCTCCACCCAGCGGGAGACCTGCCCAAGCTTCTCGAAGGTGATCGCGCCGGTGACGGTGTCCCCGCTCCGCCGCCCGTTCTTCAGCAGGACGGCCAGGGTCGCGGGCTCGGCCGGGTTGACGAGCTGTTCGTCGTAGCCGAGCAGGTCGGTGTGCCAGAGGTGCAACTGGTGAGAATCCTTCCACCAGGTCTTGCCCTTCTTCAGCCATTTCCCTATGAGGCCGCCGGACCAATAGCTGGTGCCGCCAATGTCGTGGTTGAAGCCGATGACACGCTCGTGCCCGTGCTCACCCCCGGTAGTGGTGACGTCCAGGGCCTTGGCACCGCCCTTGGCGTCGAACTCGAAGATCCCCTTGCGCCGGCGGTCCGCCCGTTCGTCATCGCCATCTGAAAGGGTGGTTGTCTCGGTGAAATGCATGCCGTGTCCGGGCGCCAGAATGGCCTTCAGCGCCTGGACGGGGTCCCTGGTCACTACCTGCGCGAGAGCGGCGCCCGCCAGCAGAGCACCGCAGGCCACCAAGGTTGTGATCATCCTTCTCGTGCTCACGATGGTGATCATGCCGCGACCGGATCACGTCCGGGACACGGGCCAGACGCGACCATCGAACGTTCAGAAATGGCGACCCGCGCGTTGACGAGGGCGCCTTCGTCGTCAGCGCGGCGATCACCATCTCGCGCATCTCCTCCTGGTCGGGCAGCGGGACGCGCGCCAGGTGGCTGCCTCCGCCGAACCTCTTCGCCAGTTCCCTCAGCGCCACCAGGCGGTCGGCGTACGTGGTGTGCACGAAGTACACACCACCGCCGGCGCGGACCCCGGCCGCATTCAACGCCTCGATGTAGGTACGGATCACGGCGCGCAGCCGGTCGCTGGTGTAGCGGCCTCGTCCGGGTTCACCACGCCGCTGCCCACCGGTCCGATGTGCGTGCGTCGGTACGGCCCCAGCCTTGCTCGAACGAGGAAACGAGGAGACGTCGGGCTGGCTGCGCCCGACCGGCGAGGCGAGATCGGACTGGGTGAGGCGGCGCTTCTCGCGGACGCTGCGCACCTCGGATGCCATGCGCTGGCGACAACGTCCTCGATCGTCTCGTGCGCCTGCGAGCGGTCGTGAAGCCGACCGCCCCACGCCTCCCGCAGGGCCGCGAGACGGCCGACGACCTCGGCGCTTCCTTGCGCTCTGAGCTCCTCAGACATGGCTCTGGCGCGGGGCCGCCTCGTGTTCGCCGGCGAGACGTAGCAGGCTGCCCAGGGTCGTCCCGAAGCTCTCGCGGCCCGGGCACCGCTCTGCAGAGCCGTCGAAGTATGGACAGTTCAGAGCCAATCTTAACAACGCTCAGATCCTGAGGTACTCTGGAAAGGCAATCTGAACGCTGATCAGATCGGAGTGCATGCATGGGCGCCAGCACACCTTCGCCGAGTGCGACCGGCCCGGAGACAGCCGGCGGCCGGCGAGAGCGTGGCATCGCGGTCTACGCCAGGATCTTCGACGTCCCCGAGCAGGACGTGCTCGCCGCCTTCTCCGCGCGTGTCGGGCTGCCGTTCGCCGAAGAGCAACTGCACGCGGCCGGCGGCGCCGCGTGGGCGCATCCCGGTCTCACCCAACGCGACCGGCACATCGCCGTCATCACCGCACTAACCGCCCAAGGCGTGGCCGGGGACCGCCTGGACACCCACCTGCGACTGGCCCGGCAGCACGGGCTCGACGAAGACGCACTCACCGCCCTGATGACACTCCTGGCAGGCTACCTCGGATACCCCCGGGCCTCCCTCGCTATGGAGGCCGTCCACAGACTGTCCAAGGAGAACACGTGACAAGCTCCGACGCGGTCATCGCCGCGCTCCGTACCGAACACCACGTCCTCGCCGACCTCGTGTCCTCGTTCGGCGAGGACGACCTGGCTCGGCCCTCGGGCGCGAGCGAATGGGAGATCTCGCAGGTGCTGAGCCATCTGGGCAGCGGCGCCGAGATCACGCGAGCCACCCTCCGGGCCGCCCTCTCCGGCGAGCCGACTCCCGGACGCGACTTCCTGCGGACCGTCTGGGACAGGTGGAACGCCATGGGGCGCGGGCAGCGCGCCGACGAGTTCCTCCAGGCGAACCAGACCCTGACCGCACTCTACGAATCGCTGGACGCGGACACCCGGAAGAGCGTGCGCGTCGACGTGGGCTTCCTGCCCGCGCCGGTCGATCTGGCGACGGCGGCGCGGCTGCGGCTCAGCGAGCTGGCCCTGCACTCGTGGGACGTGCGCGTCGCCTTCGACGCGGACTCCGCGCTGCTTCCGTCCGCCACGAGCCGGCTCCTGCACGGGGCTCCGGATCTCACCGGCTGGGTCGCCAAGCCCGAACGGCTCGACGGCAAGCACGCGATCATCCACGTCACCACGAGCGGGCCCATGTCGGTCTTCGCGCTGCGTCTGGACGAGCGGATCAGCGTGGACTTCGACGTTCAAGGGGAGCCCGACGGCACGCTCACCCTGCCCGCCGAATCCTGGCTGCGGCTCGTAGCGGGCCGGCTCGCGCCACGGCACACCCCGAGCGGCGTCATCGCGACAGGCGCGGCCGACCTCGATCTGCTGCGCCGGGTCTTCCCCGGCTACTGAGGCGGATCACCGCGGCTCGCGGACGTCGAGGCTGGCCTCGGGTCAGGCACGCCTTCTGATCCGAGCAGATAGGGTGAAGCCTGCCGCCTGAGATCGGTGTCCGCACTCTTGGGGGAAGTCCCCAGCCCCTGACACGCTCGACGTGCTGGCGATCGTGGACTCCACCCTCGCCGCCCGCCAGTCGACCGCCCTGCGCACAACCGGCGCGGCGATAGCTCTCGCCGTGCGACAGGCCTACGTCCAGACTGACGCCGCCGCTCGCCGTCGCTGGCCTCGCACCGGCACCTCGATCGGCTCGGCCCGCATCATCGATGGCCTCGCCGACTGTCTGGCAGCCACGATCATCGACCAGGAAACGACCTGCACAATCCTCTTCACGCGATCGAGCGGATGCGCGCGGCCATCGCCGTCCTGATGAAGCTTCCGGAGGCCCCGCTGTGGCGCTTTCGCCGCACGGAAAAAGGAGAGGAGATCGAGATCGACCCGATCGCGTTGCTGTCGGCCTGGCTGAACGGCGTCGCGTTGCCCATGTTGGCCGATCAGCACCTCTCCGCCGCACCGAAGGCGGCCTGGCGCATCGAGCAGCTGGTCGGAGTGGTCACCGGCCATTTCGAGCACTACCTGGCCTGGACCATCGGCGCGCTGGTCGAACTCATCAACGCCAGACTCACCGCAGCCGACAGCGAACAGCGGCTGTGCCCGGAGTTGGGCGGCTACATCCGGTACGGCGTGCGTGAACCGGCAGCGCTCCGGTTGATGACATCAGGCATCCGCTCCCGTCGTCTGGCCCATGCTGTCGTGGCTGGCCTGCCAGCCGACCTCGAGTCCACCGCGGAGGCGCTGCGGTCGTGGGTGGCGACGCTGGGAGTGGCGGGCTGGCGCGCCTTCTACAGCGCTTCGGCCTCTGAGGTCCTGGACCTGCTCGACTTCACCCGGCTGCGGCGCCGCAGCCTGCTCAAGAGCCTGCTGGAGATCGGCACCGTGACTGTCGCCCTCCCCACGACGCTCTTCGACCTGCCTGATCGGGCAGGCCCACTGGCTCTCAAAGCGATGCCAGACGAGCCGCGGCCTGCGCCGCTAGCGCTGTACGCCGGCCAGACGCACCTGGTCACTGTCGCCGCCCAAGATCAAGCCGACCTTGCCGCGATTCTCGACACCGGGCTGGGCATCCTCGTCGAACTCGACGAGCGATCCGACCCTCCCAGCCTGCTGATCAGCCTCCCCTTCGACGTCCCCGGCACGTCCGCGCTGTAGCAGCCTGCGCCTCTCAGTGCGCTGGTCACGGCCCTCGGAGTGTGAAGGAACGGAAACGTACGCCAAGCCCGTTCGCCCAGCTCACTGGCAAGTGCGTGATCGTCGTTGAGTCGAGGACGCTGGCGTACGTTCCCGTTCCATCGCACAGGCCGAGGATGTGGGGGCCGATGCGGGTGCTCACCTCGGCCTGGAGGGCGAGTTCGAGGCTGCCCCCTTCGACAGCCTCGGTGAGGAAAGCAGTGGCCCCGCCCTCGGACCGTCCCCTTCCAGGTCCTAGAGATCTTCGATATAGCTGGCGGCGATGTCGTCGGGTGGATTGATGTACAGGCGCAGGTAGCGGTCGTTGGCATGGCCCAGGCGGCGTTCGAGCTCGGCCCGGTTGTGGCCGGAGCGCTGCGACAGCTCGAAGGCGAAGGTGTGCCGGGCATCGTGCGGGCGCAGGACGCCCAACTTGCGGCCGGGATCGGAGGTCTGGGCGTCGTGCAGGCGGCCGATCTCACCGACGATGGTGTTGATCGAGCGGGGTGACAGGCGGCCATCGGGGCGGCGGGCGGCGATGGAGGCGGCCGACAGGAACAGTGCTGTCGGAGTGGTGCTGGCCGTGGCGTCGCCGGGCCGCTCGTGTTCGAGGTAGTCGGCCAGCGCCTGGCGGGCGTCGCGGCCAAGGAAGACGGTGCGACTGGTGCGGCCCTTGCCGCGCACGTCGCGCAGCCGGACGGTCTTGGCCCGGCGCAACACGGCGACCTCGGCCACCTCGAGCTGATCCAGGTCCAGCCCGACCACTTCGGCGCGGCGCAGCCCGGTGCCGAACAGGTAGACGATGGCCCGGCCACGGGCCGGCCGGGCATGGGCGTGCAGGCGCGCAGCGGCGCCGCGGCGGCGGCGGCCCTTGAGCTCGTGGAAGGTCTCGATCCGGTCGACCACGTTCTTGACGGTGCGCACTTGGGCAGCGGCCAGGGCCCGCGGCTGCGGGGCGGGCAGCGGCAATGGCGGCACCTTCTTGGTCGGGTCGCCGTGGCGCAGCAGCTCCGCCGTAGCGTGTGCGCAGATCCAGGAAAACAGCGCCGACAAGTGGGCCAGGTGGTTGTTGACGGTGGCTGCGGCCATCGGCGCCGCCGTGCCGTCGCGGCCGAGGTTGCCGGCGGCGGCCAGGTGCTCACGCCAAGCGGTCACCTCGCGGACGGTCACGGCCGACAGGCGGTCGTGGCCGAGTCCGCCGGCGATCCAGGTGGCGAACCGCTGCAGATGCCGGGCAATCTTGGCGGCGACCTCCGCGGAACGCACGCCGCGCACGGCCAGATCGAGGTAGCGCTCGATCCAAACAGTGAGGCTGTCGTCGGCCGGATCGAGGTCCTCAGAGAGGCCGAGCACCTTTCGTGGAGTGATTTTGGCCCGAGGCGCGGAAGGCGCGTAGCGAGCTGTTGGCTGGGGTCCGGGCCGGGACGGTCACGGTGACGCAAGTGTTCGCCCGGGCGGAGGAAGAGACCGTTGTCAAGAAGACGAGGGTCGTTCAGGTGCTGCGAGCGGTGCCTGGTTATGGGCCGGCGAAGGTCGCCGCGTTGATGGCGACGTGCGGGGTCGAGGTGGAGCGACGCGTCGGCGGACTTGAGGAGGCGCAGCGCAAGCGGCTGCTCATGGCGTTTGCGGGGTAGTTCCTGATCCTCCGCCCGGGTCGGCTCGATGGGCAGGCTGCAGGGCCTGGTCCTGCAGCCGCTGTCGAAGCTCGGCTTGTTCGGGCGTGAGCGGATCGTCCGGGCGTCGGATGCGGGTTCGGTGGGGGCGGGGGATGTCGTCTGCGTCGTGGAGGCCGGCGAAGTCGGCGTGCGCCTGGGCGACGGCCTCGGGATAGGCCTGCCGCTTCTCGTGCTCGGCGAGCGCGCGGTAGATGCTCGCGACGCTGGGGGCCTGGCCTTTGCGTTTGCCGGTGGGGATGATCAGGTCGGGCTGGATCTGCTCGACGGACTCGCCGTTCGCGCGGCGCCGGAGCACGGTGTGCAGCATGTCGTCGGTGATGACGGGTGGCCGGCCGCCGTGCTTGCCTTTGCGGGCTGCTGCGTCGAGTCCTTCGAGGGTCGACTCCCGGATGTTCTCGCGCTCGGTCTCGGCCATCGCCGCGAAGAAGGCGAAGAGCAGGCGGCCGGGTCCGCTGGGGTCGTACATGCCGGGCAGGGGTCCGGCGAGCATCTCCAGGACCAGGCCGTGAGCGGTGAGGTGGTCGGCCAGGGCGGTGAGTTCGGCGGCGTCGCGGCCCAGGCGCTTCATCTCATACACGGTGAAGATGACCCGGCAGTGCGGGGCGTGGGCCTTGATCTGGCGGGCCAGCGCGAGCGCGGCTTCGAACTGCGGCCGGACGCGCACCCGGGTGCTGATCTTCTCGGAGAAGATCTTCTCCCGGCCGATGCCGTGCGCGGCCAGCGCGTCCAGTTGTGATTGCAGCTCCTGAGTGAGCGAGCTACACCGTGCGTAGCCGATGCGGATGTCGGCGGTCGGGGTGTCCGGCGCGAGGGCGAGCGGGACCGGGGTGCCGGGGCGCCACGGCTGGCCGGGTCCGCGGTCGGCGGGGGTGGGCACGCGCAGGAGCTTGGCCAGGCGGGCGACCTTGGTGAAGCGGCCGGTGTGGTAGGTGCCGGCGACCGCGCCGGAGCGCGAGCGGCACGGCGAGCCGGGCTCGGCCGTGCAGCGTGGGCAGGGGTGGCGCTCGATAGCATCGACATCGCGTCCGGCGTCGCTGGGGAAAGTCTCGTGAGGGGCCGTCATGCCTCCGGATGCTGTCACAAACAATTCTCAGAAGTACCTCGAACCCATCTTTGCGTGAGAACGAGTTCTGCGAGCCGAATCAGGGCTTCACGATCTCCGCACAGTGTCAATTTCCGTAGTCGTGTGCACAGATTTCCGAAGTACTGTGCACACGTACGCGGGTGGTCGCTGCCGGTTACTCGAATCCGAACCGCCAGACCGACTACCCCACGCCCTGGTGAACCGCCACCAGAGCCTGCACTTGCAGTTGGCACTTTCAAGACCACCTAACAGCCCTTCCAGATGTCCGTTTATCCGCCAGTTCGGCGTCGGCGTCTCCGTCGGCGTCGTTCACGAGGCACTCATCCCCGCTCTGCCGACAGCTGGGCCTCATCCGCGGAGCAGCACGGAGACGATCTCACTCCGCTGAATTTCGTTCTGGTGCTCCCCGAGGGCCGTGATCACGCGGGTGCTCTTTCCCACGGCTTTGCCGGGTCGGGCGCCTGCGTCGTTCGGAAGTGCTGCAAGATGGAACTTATCGCCCTTCGAGAGCGTGAGTCGCCTGAGTAACGAGCCACTGTCGTGTGTCGTCGAGCGACCAGCCCACGTCGCGGAGAAGCGCATTCCAGGCTCCGTAGCCGAAGTAGAACCACAGTAGGTTCCCCACGCCCTTGGGGTCAGCTTGCCTGGAGTCGTCGAGGTCGACGATGCGAGCCGCGGCTTTGTCGAGGGTTGCCCGGTAGCGGTGGGTCGCGGCGGCAAGCGCATCGTGCGCGCCCTGGTCGTGTGGTGCAGTGGCCAGGGCGATCCGCATCGTGCGGCTGTGGCGTTGGTGGATGCCGGCGCTCGCGTGTCCGATCGCGGCGATCACCTCGGCCGTGGATTCGCATCCCCCGAGGATTGCGTCGACGTCGATCTCTGCCGTCGCTGAAGCCCATTGGTTCATCAGTTCCTTCAGAATCCCGGATTTCCCTCCAGCGATCGCGTACACCGTCGCCGGCGACACGTCAGCGGCCTCGGCGATCTGTTCGACGGTCGTGGCGAACAGCCCGTGCTGCTCGAACAGGTCCGCCCCGGCATCGATGATGCCGTCCCGGGTACGCGCTGCTCGTCGTGTCCGTCGTTCCTGCCCCGTCGTCATGCGCACACCCTACTCTAGAGTGTGACTCTGTTTTTTGAAGCTCAACTCTGATATTGATGGGGCATGACCTCAACCACCTCGAATGCGACCGACCCGTACGAGCTGGTCACCGCCGCGTCCGCAGCCTTCTCCGAGCCGGTACCCGCCGATGTCGACGTTGTCATCGTCGGCGGAGGCCCTGCCGGATGCGTGCTTGCGGCACGGCTCAGCGCAGATCCGCACCGACAGGTCCTGCTCCTGGAAGCCGGCGACACCACCGGGGCCGAGCACGCGTCTCAGGTGCCAGGACTGGCGTTCAGCCTGCTGACCGGCCAGAACGCGTGGCCGGATGTGACCGAACCGCAGACCGCTCTGCACAACCGGCCCGTCTACCTGGCGCAGGGCCGTGGTCTTGGCGGCGGCAGCAGCATGAACATGATGGCCTGGTTCCGCGGCCATCCCGAGGACTTCAACGGATGGGCGAGGTCCGGTGCCACCGGCTGGGGATGGAACGACGTCGCCGGTACCTTCGATGTGATCGAGGAGCGCGAACCCCGGACCGGGCGTGCCGGGCAGCGGGGCGTCATCGCTGTCACTCCCGCCAGGGACGTGTCGGCGCTGCCCTTGGCGTTCCTCGCCGGCGCGGACGCGGCTGGAATGCCCATCACCACCGACTTCAACGGCGACGTCCGCGAAGGCGCCGGCCTGTTTGCCAGCAACATCCGCGAAGGGCGCCGTGACAGCACCGTCACCGCATACCTCGCCCCTGCCCTGCACCGCCCGAATCTGCATGTGCGCAACGGCGTCACCGTGTCAAGGATTCACCTCACCCAGGGACACGCCACCGGCGTCCTCGCACAGACCCCCGGCGGGACAGTGACCGTCACCGCCAAAAAGGTGATCGTCACCGCAGGCGCGATCCGCACCCCGCAACTGCTGATGCTCTCCGGAATCGGAGCCGCGGCGCACCTGCACGAACGAGGGATCAGCCCGGTGATCGACCTCCCCGGTGTCGGCCAGAACCTGCAGGACCACCCGATGATCACCCCCATGTGGTCGGTCATCGACGGCAGCCCGCTGGCGAACACGGTGGGAGAAGCCGAGCAATCCGCCTACACCCTCGCCCGCCGCGGCCCGCTCGCCACCCTGTCCCAAGCCGGCGCGATCTTCCGCACCGACCCGGACCTGGCCGCCCCCGACGTGCAGATGACCCTCACCCTGCTCGGCCTCGACGACACCGGGCAACTCCGGCCAGATCCCGTCATCACCGCGGCCCTGTCCGTCCTGGCCCCCACCAGCCGCGGCACGGTCCGCCTGCGTCCCGACGACCCGGGCGGACAGCCCGTCATCGACCCCCGCTACCTCACCACCGACCATGACATGGCAGCCCTGCGGGCGGGGCTGCGCCACATCGAGCGCGTCTTCCGCAGCGGCCCCCTCAAAAACGCAATCGGCCAAGCGCTCTCCATCACCGACTTCGCCGATGACGACGAGCTCGACTCATTCATCCGCAACAACGCCGGAACCGAATGGCACCCCAGCGGTACCTGCCGCATGGGCACCAGCCCCGGCACCGTCGTTGACCCGGACACTCTCCTGGTCCACGGAACCGACAATGTTCACATCGCCGATTCGTCCGTCATGCCCACCATCACCCGCGGCAACATCCAAGCCCCCGTCATCATGATCGCCGAACGCGCCAGCACCCGCATCTAGTGCTGTGACCGCGTTGGTTCGCCAGGTTGAGGGGCGTGGCGGTTGGATGAGCGGTGACGTCCGTTCAACCGGTGGCGAGGTGGCTGAGCCTGTCCGTACTGGACATCCACGTCTCCATAGTCCCCTCGCTGGAGCCCTGATCCCTGGCGACCTGGGCGATTGGTTTCCCCGTCTCCGTCACGACCCGTACCCGCGCCCTCGCAGAACTGCAGGATCGTACTTCCGACCCTCCGACGCTGCCATGACTCAACTTTCCCCTGCAGGGCCACCTGGCAGCATGGATCACCGTGAGCAGCAAGGTGCCCAGCTCCGACCTCAACCACGACTTCCACCCCGACCTCAACCGCCGCGTTGGCGGCGAAGACCGGCAGGAGACCGCCGTGGTCCGTCCGCCGGCCGGCCCGCGTGAACCGCCCGGCGACTGGCTTGCGATCCTGTAGACGGCTAGGAACACCTCCGGCGCCCAGGCCGCTGCAGAGCAGGGCGTCTGCCATAAGCGATGCCGCACCACGCCTCGCCGATGATGGCGATTGCGGCCTGCAGCGGCGCCGAGGTGTTTGCATCGCCACTGGCCAGCCGTAACGGGATGAGGATGCGGCGCTATTGACGTCTGCGAGCAGCCCCCTGGTGCCGCCGGGCACGAACTACACTGCGTCCCTGGGTCCCGGCCGGCCGGAGGCCTGTTCCATGAGCAGACGTCATGGTCTAGGACGGCGGCAATCTGCTCATGCGTGATCACTTTCTTCCTCCCTGCTGGCTTCTTGACGTCCGGCGCCGCCTACCCCGATACGACGAGCAAAACATCCGGTTCGGCGGGAGCGCCTGCGCTGATCGCCACATGCCGCGGGCGATTGAGGGCAGCGGTGCCAAGAAGGCGAGCAATCCCGACGGCAAGGAGAGCAACGGCGTTGAGTACGGTGCAGCCGCCTGCCGACGGTAGGCCCGGAGCCGGCCGAGGGGAGCAGCCGCCCCCGGTCGGTGAGCTGATCAAACAGGCGACCGAGCAGGTCTCCGCGCTGGTGCGCCAGGAGATACGGCTGGCGGTCGCCGAGCTGAAGGGTCGGCATGCTGGCCGGGGAGCGGTGCTGCTAGGCGCGGCCGGCCTGGGCGCGCTCTACGGCGCCGCCGCCCTGCTGGCTGCGGTGATTGCCGCTTTGGCGTTGTTCATGCCGGCGTGGACGGCGGCGCTGATCGCCGCTGTGGTGCTGCTGGCCGTGGCGGCGGTGCTGGGCCTGACAGGCCGTAGGCAGGTCACCCACGCGATGCCGCCGCTGCCCGAGCAGGCGATCGACAGCACCAGGCAAGACGTGACCGAGATGAAGGAAAGAGCGAGACGATGACCAGCAGCGGATCTCACACCACGGGCGAGCCTGCCACGGGCAAGCCGCACTTCGATGACGAGCAGGCCGACTCCCGCGAGCAGCTGCGCGCCGATATCGCCCACACGCGCGAGAATCTGGCGGGCACCGTGGACGCACTGGCCGCCAAGGCCGACGTCACGGCCCGCGCCAAGGACAAGACCGAGCAGATCAAGGCGAACCTCGCCGCCCGCGCGCAGCAGGCCCGGACCCAAGCCCGGGCCAAGGCCGGCGAGGTCACCGCCAAGGCTCGAGCGTTCACCTCCGACACCGCGCCGGTGATGCGCCGCGGTACCGCGGCCACTGGCGCGGTCACCGGCGCGGCCGCCGCGATCGTCGCCGTCGCGGCGTGGCGGCGCC
>NZ_QNFZ01000288.1 GCF_003313395.1 Nonomuraea lactucae | reverse complement strand
GGGCGGGGGGCCGGACGTAGGGCCTGGCGGGGGAGCGGTCGGGACGCGGGTCGGGGGGCCGGTCCGGGTGTTCGCCGGGGTGCCGGGGGAATCTCTGCGGGCCGGGGTCGTCGCGTCCGCGGGCGCCGGGTCCGCCCCGCCGACGGTCTCGGACGGCGGCACCAGCACCGTGCCCGGCCCGGGTAACCGCCCGCCCGAGAGCACCACCCCGATCATCACCATGGCGACCGCGGCCCCCGCGATCCACAGGTGCGGCGGCAGTCTGGGGACGTTGAGCAGCCTGTCGCGCACCCTCGCGGCCGGGCCGTCGGCGGCGGCACGGGCCTTGGCCAGCGGGAAGCGGAGCGCGAGCAGGGTGGCCAGCTCTCCCAGGTGGCGGCGTCCGCGCAGCTCCCACTCGGGGCCGTAGCTCGCCACGGCGTCCTCTTCCAGCTCGGCCGCGAACCGCCTCGCCGAGTCGTACCTGAACCCCGGATCCTTGGCCAGCCCGCGCCTGAGCAGGTCGCGCAGGGAGTCGGGGACGATCTCCAGGGGCACCGCCTCGTTCAGGTGCCTGTCCCGCAGCGACGCGACGTCCTCCGCCCGGTACGGCGGGCGCCCCTTGACCGCCTCGAACAGCAGGCACGCCGCCGCGTACAGGTCCGCCGGCGGGCCCGCCGCGCCGCGCGTCCACAGCTCCGGCGCCATGTACGGCGGGCTCCCCGCAGGGACCCCCGGCTCCTCGGCGTGCACCACGACGCCGAAGTCGGCCAGCTTGGTGGTGCCGTCGGCCTGGACCAGGACGTTCTCCGGCTTGACGTCCCGGTGCGGCACCCCCTTCTCGTGCCCCGCGGCGAGGGCCAGCAGGGTGCCCTTGAGCGCCGCGAGCGCCGCCTCCGGACTGGTGCGGCCGTGCTCGGCGAGCAGCGTGCGCAGCGACACCCCGTCGACCAGCTCCATCACCACGGCCGCCCTGGTCGGCGTCTCCACGTACTCGTAGAGCCTGACCACGTTCGGGTCGTCGATCTCGACGAGGGCCGGGGCGTCCACCCGGAAGCGCTCCATGAACTCGGCGTCGCGGCGGAGCGTGGCGTTCAGGTACTTGATCGCCACGTAGGCGCCGGTGGCCTGGTAGGTGGCGAGGAACACGCGGCCGGTGTGACCGGCGCCGAGCTGTCGAACTTCGCGGTAACCAGGGACCAAGTCCAACCCCCATCACGCCGGCCGTCGTGAATTCGACGGTCTCACCCGAGGTACCGGTTGTCACGACTACCGAAATTTCACCCTATGTACCCAGGGGCGCCGGTGCTGAATAGGTCAGTGGACCGATGCCCTCGGTCAGCCTGCCGGGCTACCTTGAGCGTCCGCCCCTGCTCGGCGGCCGCCGTCGCGCGTGCCCGCGTCCACACCGCTCTGCCGCAGCCCCGGAGGGAAACAGACACATGCCGATCAGCGAGCTGACTGGCGCCGTCGTGTACTGGATGGACCTGACAGGGATCTTCGCCTTCGCGCTCGCGGGAGCGTTCCTGGCGGTGCGCAAGGATTTCAACATCTTCGCAGCGGTCATCCTCGCCGAGGTGGCGGGGCTCGGCGGAGGGTTGCTGAGGGATCTGGTCATCGGAGTCACGCCCGTGGCGTTCACCGACCCCGGCTACTACCTGCCGCCCATCGCCGCGGCTCTGATCGTCTTCCTCAGCTCCCGCGTCCACCGCCATGTCCGGATTGTCACCGTCGTCACCGTGTTCGACACGGCCGCGCTGGCGCTCTTCAGCGTCACCGGAACGATGAAGGCGTTCGGTCACGACTTCGGCCCGGTCGCGGCTCTGACGCTGGGTGTGGCCAGCGCGGTGGGCGGGGGTGTCCTGTGCAGCGTCCTCGCCATCGAGGTGCCGGCCCTGCTCCGCAGCGAGCAGGACCTGTACATCCTGCCCGCCCTGGCCGGCGCGGGTGTCGCGGCCGTGCTGGACGCCGTGGGTGTGCTGAACGGCGCGACCGCCTCGGGCGTCGCCGTGGGGGCGTTCGGCCTGGGCCGCCTCGCGGGCCGCTACCGGTGGCGGACGCCACGCGCCCGCGTCTGGCGCAATCCCTTCTCGGGCATGCGCCACCAGCGGGTGCCGGTGCGGCGGCTCGCGATCGCCTCCTGGATGGAGGAGGTCGGCTCCTGGGCGGAGGAGGTCGGCTCCTGGACGGATCAGGGCGAACCGCCGACCACCCTCCTGCCCGCGCTGACCACCGCCCCGCATGGGACGGCAGCCTCCGCGTCGGACGGGACCCCACCAGATGGGACGCTGACTTCTGCCCTGCACGGGACGGCAGCCTCCGCGTCGGACGGGACCCCACCAGATGGGACGCTGACTTCTGCCCTGCACGGGACGGCGGCCCCGATCTCACGCGTGAACCCGGCGATGCAGGTCCACGCGTGTGGCGAGCGTTGAGCGGGAGGGTGGGGCCGCTCCGCTGCGGACCGCCGATCCGGGGCCGCCGGGTGGGAGGGGTGGTCGTGTACGCTTACACCAAGCAAGCGCTCGGCTAAATGAGTTCGGCCGGGCGCGCTCGGCTGAATGGAGTCCCGGTGGAGCGGACGGCCGTGCTCGTCATGGAGATGCAGAGAGGCGTCGTCGGCGATCTCACGAAATTTCCGGATCTGGTGACCGCGTGCCGGTTGCGCGGCGTGGTCGCCAACACGGGCTCCGTGCTGGCGGCGGCCCGCGCGGCGGGCATCCCGGTGATCCACTGCACCGCCGCGTTCCGCTCCGACCGGGCGGGGTCGCACGCCGCCAACTGCCCGTTCATCGTCTCGCTGCTCGACGACCCCGCCCACATGCTGGACGGCACCCCCGCCGTGGACGTGCTGCCCGAGCTGCGGGACGCGGGTGACCTGGAGAGCAGGCGCTACCACGGCTTCTCCCCGTTCACGGGCACCTCGCTGGACATGACGCTGCGCTCGCTCGGCGTCTCGGCCGTCGTCGGGGTGGGGGTCTCGCTCAACCTGGGCATCCCCGGGCTCGCCCTGGAGGCCGTGAACCTCGGCTACCGGGTCACCGTCGTCACGGACGCGGTCGCGGGCATCCCGGAGGAGTACGCGCGGGCCGTACTGAAGCACACCATCAGCCTGCTCGCCACCCGCACCACGGCGTCGGAACTCGTCGGCCGGTGGAAGGCCGGGAGCGGCCGGTGATGGACGGGATGCGGCTGGACGGGCGGGTGGCCGTCGTGACCGGGGGAGCGGGCGCCATCGGCTCGGCCATCGCCGCCGACCTGACCGCTCTCGGCGCCCGCGTGGTGGTCGCGGACGTGGACCTGCGCGGCGCGGAGAAGGTCGCCGCCGGGCTGCCCGGGAGCGTCCCGCAGGCCGTCGATCTCGCCGCGCCGGAGTCGGTCGAACGGTTCTGCGCCGCCTGCCGGGACGCCGCCGGCGGCGTGGACATCCTCGTGCACAACGCCGGAGTCTCGATCGTCGAGCTGTTCACCTCGAGCGATCCCGCGAACTGGGACCTCATGTGGCAGGTCAACCTGCGCGGGCCGATGCTGATGACCAAGCTGCTCCTGCCGGGAATGATGGCCAGGGGGTGGGGGCGGCTGGTGTTCGTCTCGTCCGACGGGGCAAGGGCGGGGTCGGGGGGCGAGGGTGCGTACGCGGCGACCAAGGCGGGGCTGTTCGGGCTGGCCAAGACGCTCGCCAGGGAGGCCGCACGCGCGAACGTCACCTCCAACGTGGTCTGCCCCGGTCCGACCGACACCCCGATGCTGCAGCGCGTGTCGGCCGCCGAGCCCGGCCTCGTCGAACGGATCGCCAGGACCATCCCGCTGCGCCGCCTCGGCACGCCGGCCGACGTGGCGGGGCTCGTCGCCTACCTCTGCACGGAACGCGCCGCCTACGTGACAGGGCAGACCCTGTCGGTGAGCGGCGGCGTGACCATGCACTGACCGCCGTGCCCGCCCGCCGCCTCTTCCCGCCCGGCCCGCCGTCACGCGGGCCCGCTTCAGAGCGACCGGTAGACGGCCTCCGCCAGGCGGTACGCGCGCAGGCCGCCGGAGACGGCGTCGGACATCCTGTTCATCACGTAGCCGATGGCCAGGCCGCGCTCGACGTCGCCGAGACCCAGGAAGCCGCCCAGCCCCGTGTGGCCGAACGCGCTCGCCGACGGGACGAAGAAGGTCATCGCCGGACGCATGTAGCCGAGCCCGAACGAGCTCTCCACGTGCAGCACCCGGTCCGGGCCGGTCGCCCGCGCCCTGATCGCGTCGGCGAGCGTATCCGGACGCAGGATGTCGCCCGCGATCAGCGACCGGTAGAAACCGGCCAGGCCGGTGGCCGTGGTGACGACCCCGGCGGCGGGCCAGCCGGCGCGCAGCACGACCGGGTGGTTGGCGCCGCCCTTGAGCCGCTGCATGCCCGGGTTGCCGAGGGCCCGGTTCATCAGGCTGCCGGGGTCACGGGAGTCCCGCGCCATCCGGGCCAGCGGATCCACCGTACCGGCCGGGGTATCCGTGGACGCGGCGGTGTGGCCGGATGTGCGCGCCCCGCCCGCCGTACCGGCTGGGGTGCCCGTGGGCTGGGCGCGCTCGCCGGCCGTGAGGCGGGCCGTACGGGCGATCACCGGGTCGGGGGCGCCGACCCACAGGTCCAGGCCGAGCGGCTCCGCGATCTCCGCTGCCGCCAGCTCGCCCACCGACTTCCCGGTCACCCGCCGCACCACCTCGCCCACCAGGAACCCGTACGTCAGCGCGTGGTAGCCGTGCGCCGACCCCGGCTCCCAGAGCGGGCGCTGGCCGGCGAGCCGGGCCGCGATGGCCGCGTGGTCGCCGAACTCCTCCACCGGCACCGGGTCCTCCACCACCGGCAGCCCGGCCTCGTGCGTGAGCAGCTGGGCGACGGTGACGGCCTGCTTGCCCTCGGCCGCGAACTCCGGCCACACCTCCGCCACCGGCCCGGCCACGTCCACCAGCCCCCGCTCGGCGAGCTGCAGCAGCACCGTGGCGGTGATCGCCTTGGTGCACGAGTACGCGAACGCCGGAGTGTCCCGCTCCCAGGGCCGGCCGGTGTGCCGGTCGGCCACCCCGCCCCAGAGGTCCACCACCAGCTCCCCGTCGAGGTACACCGCGAACGCGGCGCCCAGCTCGTCACCGTCGGCGAAGTGCCGCTCGAACACCTCACGCACGCGCGAGAAGCGGGGATCGCAGCGCATCGGACCTCCAGTAGAAAGGAAGCGCTTACTTGGTTGCCGAGCCTAACAACTGGGGCCGGTTCGGCCCAGACGACCAACGCGGAACCCTGAACCTGCTCACCCCCGAGCTGGTCCTCCAGGCGCTGAAGTCGGCCGCCACGGGCGAGGTGCTCAGCCTCGCCATGCCGATCAGGGGCGCCACCTCCTCGCCCGCCCCCACGACCGTGCCGCACCTGAAGGGACGGCCGCTGCCGCAGCACTTCATGTCCGTGGACGGCGGAGACTACGCGGCCGGCGCGCGGCCGGTGGGCGCGGGCCTGCGGGTGGCCGACGACGCGCTGATCGTGAGCCACCACGGCACCACCACCCACATGGACGCGCTCTGCCACATGTGGTCGGGCGAGGAGCTCTACAACGCCCATCCCGCCGCCCGCGTCCGCTCCTACGGCGCCACCCGGTGCGGCATCGAGCACGTGGGCGGTGTGGTCGCCAGGGGAGTTCTCTTCGACGTGCCCAGGCATCTGGGCCTGGACCACCTGCCCGCGGATCACCGCGTCGAGCCGGAGCTGCTGGAGGAGATGGGGCCGGACCTGCGGCCGGGGGACGTCGCGGTCATCCGTACCGGCTGGCCCGCCGTGTGGCGCCGCTCGCCCGCCGACTACTGGTCCGGCCAGCCGGGGCTGTCGGCCGGCGCGGGACGGTGGCTCGCCGCCCACGACGTGTCGGTCGTGGCCGCCGACAACGCCGCGATCGGCGGCCTCGACTCCAGCCAGCGCGCCGCCGAGGGCCTCGACGACGACCTGCACCTCATCCTCCTCCACCGGCACGGCATCCACCTGATCGAGATGCTCTGGCTGGAGGAACTGAGCGCGGCCCGCCGTACGGACTTCGTCTTCGTCGCGGCTCCGCTCAGGATCGAGGGAGGCACGGGCAGCCCGATCAACCCCCTGGCGATCCTGTGAGCCGGGACCGTCTTGAGACCCCGCGCCGCCCACCCGTTGACCCCCTGAAGGGTTGACCGTCTGATGCCCGCCCGCCCACAGCGGGCCTCGCTGCGCTCGGGCTGTTTTGCCCAGGCGGGCTTCGCCCGCGCGTTCCCGCTTGGCCGATTTCCTCAAGAGAGTGCGCGACTTTTCTGGCTCGTCCACTCGCGCACCGAGAAACCGGAACTCCGCGCTGATGGCCCGCCAACCCTCTTCGGCGCCTTTCAAACGGGCCGAGCGATCATCGCACCCCACCTCGTCGCCCTCGTCCGCAGCGGCGCACGTTTCGAAAACTGTCACCTTGTCGAACGGCCCCGAGGCTCAGGCAGCTTGAACCGCCACCGCGGCTTGCGATGCTCAGTCTGACAGTTCCCACAGCAGCCGGTAGTACATGATACGTTCCAGGTCCGGCTCGACTCCGTAGGCGTCGAGTAGCGGCTCTTCCCATTCCGGACCGTAATTCCACTGCGCACTCCATGTGGCAATGGCGAGGTCGGCCCAGCGGTCCGCGACACCGAGCGCGCCAAGGTCGACATGTCCGGTACACGTGCCGTCCTCACCGACCAGGGTGTTGGGAGCACAGGCGTCGCCATGGCAGACGACGAGCCGGTCGACTGGGGGCATGTCAGTGAGCACGCCGAGCGCGCGCTCAACCGTGCCGAAGTGCTGAAGGTCTTGATGCCAATCCGCCGGATCGACCCGGCCCGCCGCCGCTCGTGACCGCGCAGTCTCCAGGCGCTTTTCGGCGGACCAGTCGAACGGGCATTCAGCGACGGGCAGTGCGTCATGGAGTGCGCGCAGCCCAGAGCCGATCGCGCGGACTGCGGTGCCGGGGTCGCGCTTCCAGTGATCGTCCACCCCCATGCGTCCGGGCAGGCCGCATGTGACGATCCAGGACCCTGTTTCGTCGGCGCCCTCATCGAGTACGCGCGGCACCACAGTGAACCTCCCCGCCCACCGCAGGCGTGCCACCTCGGCCGCAAGGTCGATGCCGCTGCTGGCCGGTGTCCACTTCACAAACTGCCGCCGATCACCCAGGCCGAATTGAAACGTCAGTCCGCCGAGTTCGTTCTTCCATACGGCCCGTGTCGGCCGCCCCGCCGCGAGCTCGGTGACGATACGTGGCAACTCGACGTGTCCTTGAGGCGACGTGGCAATCATCCGCTCATTCTCGCCAGGCAGGCCGGTAGTCAGCGAACCATTTCCGGACGCTGCCGCCAGCAACCCTGCCGAACCGAAGCCACGGAGATACTGTCCGGCCGATCCACAGAATTTGACAATTCACCACCAGGCGCGACGCCGAGCCAGCGCACGAGAAGACGCTCGACCTGTGGGCACCTGCACGGCGAGCGCTGCACGGCCTCGACCGTCCACCCTCAGAGGCTGTGCCGCTGCAGTGTGCCTTTCAATCAGGCCGCGTGAGGCTCAAACCACACCGAGCCCAGATCATGGCCAGAGGTGAGGCGTACATCGGCGTTCAACGCCGCCGCCAGGTGGCGCAAGAGAGCGACGGTGGGGGTGGTTCCACCTTCTTCGATACATTCGATCTCGTCCTGCGTCATGCCCGCCCGATCTGCCAACTCGGGGACGCTTAGCCCGAGGGCGTTACGGCGGTCGTACAGGGCTTTCCCGAAGGCCAGTGCCTCGGCCGGGGGCGCCGGAGACGGACAGGTTGGGTATGCCCATTGACCCAGCAGTATTCGCCATCCACGATCGGGTGGTCAGCAAATTCCCGAATACAGGGAGGCTCCCGAGAATGAAGTTGCGGTTCCTCGGCAGCACGTCGGACGACGGCCAGTGCCCCACCTTGTACGAGACCGACCGTGACACCTACGTCGTGCAGGGCGACGCGGTTACCGACCCTGAGGCTCTCGCTGAGCTGCGCAACGTACTGCCAGGAGAGACCTGCGTGGAGATCCCCAAGGAGCTGCTGCGCTTTGCAGAGGGGGCTTAGTGCCCCTGCTCGCCCCTGCGGAGTTCGGCGCGTTGTGGGACACCTTCCAGCACACCGCGTTCAAGTTCGAGTTCCGCGACCGATACGACGTGCCCTCCGAGCATGAGTCGCTGCGGAAGTTCCTGGCCGGGCAGCCGGACCCGGAACGGGCCACCAGGCCGTGGCTGGCCAAGATGAGGGGATCAACCGGCGAGGGCAAGCGCGTTGAGCGAGTGCGGGTCGTCTCCGAGCCCCACAGCGACTACGTGCGTTGGCTTCTGGCAGGCACTCCACTCAACGCCGCCGCAGGCGAGGACATCCGGTATCTGGCTCGCCCACGCGCCGTTGACCTCGGTCTCCCCGACCGCGACTTCGCGCTCTTCGACTCTGCCCGGCTCGTGCTGCTCAACTTCGACGCCGACGACCGGCCGCTCCAGCACGAGCTGGTGACTGACCCGGAGGTCGTGCTGCAGCACTGTCAGTGGCGGGACGTGGCCTGGCACTACGCCACGCCGTACGAGCAGTACGCCGGAGGGTAGAAACAGCGCCCGTGCCCCGACTACAAGAGGCCCGAGAGGACCTCGGCCGACAGCTTCGCCAGCTCCGCCAGCACGCCGGGTTCACCGGGACGGCGCTCGCAGAACTGCTCGGCTGGCCACAGTCCAAGGTAAGCAAGCTGGAGACGGGACGGCAGACGCCCACCGCGGCAGACATCCGCGCCTGGACATCCGCGGTCGGCGACGGGCCGGCGGCGACACCACTGCTGGCCCGTCTGGAGGTCCTGGAGACGATGTACGCCGAGTGGCGGCGCCAGCTCGGCGCCGGTACCTCGGCGCGCCAGCGAGCCAGCATCGCCCTGGAAGCCAACGCCAGCCACATACGGGCGTTCGAGACCACGGTGATCCCCGGCCTGCTGCAGACGCCCGACTATGCCCGGAACCGGCTCGCCCAGTCGATCGCCCGCCATGGCGTACTGGATGACGTTGACGAGGGTGTCCGTGTCCGCATGCAGCGCCAGGAGGTGCTGTACCGGCCGAGGAAGCGGCTGCACTTTGTGATGACCGAGGCTGTGCTGCGATACCGCTTGTGCCCGCCTGAGGTGATGGTCGGCCAGCTCGACCGTCTCGTGGCGCTGTGCTCGATGAGCACCATCCACGTCGGCATCATCGGGTTCGGCGCTGAGCTGAGCGAGTCTCCCAAGCACGGATTCTGGATCTTCGATGATCAGCGCGTGCTGGTTGAGACCATCGGTGCGGAGTTGACGTTGACGCAGCCGCAGGAGATCGCCCTGTACGGCCAGGTCTTCGACCGGCTCGCGGCCAGTGCGAGCTATGGAGCAGAGGCTCGACGCCTGATCACCCAGGTCCTGGATGACCTGGGCTAGTCGAAGAATTCTTGCGCTCTGACCTGGGGAAACAGAATTCGAATATTCAAGAATAATCCTTGATCTTCTCCGGCGCCGTCTCTACCGTCCGAGGCATGTCCCTCCACGACGCCCCTGAGATCCCTGAATGCCATGTGAGCGTGGACGACGACGGCACGATCCGCCTCCGTCATAAGGTCAGCGGGGACCCTGCCGTGGCCACCACGGAGCGGGAAGCCGTCGAGCTAGGGATGTTGCTGCGGGTAGCCGCCGTCTACCAGAGAGAACTCCTCTTCACCGCGGACGACATGCCGTGACCCGCCCCGTCATCCGCGCCTGGGTAGACCGCCAGGGGCGCGTGTGGATGGACAGCGGCAGAGTCAGCTCTCAAAGCCGGGAACCGATCATCCAGCTCCTCAATGGTGAAGCGTCGGGGGCACTCGGGTGGGTGTCCAAGGAGTTCGGCCCGCTGGATGACCTGAGCGTCCAGAAGCAGCGGGCCGACCAATAGACGGCCCGGCCTCTGTTTCCTGCTGCGGGGTTGCAGCGGCCGGGCATCCATCATGGCCCTGACCTCTGGCTCTGGAGGGACGTGGGGGCAGGGCAACCCCGACCGCCCCACCCGTTGCCCGCCTGAGGGTTGACCGTCTGATGCCCGCCCACAGCGGGCCTCGCTGCGCTCGGGCTGTTTTGCCTGGGCGGGCTTCGCCCGCGCGTTCAGATTTGGCTGGTTGCCTGGTGGTGTGGGTTTGCCCACCTGGAAGTGGGTGTTCCAATACCCGTGCCTGCGAGTTGCCCGTGGACCTTCGACCATTGAGGAAGAGAAGACTATGCCGTAGCGGTCGGCCTACAGCCCCGCCTGCGATCAGCCGGGAAGCAGCGTGAACGCCTCGACGTGGCGTGGGCGGACAACGCTGAAATGCCGGTGGTCAACGGTCGCGACCTCACTAAGCTCAAGTCGCTCGGCGATCGCGATGACGGCGGCGTCTACCAGTCCGAGAGGAAGGTCGATGTATTTCTCGACCAATTCAGCCATACGAGGGAGGTGTTCGTCCTCCAACTCGGCTACATGAAACCCACTGCCCCCGAACGACTTCAGGAAGGTGACCTCGGCTTGTGGGCCGACACGCTACTCCAGGCGATAGCCGACCTCTCCCATCACCGGGGACGGCACGAGCAGTGGTCCCTCCGCCTGGCGGAGCAGCCTGAGACAGGCCTGGTGGTGCTTGTCCTTGGAGTTGCCGGCAGCGAGAAGGACGCCGGTATCGCACAGGAGCACGTCAGCGGCCCATCTCGGAGCGCAGAATCTCCTCATGGCGTTCCGCGAGGTCCGGCTCAGCCTCGAACGACGCGAAGAAGGGGAGATCACGCTCCGCCGGGATGGGCTCGTCCAGCCGCCCGCGGATCAACTCCAGAGCGGGCCGTAGCTCCGACTCCGGCAACTGGTCCACGAGATAGTGCAGTTCCTCGCGCATAGCGCTCATGACCCCAGTCTAGGTCCGAGGCCCGACGGGGGCACGAGCATCGGAGATAGCCCAGCCCCGCAAAAGATCGTTGATGGCGGCAACCTCGGGATTGGGCAGGGTTCGCGATCACGCGACACGTGAGCGGGCCGTTTTGAAGGGTGGGTTTAGCCCGGTCAGGCCGGTTACGTGAGGGGCCATGCCGAGGGCTAGGTGGCGGGGTGGCCGTTGTGGAGGTAGGCCACGGTGCCGGTGTCGGTGGCTGTGATGGCGGCGGCCAGCCTCGTCCATACCTACGGCCGTAGCCGGACCTGTGCCTCGTCCGGGGCGCAGAACGCGAACGCGGCGAGCTCAGGGTCGGTGACGTGGACGGCGGCGGCCTGGTGGGGGGTGAGGGTGCCTTGCGGCTACGTCTATGCCCTGCCGAGGTGCACATGGGGCAGTTGGAGAAGCTGGCGGTGTCGTCCACGATGCGCGCCATCCATGTCGGCGTCATCCCGTTCGACGTCGTTCACCCGGTTGCCCGGGTTCACGGCTTCTGGGTCTTCGATGACCGGTGGGTTTCCGTCGAAACGTTCACCGCAGCGTTGACCATCACGCAGGCGGGCGAAGTCGGCACGTACCTGAAGATCTTCGCCCGCCTCGCCGATGCGGCCGTGTATGGACGCCAAGCCCGCAACCTCATCGAGAACGCCCTGGCAGGCACCTCGCCAGACGGCTAGCCAGCAAGATGCTCTGAGATGCTCGGTGCCGCTTGCAGCTCGGGTACAGAAGCATCTTGAAGCACCTTCGTTCACGATGCGCCAAGGTGCGTCTTACCCTCCGAGCATGCCCCTCCGCGACGCCCCCGAGATCCCTGAATGCCATGTGAGCGTGGACGACGATGGCACGATCCGCCTCCGTCATAAGGTCAGCGGGGACACTGCCATGGCCACCACGGAGCGGGAGGCCGTCGAGCAAGGGATGTTGCTGCGGGTAGCCGCCGTCTACCAGAGAGAACCTCCCCTCCACTGCGGGCGACATGCCGTGACCCGCCCCTTTGGCCGGTTGCCTGGTGGTGTGGTTTGCCCACCTGGAAGTGGGTGTTCCTATACTCGTGCCTGCGAGTTGCCCGTGGACCGGGAGCACCGGCGCGTGGGGCACTCTGGCCGCCCACCCGTTGACGGGTTGGCTGGTTGATGCCCGCCCGCCGTCAGCGGGCCTCGTTGCCCCCCGGGCTCACCGAGCCGATCATGGACCGGCTACCGGGCCAAGGCTGCATGACAAGCCACTGGCGACCATCCTGGACTCACTCGGCGCGCTGTCCGACACGGAGGACGCTCAGATAACGGCGTGATACTCGGTCGTCCATCCGCGTGCGAATGCGCTCGGCGATGGCGTCGAGCAGGGACTCACGGACGTCGCGGTCGAGCCTGCGGTACAGCGACGTCGAGCGAAGGAGATCGGCGAAGCCGTCCCCGTTGAACCACTGAACGGTCGGGTACCAGCGCACGATCGTCGGGCCGAACAAGCCGCCGGGATCGTCGGCCAGACCCCAACCCTCGTCGGTGGTGCGAACGTCGTCCTCCAGTGGCGGATGACCCCAACCAGGGTTCCCGGGGCAGAACCGCTCGTGGAGATCGGCGGTCTCGGCGTACACCTCGGGCTCTCCCGGCCGGCGGACGACGACGTTGCCGAGCAGCGCCACCCAGCCTCCGGGATGGAGCAGGTCGTGCGCTCGCTGCCAGCCAATCGACGGGTCGACCCAGTGCCACGAGGATGCAGCCACGAGGACATCGAAGCGTCCACCGCGGTCGTCCCACTCCTCAAACGTCGATCTCTCGACTCCGACATTGGGGAAGCCGGCGAGCCGCTGGCACGCGAGTGCGGCCATTTCCCCGCCCGGCTCGACCGCGGTCACCGAGCATCCGAGCGCTGCCAGCGAGCGCGTCGCCTGACCGGTACCGCAGCCCACCTCCAGCACCGACGACCTTTCGTCCATCCCGGTGACGCTGCCAAGGTCCGCGAACAACTCGTCGGGGTATCCAGGCCGGACCCGGTCGTAGAGCTCCGGCACCTCGTTGAAAACCTGGCCGAGGTCACGTCGCTCCGGGCGCATCTTCGGATCATCAGCCACGGGCGCACAGGCTATGAGACTCGTCCGCGGGGACGCCACTGGTTAACGGCAACCGCTGACGCGGTCCTGCCGACGCTACAGCAAGCAGCGGGCCACTCTTCGATAACCCAGCCAACGATGCGAGACGAGCACTAGGTGGCCGGGTGGCCGTTGTGGAGGTAGGCCACGGTGTCGGTGGCTGTGATGGCGGCGTGACCCCTCGCTCGTAAGGCAATCCGGGGAGAGTCTGGATCAGCGGCGACACAGACCGTGACCTGTGCGAACAGCCCACAGCCGTCTTGCGGCGACTGAGCCGTACATCGGCTGAAGGCCCCGTTGTCCGCTGTCGATGCCTCATACGGCTGGCATCGACTTCGACGCGGAGGCTGCGGGTGGCTCACCGTATGATGCGCGCTGACCGACACACCCGGGTCGGTCAGCGGACGAGCCCGACCAGCATGCGCGCGAGGAGGCCGTCGTGGCTCGGATCCACCCAGGTGACCGCGTTGATGAGCCTGCCCCAGCGGAGGGCTTCGCGGTGGTATTCGACGACCTCCCTTGAGAGTGGCACGTTGCTGACCGCGAGCGCGCCCCTGGCCTGTGTCCGGTGGGCCGTCTCCTCCGCTTTTCGCAGGTCGTGCAGCGTGAGCAGTCCGTGCTCGTGGTGATGGACGGTGACCACGATGAACCTGTCGAGAACCTCCACGAGCAGAGCGTCACTCTGCCCCCCGTCGAGGGACGCGACCTTGACGTTGGTGCGAGCGAGAGCCTGCGCGACGCCGCGCTCGTACCTCCTCGCCACCACCTTGCCGGCCCACTGTGGATCCATCGCCTCCAGCACCGCCTCTTGGTGCTCCGGGCGCAGGACCTCCAGCAGCATCGGAACCTCTGAGGCGGGCAGGCCTTTCGCCACCGCGACGATCCGGTCACGGGGCAGCGACGACAACAGCCGGGCCGCTTGCCCGGCCGGCACTGACCGCAGCAGGCCGGCGATCTGCTCAGGGGACAACTTCGCCAGAATCCCGTCCTGGCGGTCCGGCTGCACCGCTTCCAGCACCTTGACGATGTCCGCGAGCCTCATCGCGGCGAGCGTGGCGTCCAGCCGATCGGCGGGGAGCGACATCAAGAGATCGGCCGCCTGCCGTGCGGGAAGGCCGTGCACCATCGTGACCAGTTGCGCCACGGGCATCCTTCCACCGAGCATGATCGCCTCCCGGACATATCGGCATGAGAGCTCAGATAACTACCGATAATCGCCATGCGGCATGTGGAGGGCAATATGTCAAGAGGGAGTTGCTGCTTTCTCACCTTCGCCGTCAACAGTCGTCCGAATTCGACTGGGTCCTCACGTCAGCTCCGGCCGGACGTCAGCTCCGGCCGGCAAGCCGGTCAAGGGTGCCGACGATGTCGTCCTCCGTAGTGGTCGGGTTGATGGTGCAGAGCCGCAGAACGCTGCGTCCCCTCAGCGTCGTGGGGGTGACAGCGGCATAACCGCTGGCGACGAGCGCGGCGGCGCGGGCCGCCTGCGTTTCTTCGTCGGCCCCACGCAGCGCGAAGGTCACGATGCCGACCTGGGCCGGCGTGACGATCTCCCAGTCATCGCTGCCGCGGAGCACCTCCTCCGCGAACTCCGCCAGCTCGATGCAGCGCGTGATCGCGGCCCGGATCCTGTCCGACCCGTGGATCCGGAAGGTCAGCCACAGCTTGAGCGCCCGCGAGCGGCGGGTGAGCTCCAGCGACCGGTCACGGAAGTCCACCTCGCCGTTCACGGACTGCACGTCCTTGATGTACTCGGCGTTGATGGAGAATGCCCGTCTCAGGGCGCCAGGACGTCTGACGAGGACGCAACCCACGTCGTACGGCTGGAACAGCCACTTGTGCGGATCAAGCACGAGTGAGTCCGCGCGTTCGATGCCGCGCAGGACCGCGCGTCCCGGCTCGCTCAGAGCGGCAGGAGCGCCATAGGCGCCATCGACATGGAACCAGAGATCCTCCGACGCGCAGAAGTCCGCGATCTCCGGCAACGGGTCGACGGTTCCGGTGTTGGTCGTGCCGGCCGTGGCGACGACCATGAGGGGACGTCGCCCGGCAGCTCTGTCCTCCGCCACCGCCGCCGCCAACACCGGCATCGAGAACCGGAAACTCTCGTCGCTGGGCAGCACGCGCACGTGCTCCGGCGGGAAGCCGAGTGCCTGCAGGTCGCGGGTGAGGGCCGCGTGTGTCTGGTCGGTCAGGTAGGCGACACCGTCACCGCACACGGCGCGCGCCGCGCCGAACGCAGTGAGGTTCGCCATCGAGCCACCGCTGAGCAGCACCCCTTCGGTCTCCTCCGGCATGCCGAGAAGGGTGCGAAGCCAGTCGATGACGACGAGCTCCACGGTCGTGGGACCGGAGCCCGTGGCCCACGACGACGCGATCGCATTGTGCCCGATCCCCAGCCATTCACCCAGCACGGCCGCGAAAGAGGACGGACCGGGAACCCGCGCGAAGAAACGCGGGTGGTCGCCGTGCTGCATGTGGGCCATGGCGACCTCGGCGAGCGTCGTGATCGCCTTCTCGGGATCCCCGGGCAGGTCAGGCACCGGCCCACCCAGGGCGGCCCACAGGCCGTCGGGCGTGCCGGTGTGAACAGCCGGCCCCAGCGCCTTACGCTCGAAGTGGTCCACCACCAGGTCCACGACCCGGTATCCCAGGCGCCGCATCTCCGACGGTTCGAGGCCCAGTGAGTCCGCGGCGTGCTGATTCGACGCTTCCATCAGACGACTCCTCCGTAGGTCGGACGGACGCCCTGGTCGTGAAGACCATGAATGGCGTCCACGGGTTGTTCCGCGAGCTCGGGGCCGGACGATTCCCGGTCGGCGCCGTGCGCGGGCACCACGGTCTGGTGCTCCGGGTCCCAGCTCGCCTGGACAGGCCGGCCGGGCAGGGCGGGGAGCTGCTCGGCGACCGAGCACACGGCCGACCCGCTGCCGCCGTCGGGAAAGCGCAGGCCGATCCGGTGATGGTCGCCGACATAGAGGATCTCGGTGACGACCGCGTCGACCACGTTGTGATCCGGGCGGACGGGGGTGTCGCCCGGGTGCAGGGTGAGCCGTTCGGGCCGCACCACCACGACGCTGGAGGTGCCGCTCACAGGGGTGTCACCGGGGTCGGCTCGAAGGGTGAACGCGCCGCAGTCGAGTACGGCGTCGGCGCGGTTGAGAGTGCCGGTGAACGTGTTGGACTCGCCGATGAACTGCGCGACGAACAGGGTCGCCGGGTGCTCGTAGAGCTCGGTGGGGGTTCCGAGCTGCTCGACCCGACCCTCGTTGAAGACCGCGATGCGGTCGGAGAGGGTGAGCGCCTCCTCCTGGTCGTGAGTGACGAAGATGAAGGTCATCTTGAGCTCGCGGTGCATCCGCGCGATCTCACCGCGAAGCTGGTCGCGGAGCTTCTTGTCGAGGGCGCCGAGCGGCTCGTCCATCAGCAGGGCACGCGGTTCGTAGACCACGGCGCGGGCGAGCGCGACCCGCTGCTGTTGCCCGCCGGACAGCTGCCGGGGCAGGCGTTCGGCGAACGGTCCGAGGTGGACGAGGTCGAGCACCTCGCGCACCCTTCGGTGAATCTCGTCCTTGGGCACACGGCGCTGCTCAAGCGGGAAGGCGACGTTCTTGGCCACGCTCAGGTGCGGAAAGAGCGCGTACTGCTGGAACACGACGCCGAGGTTGCGCTTGTGCGGCTTGAGCCGGCTGATGTCCTGGCCGTCGATCCAGATGCCGCCCGAGGAGAGAGAGGTCAGACCGGCGATCATGGACAGCATGGTGGTCTTGCCTGAGCCGCTTGGCCCGAGGAAGGTCATGAACTCACCTGGCGCGATGTCCAGGGAGATGTCATCGGCGGCAGGGCTCGGCTGGCCGGGGTAGACCTTGGTCACGCCTTTGATCCGGATGCCGTGAGCATCGGTGGGCGGTGTGGGCTGGGGGGTCATGAGTGACTCCGGCGTCTCACGAATAGCGGGATCAGCAGGACGATGGTGGTGACCAGGACGATCAGGCTGGATGCCGCGGCGATGGTCGGATCGATCTGCAGCATGATGCTGTCGTACATCTGGACGGGGATGGTACGGACGTCGGGTGTTTGCAGGAACAGTGCGACGACGACCTCGTCCAGCGAGGTGACGAAGGCGAAAACGAACCCGGACAGCACGCCGGGCAGCAGGAGCGGCAGCGTGATCCGATGGAAGGTCGCCACGGGGCCGGCGCCCAGGCTGGCCGCCGCGGCCTCGACGGTCCGGTCGTAACCCGACAGGCTGGTGGTCACCGTGGTGATCACGAATGGCACGGCCAGCGCGGTGTGGGCCATCACGAAACCGCTCAGCGTGCCGGTGAGATGCCAGCGCAGGAACACCGCGTACACGGCGATCGCGACCACGATGCCCGGCATGATCATCGGTGCCATGATCAGGGATCGGATCGCCTCCCGGCCGTTGAACCGGGCCCGGTCCAGGCCGAACGCCGCCAGCACTCCGAGCACGGTCGCCAGCGCGGCGACCAGCAGGCCGACCTCCAGTGAGGTGACCAACGAGGACATCCACGCCGGGGAGGTGAAGAACTCCTGGTACCAGCGGAGCGACCAGTGCTCAGGAGGAAACTGGAAGGTCTCCGAGGCGGAGAAGCTCATCGGGATGACCACGACGGTAGGGGCGAGCAGCAGCACGATCACCCCTGCGGACCAGACGCGCAGGCCCCAGCCCACGCCCGGCTCGCTCGCGCTTCGCGCGCTCGGCCTAGCCACGGTCGACCGCCTGGGGCAGCGCGGCCGCCGGCCGCACGGTCCTGCCGACCGTGAACAGCACCAGCAGCGTGATCACGAGAAGCACCGCGCCCAGTGCCCCGCCCCCGCCGAAGTCCAGCAGGCCGTTCACCCGGCTCGCGATCAGCTGTGAGACCAGCGCCTGCTGAGGGGAGCCGAGCAGGGTCGGGGTGATGTAGAAGCCGAGTGTCATGATGAACACCAGGGAGAAACCGGAGAGCACGCCTGGCAGGGACAGCGGCAGGTACACCTTCCGGAAGGCGGTCAGGCGTGGTGCGCCGAGGCTGCAGGCCGCGTCAAGCAGTCGCCGGTCGATGTTCTCCATCGAACTGTAGAGCGACAGCACCATGTAGGGCAGCATGACCTGGACCATCGCCACGGCGGCTCCTGTGACCGAGCCGAGCAGGACGACCCCGGGTATGCCCACAGCGGCGAGCAGTTGCTCGATCAGGCCACCACGCTGCTCCAGCAGGTACCAGGCGAAGTTCCGGGCCATGAGGCTGGTCCAGAACGGCAGCAGCACCAGCACGGTCATGACCCCGCGTGCCCGGCGGCCCGCCTTGGTCATCGCGTACGCGTACGGGTAGGAGATGAGCAGCGTGCACAAGGCGACGATCAGCGCCGTGTAGAGCGTGCGCGCCAGCACCCTGACCGAGACGTCGTCGTTGAGCAGGGCGGTGTAGTTACTCAGCCCCACCTGCGGATCGCTGAAGCTGCGCCAGATGATGATGACGAGCGGATAGAAGAAGAACACGAGGAGCAGGGCCGTCGCGGGCAGGACGAACCAGCCGACCCAGGCTCGCACGGCGGTGCGTCGGACACGGATCGTGTCCGACGACGCCGTTGCCATGGTGGTAGCCATCGGCGACTCAGCCCGACATCCAGTTGGTCCAGGCCGCCGTGACGTTGTCGATGTTCTGCGCCCACCAGTCGGCGTTGAGGAGCACCTGCTTGGGCTTGCGCTCGGCGGTGAACGGGTCGACCTCCGCCATCAGCCCCGTGCTGCTCCCGGTGGCGGCGGTGTTCGCCGCGCCGATGCCGGACAGGTTGGCGAAGCCCTGCGCCTGCGCGGGCTGTGAGGCGAACTGGATGAACTGCTGGGCAAGGTCCTTGTGCGGGCTGCCCTTGGGGATGACCAGGGCGTCCCAGGTCACCGGCACCTTGTCCCACACCGGCTTCCAGGAGGTGCCGCCGGCCTTCAGCACCGAGTAGGCCCGCGCGCTCGGCAGCAGCGCGAGGTCGGCCTGGTTTCCGACCATGGTCTGTTGCTGCTGGCCATAGGTCTGCGCGAAGGCGATGTCGGGCTTGACCCGGCCGTAGACCTCCAGGGCGCGCTTGATGTCCAGCGGGTAGAGCTGGTCAGGCGCGACCCCGTCGGCCAGGAGGGCCGCCTCAAGGCGGCCGTTGGTGGGAATCGAACCGCTGATGGACCGCTTGCCGGGGAACTTCTTCGCGTCGAAGAAGTCGGCGAGTCTGGTCGGCGGGTTCGTGCCGTAGGTATTGGTGTTGTACATGAAGATCAGCCCGAAGAAGGCCGCCGGGACAGCGCAGTCGCTCAGCGTTCCGGGCGGGAAGTTCGGCTTCAGATCGCCGACGTCGATGGTGTCGGTGTACTTCCCGCAGTACTTCATGGCGAAGAACGGGTCGGTGTCCACCACGTCCCAGGTGACCTTGCCGGCCTCGACCATGGTCTTGAGCTTCGCGTTGTCCGAGGGGGCGTCGATGGTGATCTTGACACCCTTCTGCTTCTGGAACGGGTCGACCCACGCCTGCTGCTGGCCGTTCTGGTAGGCCCCCGCCCCGTACGACACGAACGTCAGCGCTTGGGGGGTGGCGGTGGTGCCGGCCGAGCCACCACAGGCCGCGAGAAGGGACATGACGGTCCCGACGAGTGGGATCGCGAGGAGTTTTGTTCGTTGCATGACTGCCTCCACAGGTGCTGGATGCGTTTCCGGTCCGCGTCCGAGGAAGAACGGCCGGGTTGACTTCGCCGGTCGCAAGGCGAGGGGAGGGGCGGGATCAGCTCCCGACCGCCTTGATCCGCGCCGTCACGACGTGGATGAGGGTGTCCACCTGCTCGTCGGTGATCACCAAAGGTGGGGAGAGCACGATGCCGGTGCCCGTGGCGCGGACGATCACGCCGTCGGCGCGGGCGCCGGCCTGCACTCCGGAGGAGTCGTGACCGGGGGTGAGTTCGACGCCTAGCATCATCCCCACGCCTCGGACCTCCAGGACGTGGTCCAGAGCCTCAAGGGGCTTGAGAGCGTCCAGGATCCGCCGGCCGACCGTCTTGGCCCGTTCCAGCAGCCCTTCGCGCTCCAGGATGTCGAGGTTGGCCAGGGCGACCGCCGCGCCCACCGGGTGGCCGTTGTAGGTGAAGCCGTGCAGGAACAGGGCCCCGTCGGCGAGGTCCAGGACGCGCCGGCCGACCAGGACGGCGCCCATCGGGATGTACCCGCTGGAGATGCCCTTGGCGGTGACGATGAGGTCGGGCTCGATGCCGTAGCGCTGGGAGGCGAACCAGTCGCCGGTGCGGCCGAAGGCTGTGACGATCTCGTCCGCGATCAGCAGGATGTCGTGCTTGCGCAGCAGCTCACGCACTCGGGGCCAGTAGCCCTCCGGCGGCGGCACCATGCCGCCGACGCCGAGGACCGGCTCGCCGATGAACGCGGCGATCCGCTCCGGGCCGATCCGCTCGACGCGTTCCTCGAGCTCGGCGATGAGCACGTCAGCCGCGCGCTCGCCGTGCGCGAGGCCGTGCGGCTTGGCCAGGAACTCGATGCCGGGCAGCAACGGGCCGTATCCCTCGCGGAGCCGGTCGATGCCGGTGGCGGCGAGCGAGCCGCCGCCCATCCCGTGGTACCCGCCGGTGCGGGCCAGGATGATGTTCCGCTCAGGCGTGCCCGCGTGGTGCTGGGCGAGCCGAGCCAGCTTGATCGCGGTCTCGGTTCCCTCCGATCCGCCGTTGGTGTAGAAGACCCGTTCCATGCCGGCGGGCGCGAGTCGCAGGAGCCGTTCCGCCAACCGGATCGAAGGCTCGTTGGAGTAGTCGCCGAACGATGAGTAGAACTCCAGCCGCGCGATCTGCTCCGCCGCGACTTCGGCGAGCTCTCGGCGTCCGTGCCCGACCGGGCACTGCCACAGCCCGCCGGTCCCGTCGAGGTACTCGTTGCCGTCGACGTCCCACAGGAGCGCGCCTTCGCCCCGCTCGAAGATCAAGGGAGCGGTGGGCGCGCCGATCGTGGTGTGCGGGTGGATAAGGCAGCGGGTGTCGCTCTCGGAGAGGGCTCGTGCCCGGTCCGACGCGGGTCTTGCGGTCCTCATGTCGGTGACCTCTGTCGTGTTGCCGGTCGTTCTCGACGAGCCGGGTGATGAGGAGCTCTGGCGGGGCATGATCGGCGCCGTCACGTCGCAGGGGGCTACAGCTTGAAGGCGACCGACTTGGTCTCCAGGTACGCCTCGATGCCCTCACTGCCGCCCTCACGTTCCTGGCCGCTGTTCTTCATCCCGCCGAAGGGCAGCTCCGGGCGGACCGGGGCGGGTTCGTTGATTCCGATGATTCCGAAGTTCAAGCCATCGACGATCTTCCAGATCCGCCGGAAGTCCGTGGCGAAGGCGTAGGCGGCCAGACCGTAGTCGGTGTCGTTGGCCCGGTCGACGGCCTCCTGGTCGTCGTCGACGACGTGGACGGGCAGCACCGGTCCGAAAGTCTCCTCGCGGCAGATCTGCATGGTGTCGTCGACGCCGGTGAGGATGGTCGGCTCGTAGAAGGCGCCTTTGAGCTCGGCCCGGTCCGGGATCCACTGCCGTCCACCGGTCTGAGCCCTCGCGCCGTGGGCGACCGCGTCGCGCACGTGGCGCTCGACCTTGGCCAGCCCGTACTGGTCGATCAACGGCCCGGTGGTGGTGCCCGGCGCGGCGCCGTGTCCCAGCTTGAGGGCGGCCACCTTGTCCAGGAGCAGGGACAGGAACTCGTCGTGGACCTCGCGATGCACGTAGAGGCGGTTGATCGCCGTGCAACTCTGGCCCGCGTTGGTGAACTTGGCCGCTGCCACGCCCGCCGCGGCGGCTGCCAGGTCGGCGTCGGCGCACACGATCGCCGGAGAGTGGCCGCCCATCTCCAAGGAGATCCGGCGTAGCCACCCGCCGGTGCCGCGGACGAGGCCGAGACCTACCTCGGTCGAGCCGGTGAAGCTGAGCTTGCGCAACCGCCTGTCCTCCAGCAGCGCTCCCACGACCTCGGCCGGCCGGGAAGTGGTGAGGAGCTGGAGGACGCCGGTGGGCAGGCCGGTCTCCTGGAGGATATGGACGAGGGCGGCGGCGATCAGCGGCGTCTGCTCGGCGGGCTTGGCGATGATCGGCGCGCCGGCGGCGAGCGCGAGGCCGAGCTTGCGCGCCAGCATGCTCGCCGGGAAGTTCCACGGGGTGATCGCGAGTGTGGGGCCTACCGGGGCCTTCAGGACGAGTCCGGGGCCGTTCGCGGCCGGTGGTGTCACCCGTCCGTACGTCCTGCGCCCTTCCTCGGCGCTCCAGTCCAGCATGCGGGCACTGGCCAGGACCTCACCCCGGGCCTCGGCAAGTGGCTTGCCGTTCTCCCGGGTGAGCAGGTCGGCCAGGTGATCGGCCCGGTTCCGGATCTCCCCCGCGGCGATGCGCAGGTGGGCCGCTCGTTCCTCGGCCGGCACCGACCGCCATCCCGGGAAGGCCGCGCTCGCGGCGTCAAGCGCCTCCCGCGCATCCGGCGGTGCCGCGTCGGCCGCCCGGCCGATGACCTCCAGCGTGGCGGGGTCGACCACGTCGAAGCATGTGTCGGCCGAGCGCCAGGTGCCGTCGACAAGCAGAGTCGCGGGTGGCCGCCCGTCGGCGGAGCTCCGGCTGGGGACTGTCTGATGGCTCACGTTCTCACTTCCACTCCAAGGCTGCGCGCCGTACGGTGGCTACCCTGCTCCTTGGATGAGTGTCCGGCTGGGTGTTGTAAATGTCAACAGCCGAGCCGTCGTCCAGTACGTTTGGCCGGTGGATTGAGTGGACCATGCTGGGAGAATGCCGGGCAATGTGGCGGATTGTCCACTTAAGGCCCTTGATTCGGTGGATAGTCCGTACTTCCGCTGGTTGGCGGACGGGCGGAGCGGCTCGGTTACGATGACGAAGTCAAGTCAACGGATGCCAATGGGGGTGAGCCGTGACCATGAGCGGACGGCGCGCGGTCGCAGCGCCCGCGGGTGAGACGCGAACGATCCTGCCGATCAGCGAGATCCTGTCGTATCGCCTGCACAGCGTCGCGAATTCGATGTCGCGGAGCGCCGCGCTGCACTATCGCCGCGAGTTCGACGTGAGCTTGGGCGAGTGGCGGACCATCGCGCTGCTGGGGGCGGAGGCTCCGCTGACGCTCAACCAGCTCGCCCGGCGCGCCGCGCTGGACAAGGGCCAGATGAGCCGCATGGTGACCAAGCTGGTCGAACGTGGTGTGGTGCAGCGCGCGAACGGTGCCGGCCGGACCACCCAGCTGGCCCTCACCCGGCGTGGGCTGACTCTGTACGGGGGTCTGATCGCAGCCGCGAACGAGCGCAACGACGCCTTTCTCACCTGTCTCACGCCGCAGGAGCAGGAGGTTCTCGACTCCGCGCTCACCAAGCTGGCGACGCTCGCTCGCGCCCTTGAGCGGGCCGAACAGCGCTGATCACTCTCCCGGTCGCCGATCACGACCTGTGTTGACTTAATCAACACTGGCGGGTACACCTGTAGGTGACAACCTGGAGGTGGTGTGAGCATGGCCGATCGGGTCACGATATGCGAGTGCTTTGCCCGTGACGGGCTACAGCATGAAGACGTTTTCGTGCCGACCGAAACCAAACTGGCGTTGTTTGACGCCTTCACCGCAGCCGGGTTCCGGCGCATCGAGGCGACCAGCTACAGCAATCCGGCGCATGTTCCGGCCTTCCGCGACGCGAGCGACGTTCTGGCGGGCCTCCACCGGTCCGACGGGGTGGCGTTCAAGGCGACCTGCCCCAACCCGCGTGCGGTGCGGCGCGCGATCGACGACCTGGACGCCGGGCACGGCGCGGACGAACTCAGCCTGCTGGTCTCGGCCACCGAATCCCACACCGAGCGCAACCTGCGCACCAATCGGGTGCGGCAGTGGGAGAACATCGGTGAGATGGTGCGGCTGGCCGCGGGACGCTTCCGGCTGGTCGGTGTCATCTCGGTCGCCTTCGGGTGCCCGTTCGAGGGCGCGGTCGACCCCGGTCGCGTCGCCGAGGACGTGACGCGCTTCGCGGAACTGGGCATCGACGTGGTGACGCTGGGCGACACCACCGGCATGGCGACCCCACCGGCGGTGGACGCGCTCTTCCGCCGCCTGACCTTCGAGAACCCCGGCCTGCCCCTGGTGGCGCATTTTCACAACACCCGGGGTTCGGCTCTGGCGAACTGCGTCGCAGCGCTGGACGCCGGCTGCCGCCACTTCGACAGCTCCTTCGGGGGCGTCGGCGGCCACCCCGCGCGGATCCAGTACGGCCAGGGCCTCACCGGCAACGTGGCGACCGAGGATCTGGTGAACCTGCTTGAGGCCATGGGGGAGGACACGGGACTGGACCTCGACGCGGTGATGAACGCTTCCCGGATGTGCGAGGAAGCGCTGGGCCGCCCGTTGCACAGCATGGTGGCCCGCGCCGGTTTCGCGGCCGGGCCCCGGGCGGTGGCGACCCATGCCTGAGGCCCCGACGCCTGAGGAGACGACGAGCGAGACGGTCCTGCTGGTCGAGGACCTCGACGCGGTCCGGATCATGCGCTTGAACCGGCCGGACAAGCTCAACGCCCTGAACACCGCGCTCACGCGCGCCCTGTACGACGCCCTGCGCGCCGCCGACGAGGACGACACGGTTCGTGCCGTGGTCCTGGCCGGCGAGGGGCGCGCCTTCTGCGCCGGCGCCGACCTGTCGGAGTTCGCCCAGCTGACCCCGGAGAGCCGGCACGCGGTAGTGCGGCGCGCCGACCTGACCACCCGGACCCAGATGCTGCTCCAGCGGCTGCGCAAACCCATCGTCTCGGTCGTCCAAGGCGCGGCCGTCGGCGGCGGCGCTGGACTGGCCATCGGCTGCGACATGATGGTGGCCGCCGACGATCTGGTCTTCGGCTATCCCGAGCTGCGCCACTCGCTCGTCCCCGCCGTGGTGATGACCGGTCTGCAGCGGCAGATCGGCCGCAAGCTGGCCTTCGAGATGATCAGCACCGGCCGCCTGCTCAACGCCGCCGAGGCGCAGGCCGCCGGCCTGGCCAACCGCGTGACCGAGCGGAAGCTGGCGCTGGACGCGGGCCTGGAGATCGCTTCCGCCTGGGCGGCGGTGAATCCGAGAGCCATGGCCGCCACCAAGGACCTGTACTACCGGGTGGCCGACCTCCCGTACGAGCAGGCGATGCAGGCCGGACGCGACGTCAACGCGATCATGCGCGGCTTCCGGGGGTGATGGCGATCAAGCCGCTTGACGGCATCACCGTCCTCGACTTCACGCGCGTGCTGGCCGGGCCGATGGCGACCCAGATCCTCGCGGAGCTCGGCGCCACGGTGATCAAGATCGAGCGCCCGTCCGTCGGTGACGAGACGCGCCGCTTCGAGCCCCGTCTGCCGCACGGAGAGAGCGCCTACTTCTTCGCCTTCAACCGGGGCAAGCGATCCGTCACCTTGAACCTCAAGGACCACCGTGGCCAGAAGATGGCCCGCGAACTCGCCCGCCGGGCCGACGTGGTGATGGAGAACTTCCTCCCGGGCACGATGGAGAAGATGGGCCTCGGCTACGAGACCCTCGCCTTCGACAATCCCGGCCTGGTATACGTGTCCCTCACAGGGTTCGGCCAGGCGGGCCCTTACAGCGCCCGCAAGGGATACGACACGATCTTTCAGGCACTTTCCGGCATCATCGCGCTCACCGGTCATCCCGACGGCCCGCCCGCCAAGGCCGGCGTACCGGTCTCCGACCTGACCTCCGGGCTGTGGGCCGTCATCGCCTCGCTGGCGGGCCTCGCGGGGCGTTCCGCCGGACGAGATGGACGAGGCTGCCACCTGGACGTGGCGATGATGGACGTGCAGGTCAGCCTGCTCGCTCTCGCCGCGGCTCGCCTCTTCGTCCATGACGAGGACACCGGCCGTGCCGGCACCGCGCATCCCGGGCGAGTGCCGTCCGAGGCGTTCCAGTGCGCCGACGGCCGCTGGCTGCACATCAGCGCCGGGGACCAGCACTGGATCCCCCTCTGCCGCGTCCTGCGACTGGACGAGCTGGCCGCCGACGAGTCCCTTCTCAGCAACGCCGGACGGCTCGCCGCGCGGGTCCGGATCAGCGACGCGCTGCGCCAGGCCATCTCGCTCCGCGACCGTGCCTCGCTCGCGGAGGCGCTGCGGCTGGCGGATGTCCCGGCCGGTGAGGTGAACACCGTCCGTGAGGTGCTGCACGATCCTCATACGACCGCCAGGGACCTGGTAGGCCGTTTCACGCACCCCACCGAAGGGTCCTTCCCCGCGCTGCGGACGCCACTGCGGGTCATCGGAGCGGAGATACCGGAGATCTCCACCCCGCCGCTGATCGGAGCGGACACCGAGCGCGTCCTCAAGGAGGATCTCGGCCTTGACGAGGCTCAGATCGCGGAACTTCGCACGGCAGGGGTGATCTAGTCATGTCCGAGGAACCACCGGTCCTGCTCCACCGTACCGATGGCATCGCCCGCGTCGTGCTGAACCGGCCGGAGGCGCGCAACGCGTTGAACCTGCCGATGTGCCTCGCGTTGCGGGAGACCTTCGAACGGCTCGACGCGGACAGCAGTGTCCGCGCGGTACTGGTCACCGCCAGCGGTCCGGCCTTCTGCGCCGGGGCCGACCTCAAAGAGCGGCAGGGGCGGGACGCGGCGTGGGTCCGTCGGCGGCGGCTCGCCTCCTTCGCCGCGTACGAAGCGATCGAGCGCTGCGCCAAGCCCGTCGTCGCCCTGGTCCACGGGTCCGTCGTGGGATCCGGCGGCGAGATCGCCATGTCGTGCGACTTCATCATCGCCGCCACCGAGACCACCTTCCGCTTCCCCGAGGCGCACTGGGGAACGGTCGGCGCCACCCAGCGCCTGCAGCGGGTGATCGGCAAGCGGCGCGCCAAGGAGTTGCTGTTCACCAACCGGGCGATGTCCGTTCAGGAGGCACTCGGCCTGGGCCTGGTGGCCCGGGTCATCGATGCCGAGCAGTTGCAGGCGGCCGGCCAGGAGATCGCCGAGACCATCGCCAAGGTGCCGGCTCTCGCCCTCGCCCTCACCAAGCAGGCCGTGGACCTCGGTGAGGAGACGGATCTGTCCCGTGGCATCCGCATCGAACTCGCCGCGATCGAACGCTGCCTGGCCGACGGCGACTGGCAGCGCGGCATCGAGACGTTCGTCCAGGAATCCGACGGCCACCACACACCGGAGGAGCAGGCATGGAACTGACCGGGCTGTGCCCCCTCACCACCGAGGACGCCCTGCGCCGCGCGGCCGCCATCGGCCCTGATGTCGAGGCCGTCGTGACCACCCGCGGCCGGATCACCTACGCGGAGCTGGCCGATGAGGTCGCCCGTGTTCGCGCCGCCCTCGCCGCCGCAGGCGTGGGGCACGGGGACCATGTGGCCGTATGCCTCGGCAACGGACCTCAATGGGTCTCCCTCTTCCTCGCGATCGGCTCCCTGGGCGCTGTCACGGTGCCCGTGAACACCCGTTTCCGCGCCGCGGAGGTGGTCCACGTGCTGCGGCAGTCCCGTGCCACGCTCCTCTTCGTCGCCGACCGGTTCCTGCGGGTCGACTTCGTCCGGATGCTCCGCGAGGTCTGCCCCGGTGTCGACCACGCGCTGCCCGACCCCGCCCTGCCCGACCTGAGATCCGTGATCGTGACCGGTGAGGACGTTCCCGGCGCCGCGCGGTCGTGGCAGGACTTCCTCGCGGCCGCGCGGCATCGGGTGGCGCCGAGTTGCTCCCCGGAGGACGTGCTGCTGATCCAGTACACCTCCGGCACCACCTCCACCCCCAAGGGAGTGCTGCTCACCCACCGCGGCATGTGCGCCGACGCCTTCTTCTCGGGGGGGCGCATGGGCCTGCGGCCGGCGGACCGCTACCACAGCGCCCGGCCGTTCTTCCACGCGGCCGGCAGCACCCTGTCCGTCCTGTCCTGCCTCCAGCATGTCGCCACTCTGGTGACCATGGATCGGTTCGAACCGGGCGAGGCGCTGCGACTCATGGAGGAGGAGCGTTGCACGCACTTCTCCGGCAATGACACCATCGCCCTGATGCTGCTCAACCACCCGGATCGCCGCGGGCGCAGGCTCGCGCTCCGTGGAGCCTGGGTGGCCGCCTCGCCGACCATCGTCCAGCGGGTCATCGACGAACTGGGCGCGCGCGAGTGCGTGACCGGTTACGGCCTGTCCGAGGCTTCGCCCAACGTCGCCCAGTCCTGCTGGTGGGAACCGGAGGAAGTACGGGTGACGGCCCGCATGCGGCCCCAGCCCGGCGTCGAGGTGCGGATCCGCGACCGCCAGACCGGCGCGGATCTCCCACCGGGTCACATCGGCGAGATCCTGGTCCGGGGCTGGAACGTGATGCTCGGCTACTTCGACCGGCCGGAGGAGACAGCCGACGCGCTCAGCGCCGACGGCTGGCTGTCCACCGGTGATCTCGGCCGCCTGGATGACAGTGGCCGGCTGGAGTTCGTCGAACGGGCGAAGGACCTGATCCGGGTCGGCGGCGAGAACGTCGCGCCGGCCGAGGTCGAGGACATCCTCCACCGGCATCCCGAGATCCGCCAAGCCGCCGTCGTGGGAGTGCCCGACGAGCGGCTCATCGAGGTCCCGTTCGCCTTCGTGGTCCTCAACCAGGATTGCCGCGCCGAGCCGGACGACCTCCTGGCATGGGCGCGCCGGCACATGGCCGGTTTCAAGGTTCCCCGATACCTGCGTATCGTCGAGGACTTCGAGGGCTTCGGCATGACCGCCAGTTCCAAGGTCCAGAAGAGGCAGCTCGCGTCCTACGCGGAGCGGCTGATGGGCGAAAGCGCCGGATGAGGATCCACACGGCCGTCACGGAACTGCTGGGCATCGACCTCCCGATCGTGCAGGCCGGCATGTCCTGGGCGTCATCGAGCGCGGACCTGCCGCTGGCGGTGTCCCGCGGGGGTGGCCTCGGGGTGATCGCGGCCGGGCCGATGCGCCTGCCCGATCTCGAACGCGCCGTCGACACCGTCCGAGCGGGCACCGACGCTCCGTTCGCGGTGAACCTGCCCCTGTACCGCAAGGGAGCCGACGAGGTCATCGAACTCCTGCTGGCCAAGCCCCCACCCGTGCTGATCGCCTCACAGGGCGGGCCGCAGCGCTACCTGCGGCGTTTCCAGGACGCCGGAACCATCTGCCTGCACGTGGTGGCGGGGGAGGAGCACGCAGCCAAGGCCGCCGCGGCAGGAGTGGACGGACTCGTCGTCGTCGGTGGCGAGGCGGGCGGGCATCCCCCGGTGTCCGGAGTCTCCACCCTGGTCATGCTCCGCGCCGTGGCGCGGGCGACACCGCGGATCCCGCTCATCGCCGCGGGTGGATTCGCCGATGGAGCCGGACTCGCCGCGGCACTGAGCCTCGGCGCCGGTGCGGTCCAATTCGGCACCCGGTTCCTCGCCAGTATCGAGGCGAACGTCCACCCCGCCTACAAGGACGCCGTGCTCAGGGCTGGGGTCGAGGACACTCGCATGGTGGGCCACGGCCTCGGCCTGATCCGCACCCTGACCAATGACTTCGCCGCGCGGATGGCCGAGCTCGAAGCAGGCGGGGCCGACCTGGATCGGCGGCGTGCCGAGTTCACCGGATCCACCCTCAAGATGGCGGCCCTCGACGGCGACGTGGCCAACGGCAAGGTGGAGGCCGGCCAGTCCGCCGGCCTGATCGACGACGTCCGGTCGGCGGGCGACATCGTTCGACAACTCGTCGCGGAGTACGCCGCCGCCATCGCCGGCCTGCCCCCGATCGCGCAGGCCTGAGCCACACAGTTCGACGACGGCGCGGGCGCGGGCACGAAAAGACGCTCGGCTGGGATTTCCCAGCCGAGCGTCTTCATTTGCCGCTCACACCGATCCGGGTCAGCTCATGGCACCCAGGTAGAGGGAGTTGAAGAGGAATTTGTACGTGCCGTGGGACTGAGCGCGGTTCTGTGTGCGGAATCCGAGCAGCACGGCGTGGCCCTTTCCGATCGGCGCGTCGAGGACGGCCGAGGTATTGGCGATGATCTCCTCGCCAAGCAGGAAGCCGCTGAGGAGCGTCCCGTTGGCCGGATAGCGGGCGACGGTCTTCAGGTTCGAGCCTTCCGGCACGCTGAAGGCGGGACTGTCGGTGAAGAACGCCCCGGCCTCCTCCGGCATGCCGTAGCCGAGCGGCTGGGTGTTGTCGACCTTGATCTTCAGGATCGAGCCCGGGATGTTCAGCTTGGTGTCCGGCTGGCCCGCGGTGACATCCGTGGCCTGCACTCCGAACGCCCTCCCCGGGAGGAGGGAGGCTGTGTCCATGCCGACCGTGACGCCACCGTCCTCGACGAACTTCTTGAGGTTCGCCATGCCGGCGTCCGTGATGCCACCGGTGAACTCGGGCGGAAGCCCGCCGGCGCGCACTCCGTCCCGCATGCTCGTGAATGACGCGTCCGGCAAGACGATCACATCGTACTTGTCCTTGAGGCCGCCGGTCCGGATCTCGGCGTTGTTGAGCAGGGTGTAGGGGAACTCGAACGTGTCGAAGATGTATCGGTTCCAGCCGCGGTCGGCATTGTTGTCATATGCCTGATAGAGCGCGACACGCGGCGCCTTGAGCTCGTGCGTGGCGTCGGGGACGTCGCTCACACTGGCGACGGCGATCCCGAGTTCGTTGGCGGACTTGGTCAGGAGGTCACGGGTCTGCGCTCCGGCCTTGACCAGGAACGTGCCGGCCGGCCATGAGCCGCGATCCGTCGTCACCGGCGAGCTGGTGCGGGACACCTTCTCGCCCGCCGCGAGCAACCGGTTGACCGCGATGAACGAGTCGTTCACGCGCGGGTCCAGCGCGTAGATCGGACCTTGGCCGCTCACCTGCCCGGCAGCGGGGGTCGCCAGCTCGACCGGCGTGGTGGCCGCCTCGACGCGGCTGCCGATCTTGTCGACCTTGACGCCCATCTGCATGGCGAGCGTGGTGCCGGCGACGTCATACGGGAGTTGAAGCGGACCACCGGGGTAGCGCCGGATGTCCGGATACCTCTGCGGGTTCGTCAGGTCCGTCAGGTGCGGCCGGAACGCCTGGGCGCCCCTCGCCAGGAAGCTGCCGGCCGGATAGTCGCGACCCTTCGCGGTGAACGGGGCGGTGGCCTGCTCGACCTCGATCCCGCCTCGCCGCAGGGTGTTCACGAACTTGACCGCGGTCGGGTAGTCGGCCTGATCCGCCGGGATCACGTACGTCTCGTCCTTGCCCGCCTGGATCGCGTCACGGCCCATCTGGTAGATGTCGTAGAGGAAGTCGCTCGCCCTCTTGGCCGCCAGCTCGAGCATGCCCACGTTGACGCTGCTGAGGTAGTCGCAGCTGTCGCTCAGGTGCCACTCACCGCCCTTGTAGGGGTGGGGATAGAACACCGAGGGCTCGCTGGTGGAGTCGCCGTTCCTGAAGGTGGCTGGGAAGTTCTTGGGGTCGTAGGTCGTCGGAGCCGGGTTGGAGTGCGCGACCTCCGCGAGGATGCCCACCATGTTGTGGTAGCGCGGAGTGTTGACCATCCCGCTGTTCGACCACATGTCGTACGTGCCGTGGGAGATGGCTCCCGACTTGCCCTCCTCGGAGAGCCGGTTGGTGATGGCCGAACCGACCAGGTTGGTGCCACGTACCGTCAGCGCCTGGATGTTCGGGTTCACCGGATCGTTGTACGGGGGGATGAAGATACGCGCCGGGAACTCGGCGATCTGGTGGGCGTCGAACACGATCTGCGGGAACCACTCGCGGTACAGCTGGGCGCCGACGTTGCGCGTCTCCGCCAGGTTGAACATCGCGAGGTCGCGGTTGTCGTCGTGGCCCGCGTACTTGTGATACATGTCGGGCAGCGTCAACGACCAGGGCTTGCCGAACTGCTGCTGATACCAGTTCGCCATCTGGGTCTCGCCGTCGGGGTTGATGCTCGGGACGACGATCGTGATCACTTTGTCGCGGATCGCCCGAATCTCAGGGGATTCCCCGGTGACGAGCTCGTACGCCACCTGCGGCGCCGCCTGATGCGCGGCGACCTCGTTGCTGTGCGTTCCGTAGCTCAGCCAGACGATCGACTTACCGTCCTTCGCGAGCTGGCGGGCCTGATCGTCCGTGAGATCCTTGGCGAGCGCCAGGCGGCGGGCGATGTCCTTGTAGCGGGCCAGGTTTCCAGGCGCGAGGTTCTCCTCCGACGAGATGATCGACAACTGCTGCGTGCGGCCTTCGGTGGTCTTACCGATGTCGTAGAGGCGCATGCGGTTGCTGGCCTCGTCGAGCTTCTGGAAGTAGGCGGAGATCTGCTCGTAGGTGGCGAGCTTGTTGTCCGCGCAGGGAGCCCAGCCGATCACCGACTCGGGCGTCGGCGCCGCCTGCGCCTGTGAGGAAGTCGTCAACCCTGGCACGCTTATCGACGCCGTCACAATCACGGCCGTGGCAAGTGCCGTGGCCGCTCCTCTGATTGACTTTCTCAATTGAGGACCTTTCTTTGTTAGCCCCCGAACCTGCAACTTCTGCGGCGCCACGGAAGCGAACGCGACAAGGCGCGGCTCGCTCCTACGCGTGCACCTCTGGCCGGAAGGCCATACACAGGCGCCCCGGCGCCTGGCGCACGATCCTCCCTCCAAGGTCGCCCTCCTGTGCCGACGGAAGGAGGGTCTCCCGAGAGTGTTGTACTTGTCAACACAGCACCCGGGTCACTCCTGCGCGGTGGTGCCGTGACACGTCCGCGAGTCAGCCGCAGAGGCGGGCGTCCACCATGGCGACGCTGGGCCTTCAGGTCCGGTGGCATGCGGTGGGCAAGTACGCGGAGAGAGTCTGCGGCCCCCCTGTCGAAGATCGGCCGGCGTGAGCCTGCAACCCCCGTCCCCGGCCTCCGGCCAGGTGGTACCGGCTCTTGGGGCAACCATTCCGTGTTGATTTATTCAACAGGACGTCGGGGCGCTCCAAGAGATCCTGCGCGGGGGCTGAGCAGCCCGTGAGAACGGTCCGGGCTGGTGGGTGAGAAGCCGCATGCCTCATTCTCGCGGCGACCATTCGACACGCGAGAGGCACAGCCATGACAGAGCTCCGCATCATGCCGCAGGACGGTTCTTCGGTCCTGGCCTGTACGCGCGATCCCCAGGACATCGGTGAACGGCTTGCCGCGGTCGGGGTTCGCTACGAGCGCTTCGCGGCCCGCCGCCGGTTTGGCGCCGACACGGAGCCGCCGGCGGTGATCGACGCGTATCGCGATGTGGTGCAGCCGCTCGTCGACGAGTACGGGTATCGCCGGGTGGACGCCGTCCGCCTCGTACCGCGCGCCGACGACCCCCTGTGGCTGGAGCAGGTGCGCCAGGCCGGAGAGACGTTCAGGGCCGAGCACTGGCACGCGGAGGAGGAGATCCGCCTGGTCGTGGAGGGGAGGTGCTGCTTCTACCTGCACATCGGCGATCGGGTCCATGTCCTGGTGTGCGAGGCGGGGGATCTCGTGTCGGTGCCGCAGGGCGTCAGGCACTGGTTCGACATGGGTGCGGTGCCCGAGCTGTGCGTGATCCGGCTGTTCCGGGACGAGCACGGCTGGCGGGGAGCGTTCACGGGTGAACCGCTACCGGACCGCTTTCCCCGCCTGGACGAGTTGGGCGTTCAGAACGCCCATTAAGAGCCTGCTGACAAAGGCTTAAGTGCTGGTGGGTATGGGGCTGTAGAGTGCCGGTCCGATCTTGTTGATGTAGCCCTGATGAGACCATTGGGACAGTTGGACGCGGAAGCTGTTGACGTTCTCGATTCCGAGGATGGCGGCCAGTTCGCTTCCCTTCCAGGCGCGCCAGGGCTGAGCGGCCAACAGTTGCAGGACCATGCCGCGGCGGTCGGGACTGGACAGCTCCGCAAGCGGCGGCGGGTCGCTCCAGCGGCTATGGGGCGGTTGGCCTGCCAGTTCGCGGGTCAGGCGGCGGGTTGTCTGGTGCACGGTGGCCCACCAGATCATGGCTTCGTGGTGCTCGGGCTTGCGTTCGTAGATCCGCACCAGCCGGCGGTAACGAGTCAGCCAGGCGAATGTTCGTTCTGCCACCCACCTGCGCGGCAACACGACGAAGCCGCGCAGGTCATCAGAGCGCTTGACGATCGTGACGGTCAGGTGGAGCACGTCGCGTGCCCAGGCGAGCAGCCGTCCGGCGTAGCCGCCGTCCGCCCACACCAGCGCGATGGTGGAGAACTTCTCCCGCAGCAGGGCCAGCAACCGGTGTGCGCCGTCACGGCCTTGGACCGACGCGGCGGTGACGATCACGCACAACAGCAGCCCGAGCGTGTCGACCGCGATATGCCGCTTCTGCCCCTTCAGCTTCTTGCCTGCGTCAAAACCGCAGGCCGCAGCCCCGACGGTCTCAGCCGCTTTGACCGTCTGCGAATCGATGCACCCGGCCGTGGGCAGCTCGCCGCGTCCGGCCATGACCCGCAGACGGCCGCGTAGCCGCCCGGCGAGCCGTTCGGGCAGACCGCGCCGGGACCAGCGCAGGAAGAAGGCGTACACCGCCTCGTGTGGGGGGAAGTCGACCGGCAGGGCCCGCCACTCGATCCCGTACCTGGTCACGTAGTGGATCGCGTCCAGCACCGCCCGCAGGTCATGGACCATCGGCCTGCCCGTGGCCGCGACCAGCTCGGCCATCACCGCCCGCGCCTCGCCTTCCAGCACCGTCCACTCGGCATCGGTCAGATCCGACGGATATGACGGCTTGCGGCCATGACGACGGCACCCCGGCGAAGCACAACCACTGGCGCCCACGGACGTAGGCGTGTAAACAGACAACCACGGGCTCCTGGCCGCCGAGTTGCGTAGACAACACCTCAGCTACCAGGAGTCCGCTCCTGTCCGCAGGCGCATCACTCGAAGAAGCCCCCGACCAGGGCATCCCTGGTCCGGACCTCAGCGACCAAATCCATTGTCAGCAGGCTCTAAGAGAGCGGAGGGGTTGGGACGCGGATCCGACAGGTAGGGACTGCCCGTCGTGGTCGGTGTCTCATCACGCAAGGGAGTCGAGTCCAGCAGTCGATTAGGCCGCCGCTACGAACGCTATTCCGGCGACTACGCGTGCACAACAATGCGCCATTCGCTCATATGAAGCTCACCGAAAGGTGGGGGCCGACGAAATATGCGTCGGCCCCCACCCGTCGCTTATCGTTCTTGCCCTCTCATCAGTCCTACTTGCGGTGCTTCTTCTTCTTTTGGCCGGGTGGGTGCTGGCCGGGCGGATGGGGCGGCGGGTGCGGGACCGCGCTGAACAGCGCGGCGAATGGGATCATGCCATACGCCATGACGTCCCTCCTTCCCTATCGATCATCGACCTTTCTCGTAAACACGCTAGCCGCTCGCCGTAGCGCATGCACACAAAACAAGCCCCCACAAGTGGGGATTATGTTTTTGCAGAACATTACACGCATGCAAACCCGAATGGCCCCAGGCTGAACCTGCAAGCTGGGTGCACAATATCTGAAGGTTCTTAAGAAAGCCGCAATTTTCCCTCAGGGCTACCTGAAGCCGGCGGTGGGGCTGAATGAGCCTTCCTCGCCTCGGCGGCAGGTCTGCTGATCATCACCTGAGCGCGTGCGGGCGCGGGACGAAGATGAAGAGGTCATGGGTTCAATCCCGCCACCCCGTCCCCGGGCCAGTCGTAGGGAGAACAGGGGTAACTGCTGACATACACGTCGCTCCGACACATGGGGATGGCCTTCGGCGGCGGATACGCCGACTCCTCGCGCGGAGACGTCCGCTCCGGGGCTCTGGTTGGTGCGGTCCGTTCGTCCGCGCGAGGGCGATCTCGTCGGCTTCTCGGCGTGAGCGGCGATCACGTCCGTGAGCGTGCGCGTGTCGCTCCCGCACTCCGAACGACTTGGGACTTGCTCGTCCAGGCCACGCCGTTCACCCGTGGTCCCATCCCCGTCGGCGGCATCGGCCGTGGCTGTGGCGCCGGTTCGAGGGTCACCAGGGCTTTCACCGCCTGGTGCCAGCGATCCTCAAGCACGCCGATCACCGCCGCATGGCGCGGGCTGCAACTGGACGGTCGTTCCGGTGGCGTTCGACAATCGGGCGCATGAGCGAGCGACCCTCGCCGGGCCTGCGCGAGCGGAAGAAGACCAGGATCAGGGAGCTGATCCAGAGCGAGGCGCTGCGTCTGTTCCGCGAGCGGGGTACGCCGCGACAACGGTCGAGCAGATCGCTCAGGCGGCGGAGGTGGTACAGCACGCTGTTCCGCTGCTTCCCGGCCAAGGAAGATCTGTTGTCGACCGATCCTCGTCGTTCGTGGCAGCGCTGCGAGCCGCGCCGTCCGAGGTGGGGTCGAGGCCGCCCGTCCGCGGCCACGGTTGGACGCCCTTGCGGATGTCGCGCAGCGGGCAATCGACGCCGGCCCGCTTCCCTCCGGACACCGATCCGAGCGTCAATCAGGACATCCTGTCCAGCTCGATCGGGTTCGTCCTCCTCCAGCATGAGGAGGAGGTGACCGCGGCGCAGATCGCGCGCCGGTTGCGGGTCATGCTGCGCCACATGTGATACCAGCTTTGATCCCCTGGGGCAGAACGCCGGCGTGACACGCCGCCGGCGGTCAGACAGCAAGTGGGTGCCGCCCGGCGCCCTCACGCGGCCGGTGCTCGATATGCCAGTGGATAGTTCAGGAACAGGTCGCGCCCTCGGCCGGGCGACGGACCCGGCCTGCCCGGTCGTCAGACACGGGGCCCGCTTCGCCAGGCCGGCCGTTGGTGCTGTAAGCCCAGGCCAGGCTGGGGCGGCCCGCCCAACGCCACAGGCCGCGGGGGAGATGTCATTGGGACGGCTTGCAGGCGTGCACGCGAGACGCCGGGAGTCTCCAGTTGGATATCGAATGGCCTAAAAAATGAGTAGAACGCACACCTACCGTGTTTGCTGAGGTGTTTACTCCATCTCGACATTCCCAGCAACGAGTCGCAGGAGAGAGGACGTAATGCGCGGAATGGTCAAGTCGGCATTGGCGATCGTCGCGGCAGCGGGCATCGCGATGTCGGCCGCTGGCGCGGCGAGTGCCGCCGCACCTTCGGTCGCAAAATCGGCGGCTACCGACACCAAGAGCGCCACGGCGGGCAGTTCCCACACCCAAAAATACTACACCCTCAAAATCCGCCCCCTCTGGGCAGGATTCACCGCTGACTACTGCTTGCTGTCCGGGCGTGACTTCGATACCGGGGTGAAAGCCCAGTGCAGCGGAAACAAACCGGGGACCGGTATCGAATGGGAAAGCTTCACCATCACGGTGCCGTACAACGACGGAGACATCTTCTGGCTCGACATCAACGTGGTGGCGGGCAAGGACTACAAACGCAACATAATCAAACCGGAAACACTCAAGGAACAGAGCTGCAAGGTCACTGGTCCGATCAACAGCCGCCCGTCGATCACTTGCCGGTAGCGGTGCCCTGTCCACCATCGGCCTTTGCCCGCGAAGTGAGAGGCTTCAAATGCGCACAGTTACCAGGACTGCCCTGGCGGTAGTCGCAGCGGCCGGCATTGCGATGTCGGCGGCCACGAGTACCGCGAATGCCGCCGCGGCCGGTACCTACACCCTGACCATAAATACTTATGGCGTGGGATTCGTCGCCGACTACTGTCTTCTGTCCGGCACGGGCTTCAAGACGAACGTGAAGGCCCAATGCAGCGGAAACAAAGGGGTGACGAAGTTCTCCATCACCGTTTCACACGACCCGGGGGACATGGTCTGGCTCGACATCAACGTGGTCGGGAGCACGGACTACAAGCACAACATCATCAGGCTCGATATCCTCCGGGCAAATATGTGTGACATCTATGGACCGGTCGCCAAAAAGCCCACGATGAACTGCACTTAGTACGGTCACGGAACGCGAAGGCAGTACCCCGCCCAATGTGATCAGCTGACGTCGTCGCCAGGCGTGCAAGTTCATCACCCAGCGGACTGGTCAAGGGGTCATCGCGTGGCTTCTCCTCTACGTGTCACTTCTAAGGGTCATTTGGCGGTTTCACGCAGAGACTCACACGATGACCCCTGCCGTTGAAAGCGACGTGCCGTTTGGGACCGGATCGCTCGCGCTCGAGATGCGATAGTCATGATAGAGCTGCACATCATGCCGCAGGACGGTTCGTCCGTCCTCTTCCGGACGTGTGATCCCCACGTGATCGGTGAACGGCTTGCCGTCGGGGTTCGCTACGAGCGCATCGCGGCCCACCGCCGGTTTGCCGCCGATACCGAGTCGGCAGCGGTGATCAACGCGTATCGCAATGTGGTGCAGCCACTCGCCGACGAACACGGATACCGCAGGGTTGACGCCATCCGTCTGTACCGCCCGCCGACGCCCCCCACTGGCTGGAGCGGGTACGCGAGGCCGGTGAGAAGTTCAGGGCCGAGCACCGGCACGTCGAGGAGGGAGATCCGCCTTGTCTTGGAGGGCCGGTGCTGCTTCTACCTGCACATCGGCCCTCAGGTCCATGTCCTGGTGTGCGAGCCGGGGGATCTCGTGTCGGTGCCGCAGGGCGTCAGGCGCACGTTCGACATGGGTGCGGTGCCCGGGCTGTGCGTGATTCGGCTGTTCCGGGACGACTACGGGTGGCGGGGAGAGCTCACGGGCGAACCGCTACCGGACGACTTTCCCCGCCTGGACGAGTTGCTGGAGGCCGCGTCCGAGGAGACGAGGTGAGATGTGGGCGGTCGCCTCCGCCGACTCCGACCTGGGGCGTGCCCGGCCCTTGGCCCCCGGGCGGTTCCGCCCCTATGGAGGCAGGGCAGGCCGTCTCAGGTGCCGGGGTAGTTGCCGCCGCCGTGGGTCTGGTCGAGGGTGTCGTAGTCGGGGGTGAAGCCGCGTTTCGGGATGGCGTCCACGAACACCACCTCCCTGGGCTTCTTGTATGAGGCCAGCATGCCCTTGACATGGTCGATCAGGTCGTCGGCCGTGGCCGTGGCTCCGGGTTCGAGGGTCACCACGGCCTTCACCGCCTGGTGCCATCGGTCGTCGGGCACGCCGATCACCGCCGCGTCGGCCACGGCGGGGTGGCTCTTGAGGGCGCGTTCGACCTCGGCCGGGTAGACGTTCTCGGCGCCGGACTTGATCATGCGCAGCTTGGGGCCGATGAAGGTGATGGTGCCGTCCGGTTCGCGGCGGCCGAGGTCGCCGGTGTGGTGCCACCCGTGGGCGAACTTCGCTGTGTTTAAGTCGGGCCGGGCGAAATATCCGGAGAAGAGGCTCTTGCCGCGGGCGCAGATCTCGCCCACCTCCCCGGGCGGCAGTTCCGTGCCGTCCGGCGCCAGGATGCGCACCTGCACCAGTGGCGAGGGCCGCCCCGCGAATCCGGCCGCGCCCGGGGCCAGCCCGAGGAAGGTCAGCATGCCGCCCACCTCCGTCTGCCCGTAGCCGCCCATCTTCGACCGGCACCACGGCGAGTCGTCCACGGTGATCAGCTTGTCCCACTCCTGCGAGTGGGAGACGAACCTGAGCGAGGACAGGTCGTACTTGCCCTGCGGCCGGATCCCCACCACCGCGTCGATCATCGGCCCGAACAGGAACGCCTGTGTGACCCGCTCGGCGTCGATCAGCCGGCAGACTTCTTCGGCGTCGAACGCCGGGGTGAACACGTTCGTGCCGCCGATCTGCAGCGTGGCCAGGCAGAACATCATCGTGCCCACGTGGAACAGCGGGCCGCTGTTGAGGAAGGTGAAGTCCGGTTCCATCTGCCGCACCACCAGCAGGCAGGTGCTGTGGGCGATCAGCGCCGCGCTGCTGAGCAGGGCCGCGCCGGGGCGCCCGTCGAAGGCGGCCGTGTAGAGCGCCAGCACCGGCTCGGCATCGGCCACCTGGGGGAACTCCCTGACCGTCCCGCCGGCGACCAGTTCCTGGTACTCGTCGCCGGCGCGCACCCAGGTCCCGGCCGCCACCGCGCCCCGAACGGCGGTGGTCGCCTCCGAGGGCTCCCAGACCACGACTCTCGGTGTCAGGTCCTCCACCACGAAGCGCAGCTCGTCCGCCGACTGCCGCCAGTTCGCCGGGCAGAGGATCGCCCCCAGCCGAGAGCAGGCGAGCAGGAGTTCCAGTACGGCGTGGGAGTTCTGCCCCAGCCACAGCACCCGCTCGCCGGAGGTCACCCCGCGCGACGACAGGGCGTCGGCCAGGCGGGAGACGCGGGCGTCCAGCTCCGGGTAGGTGAGCCGGACGTCCCCGTCCACGACCGCCGTGCCCTGCGGCCGGCTGCGGGCGTGCTCGGCGAGGACGTCAGAGAGGGTCAGGCTGTGGATCGGGCTCTGGATCGGGCTCTGGATCATCGCGCCTCCATCGTGCAAGTCATGAGAAAGCGGGCATGACCTCGGCGGCGAAGAAGCGCATGACCTTCTTCATCTCCGCCAGCGGCATCGGCCGGGTGCTGCCGAAGTCGCAGAGCAGGTTGGCGAACCCGGCGTCCCGCAGCAGCGAGATCTGTTCGATCACCCGTTCCGGGTCCCCGATGACCTCCAGCTGCTCCCACCGGAAGTCGGCCGAGACGCTCCCGCCCTTGAGGTAGCGGTCCTGGTAGTACTCGAAGCCCTGCGCGGCCCTGCCGGTCCGGGGGTCGATCGGCGCGCTGCGCTCGTTGAAGATGCGCGAGCGGTCGAACGCCGCCTCGAACCTGGCCTGGTCCTCCCGCGCCTGCTCCGCCGTCGGCGCGACGTAGACGCTGCGCGCCACCACCAGGTCCGTCTCAGGCCGGTGGCCGGCGCGGGCGGCGGTCTCGCGCCACGTCTCGGCCGCCTTGACGACCTTGCGGAACGGCGCGGCGGGGTCGGCGAGGATCGGCAGCCCGCGCTCGGCGTACATCGTCACGGTCTCGGGGGACACCGCGGCCACGTGCAGGGGCGGGTGCGGGTCCTGGAGCGGGCGGGGGGCGAGCGAGACCTCGGTCCCGGTCCGGTAGAACTTGCCCTCGTGCTGGAACGTCTCCCGAGTCCACAGCCCGAGTACGACCTCCAGCGCCTCGTTGAAGCGGTCGCGCGCCTCGGCCAGGTCGATGCCGAAGCCCTCGAACTCGAAGCTCTGGTAGCCCCGCCCGATCCCCAGGTCCAGGCGCCCGCCCGACAGCACGTCGACCTGGGCGGCCTCCTCGGCCACGTGGATGGGGTTGTGCAGGGGCAGCACCACGATGCCGGTGCCGAGGCGGACGCGCGAGGTGCGGGCGGCGGCGTGGGCCAGCATCGTGAAGAGGTTGGGCACCACGCCGTAGTCGCGGAAGTGGTGCTCGGCCAGCCGCACCCCGTCGAATCCCAGCTCCTCGGCCAGCCCGATGAGCTCCAGGTGGTAGTCGTAGACGTCCTTGAAGCTCTGCCCGTCGAACCGGTGGAAGAGGTGGAAGGTTGAGAACTTCATGCGGCGGCCTCTCGCAGGGTATAAACCAAGCGCTCGCTTGGGAGCGTATCAGGTCCGCCCCCGCTTGAGACCCCCGCCACCCGAAGGTTTCCCGGCCGAAGGCCCGTGGCAGGACCCGCCACGGGCCTAGGCGAGGCCGGTGATCAGGCCGATGGTCAGCGCCGTGCGCACCGGGATGTGCTCCACCAGGACGTGCTCGTGCCGCGCGTGCGCGCCGCCGCCGACCGCGCCCATCCCGTCCAGCACGGGACGCCCCAGCGCCGACACGAAGTTGCCGTCGCTGGCGCCGCCGACCGTGATCTCCTCCAGCGCCAGCCCGAGCCGCGCCGCGACCTCCCGCGCGTCGGTGAACAGCCGCCGCGACCCAGGGTTCGGTGACATGGGAGGCCGGTTCCACCTGCCGGTGACCGACACCGTGACCCGCGGGTCGGAGGCCCGCAGCCCGGCTAACGCCTCGTCGATGCGCGTCACCTCGGCCGGCTCCGCCACCCGCACGTCGATGCCCGCCCACGCCCGCCCGGCGACCACGTTGCGGCCCGTCCCCCCGCTGAGGAGGCCGACGTTCACGGTGGTGCCGCGTTCGGGAGCGCCGGAGGCGGCGGCCTTGGTGATGATCTCGGCCAGGGCGTGGATCGCGCTCGCGCCCGACTCGGGATCGAGTCCCGCGTGCGACTCGACGCCGGTGACGGTGACGTCGAACAGCCCCACGCCCTTGCGCGCCGTCTTGAGCCTGCCGCCGTCGGCGGACGCCTCGAACACCAGCGTGGCCAGCGTGCCGGCGCTCGCCGCCTCGATGTACGGGCGCGAGAACGGGCTGCCCACCTCCTCGTCGCCGTTGAGCAGCAGCTTGAGCGCCGGATGCGGCAGGCCGAGCTCGCGCAGCCCGCGCACCGCCCACACCGCCTGCACGAGCCCGGTCTTCATGTCGAAGATCCCCGGTCCGCTGGCCCTGCCGCCGTCGAGGGTGAACGGCCACTCGGCCAGGGTGCCGGTGGGCCAGACGGTGTCGTAGTGGCAGAGCAGGAGGACGGTGCCGGGAGCGGTGCCCTGGTAGGTCACCTCCAGTGTGTCGCCGTGCTGGTCGCCGTCGCGCACGACCGCCGCGTCGGGTGCGCCGAGCCGCTCGGTGACCAGTGCGCGTACTCGGTCGAACCCGAGCGCCAGCCTGGTCTTGTCGTAGCTGTGGGTCTCCAGTTCGACGAGGGTCCGGATGTCGTCGAGCATGGCGGGCAGGGCCTGTCGGGTCCAGTCGGAGATCGACACGGGGGTTCCTCTCTTGCGGACGGGCATGCCTGGGAAACTGTCCAGCGGGTGAGGGACTTCAGGGGACCGGATGGCGGACGAGCGCGCCTCGGGACCGCCTGGCGGCGACAGGGTGGACGGGGGACGCCGGGGACCGCCAGGGGTGCCCGGTGGTGGGCCGCGCGGGCCCGCTCAGGACTCCGGGGCGGGGGCCGCGGCCGGCTCGCGCAGGGGCAGGCGGACCTCGAACCAGGTCTGCCCGGGCACCGACCGCACCTTGATCTCGCCACCGTGCCGTCCGGCGATGATCCGATAGGAGATGTCGAGCCCGAGCCCCGTGCCTTGGCCGACGCTCTTGGTGGTGAAGAACGGCTCGAAGATCCGGTCCTTGATGGCGTCAGGCACGCCGGGCCCGGTGTCGCCGACCTCGATGATCGCCTCGTCCTCGTCGTACGCGGTGCGGATCGTCAGCGTGCCCTCCTCGCCCATCGCGTCGAGCGCGTTGTGAATGAGGTTGGTCCAGACCTGGTTGAGTTCGCCGCCGTAGGCGGGGATCGGCGGCAGGCTCCGGTCGTAGTCGGTGACCACGGTGATGCCCGGCGGGATCTTGCCGCGGAAGATCGCGACCGTGCTGTCGAGGAGCTCGTGCACGTCGCAGATCTGGAACGGGGCGCGGTCCATCTGGGAGTATTGCTTGGCGGACCGGATCAGTGTGGAGATCCGCTCGGTGGCGTCGGTGACCTCGCCCAGCATCTGGGAGATCTCGACCGCCTTCGACAGCCAGCGGATCGCGCCGGTCACGTGCTCCTCGCCCGCCTTCCGGCGCACCTTGTCGAGGTGCTGGCGGCCGAAGCCCGACGCCACCAGCGCGGGAGCCAGGTCCCAGGCGTCGTCCACGCCCAGCTCGTCGAGCGCCTCGGCCAAGTCGTCCTCGGCGTCGGAGATCTCCAGCGGGCTGCGCGGCGGAAGTTTGCCCACGGCCTCGGCGCAGCTCTCCTGCGTCTCGATGAGCGCGCGCAGCCGCTCGGGCGGGATGCCGTCCTCGGCGAGCTGGGCGAGCTGCATGCGGGAGGTCCTGAGCAGCGTGCGGAGCTCGCCGACGGCCCGGACGGCCGCGGCGGCCGGGTTGTTGAGCTCGTGGGTGAGCCCGGCGGTGATCGTGCCGAGCGCGGTCAGCCGCTGCCGCCTGTCGATGATCTCCCGCTGCATCCGCCCGCCGGTCCAGATGCCGTCGAGCAGGTGCATGGCCATGGGGAACCACTCGGCGATGATGTGCGCGAACTTCCTGGCGGGCAGCAGGAACATCCGGGAGGGCGCGCAGGCCCGCAGCGAGTGCTGGTAGGTCTGCGGGCCCCGGTCGCCGAGATAGGCGGAGGTCGCCCCGGCGTAGACGCCGGGCTGGGAGGCGCGGGGCAGCGCGACGGTGCCGGCGCTGACCGTCTCCTGGAACATCTGCACCTCGCCCTCGATCAGCACCGCGAAGCACTCGGCGGGGTCGCCCTGCCGGATGATGATCTCGTCCTGCGCGTAGGAGCGCACCGCGCCGCTGGCGGCCAGCTTGGCGAGCTGCTCGTCGGTCAGCCGTTCGAACAGGAACAGCTTGCGCAGCTCGTCGATGTCGATCGGGACCTCGAACGGGACACTGTCGGTGGTGGCGCTCATTGCTTCTCCAGATAGCGGTGCACGAGCGCGACGGCCATCGCGCCCTCGCCGACGGCGGAGGCGACCCTCTTGATCGACTCGGCGCGCACGTCGCCCGCAGCCAGGACTCCCGGCACGTTGGTCTCCAGGTAGTACGGCTCGCGCCGCAGCGGCCAGTTGCGCGGCCGCCGCCCACCCTGCACCAGGTCAGGACCGGTGAGCACGAACCCCTTGGCGTCGCGTTCGACGGTGTCGCCGAGCCACGAGGTGTAGGGCTCGGCGCCGATGAACACGAACAGCCACTGCGTGTCGACCGTGCGCTCCTCGCCCTTGGTGGTGAGCGTGAGCCTCTCCAGGTGCGCGTCGCCGTGCCCGCCGCTCACGCGGGTCTGGACGTGCACCTCGATGTTGGGGATCGCGTGGATCTGCTCGATGAGATAGTGCGACATGGATCTCTCCAAACCATCACCTCTCACCAACAAATGGACCTTGCTCGCGAATCCCGCCAGGTAGACCGCCGCCTGGCCGGCCGAGTTGGCCGCGCCGACGATGTGGACCTCGGCGCCCCGGCAGGCCGGCGCCTCGGTCAGCGCGGCGCCGTAGAAGACGCCCCTGCCGACGAAGTCGTCGAGTCCGGGCGCGTCCAGGCGCCGATAGGTGACGCCGGTCGCGAGGATCACCGCGTGCGCCGCGATCTCGCCGCCGTCCTTGAAACCGACGACCCGCGCCTGCCCGCGCGGCTCCAGAAGGGTCACCTTGCGCGTGGCCAGCAGCTCGGCGCCGAACCTCAGCGCCTGCCTGCGGGCCCGGTCGGCGAGCTGCTGGCCGGAGACGCCGTCGGGGAAGCCCAGGTAGTTCTCGATGCGGGAGCTCTGGCCCGCCTGCCCGCCCGACGCGTGCGCCTCGACCAGCACCGTGTTGAGCCCCTCCGAGGCGCCGTAGACCGCGGCGCCCAGCCCGGCCGGGCCGCCGCCGACCACGATCAGGTCGTAGAAGTCGGTCGCCGGCGTGGTGGACAGCCCCACAGCCGTGGCCAGCGTGGACTGGTCGGGGGCCTGCAGCGACGCGCCGTCGGCGGTGACCACCAGCGGCAGGTGGCAGTCGTCACCGACGGCCGCGACCAGCTGTGCCCCCTCCGGCTCCTCGGCGAGCATCCACTGGTAGGGCACGTGGTTGCGGGCCAGGAACTCGCGCACCTTGTAGGACGGCGCCGACCAGCGGTCGCCCACCACCCGCAGCTCGGCCACCTCGACCCGGTCGGTGCGCTGCCAGGCGTCGAGCTGCCCGTCGATCACCGGGTAGAACTTCTCCTCCGGCGGGTCCCACGGCTTGAGCATGTAGTGGTCGAGGTCCACCACGTTGATCGCCTGGATGGCCGCGTCGGTGTCGGCGTAGGCGGTCAGCAGCACCCTGCGCGCGTACGGGTACATGTCCATCGCGGACTCGAGGAACTCCACCCCGTTCATCTGCGGCATGCGGTAGTCGGCGAGGATCGCGGCCACCTCGTCCCCGCGCAGCCGCATCTCCCTGACGGCGTCGAGCCCCTGGTCCGCGGCTTCCGCGCGGACGATCCTGTAGTGCTGGCCGTAGCGTCGTCGGAGGTCACGGGCGACCGCCCGCGACACCCCAGGGTCGTCGTCCACCGTCACGATGACCGGCTTGTCCATGGCCCTGCCTTCCCCACGAGGTCCTACGGGAAGCATGTCATGCGCAGCCGACCGAATTGTCTTCGAGATGGTCCCCGGGATGGTTCCCGAGCCGGGCCCGCGGGCCGGTCAGGCGATGACGTGGCTCTCCCCACCGTCGACCAGCAGCGAGACCCCGGTCACGAACGAGGTCCGCTCGCTGGCCAGGAACGCGACCACGTCGCCCACCTCCTCGGGCCGCCCGATGCGCCCCACGGGCACCTCGACGCCGCGGGCGGCGAGCCTCTCGTCGCCGCCGGCCAGCTCGCGCAGCCGGTCGGTGTCGATCTGGCCCGGCATCACGTTCGTGACCAGCACCCCGTCGCCGCCCACCTCGCGCGCCAGCGTCCGCACGACCCCGGCCACCGCGGAACGGGTGGCGTTGGACAGCACCAGGCCGTCGATCGCCTCTCGCGCCGACCGGCCGGTGACCGTGACGATGCGGCCCCAGCCGCGCGAGCGCATCTCCGGCAGCACGGCGTGGATCAGCCGTACCGTGCCCAGCAGGTTGCGCTGGATCGCCGCATCCCACTCGTCCGGGCCCACGTCGACGAAGCCGCCCGCGGGCGGCCCGCCCGCGTTGGCCACCAGGATGTCGACCGGGCCGAGCACGTCGCGCGTCTCGGCCGCGACGCGCGCCGCGGACCGCGGGTCCTCCACGTCGGCCAGCACGGCGTGCACCACGCCCCCGAACTCCTGGAGCTCCACCACCGCGTCGGCCAGCCGTTCGGGGTCGCGCGCGCTCACGCAGACGTCGCAGCCCTCCCGCGCCAGGCTCTTGGCGGCGGCGAGCCCGATGCCCGCGCTGCCTCCGGTGACGAGGGCGACCTTGCCCGAGATGCCGAGATCCATAAGGGCGACTATAGGTCCGCGGGCCGCATACGCCGGAGCTTGTCGGGATTGCGCATGGTGAAGATCTCGCTGATCCGGCCGTCGCGGACGGTGATCAGGGTGAGCTGGCTCTCACCTTCGACGGTGGACCAGAGGGCGGGGCCGCCGTTCGCCTCGGTGACGACCACTTCGACGCCGCAGCGCGAGGTCAGCGCGTGCAGGAACGCCGCCACCTTGCGCCTGCCCAGGATCGGGCGGAGCGCCGCCCTGACCCGGCCGCCGCCGTCGTTCCAGGAGACGACGTCCTCGTGCAGGATCTCGGTGAGCGCCTCCAGGTCGCCGCCCGCCGCCGCCTCCATGAACCTCGTCAGGAGCTTGCCGTGCTCCTCGTCCGTCGGCCGGAACCTGTCGCGTCCGTCCGCCAGCCGGACCGAGGCACGGTGGTGGAGCTGGCGTGCGTTGGCGACGGACAGGCCGGCGATGCGGGCGATCTCGTCGTACGGGAACTCGAACGCCTCCCTCAGCACGAACACCGCGCGCTCGGGCGGCGAGAGCCGCTCCATCATGTGCAGCGTCGCGTACGACACCGTGTCGCGCAGCTCGGCCGTGTCGAGCGGCCCCGCCTCCGCGGTGGGGACCGGCTCGGGCAGCCAGGGACCGGTGTAGGCCTCGCGCTTGACCCTGGCCGAGCGGAGCTGGTCGAGCGCCAGCCGCGACACGACGGTCACCAGGAACGCCCGGGGATCCCGCACCTCCCCGCGGTCGGCCGCCTGCCAGCGCAGCCACGCCTCCTGCACCACGTCCTCCGCGTCCCACATGCTGCCGAGCAGCCGGTAGGCCAGCCCGAGCAGCGTCGGGCGGTGCTCCTCGAAGTCCACCATCCGATCATCCCTCCACGCCGAGCATGGCCGCGTGGCGGGGGCGCCAGTTGAGCCGCAGCCGTGCCCGGCTGTTGTCGGCGCCGCGCAGCATGGTCATGTACGCCACGCCGAAGGGGCCGGCAGCGAGCCGGGCCAGGAAGGCGGGCACCCGACGGGGAGCGGGGGCGCCGAGCCGCCGAGCGTAGGCGGGCAGCCAGTCGCGCATGAGGACGGGCGTGTCGTCGACCACGTTCAGCGCGCCGGTGACGTCCCTGTCGAGCGCGGCGACGATCGCGGTGGCCGCGTCGTGCGCGTGGGTGAACGACATCACCGAGCCGCTGTCACCGACGAGCGGCATCCTGCCCGCGCGTACGGCCTCGGTCGTGGAGCCGTCCTCGGCGAAGACCGTGCCCGGCCCCGTCAGGTGGCCGAAGCGCAGCACCAGGCCGCCCGCCCGCGTGGTCTGCCGCTCCAGCTCGGCCACCGCCCCGACGACCGGCCTGAACGGCCTGGGCCCGTCCGTCCACAGCGGCACGTCCTCGTCCGCGAGTCCCTCCCCGGGCCGGTAGGCGAAGGCCAGGCCCTGGGCGACGAACCTCGCGCCGGGCGCGGCCTCCAGGAGATTGCGGGTGCCCTCGACCCGCAGCCGGTTGGTCGTCTCGAACTGCTTGGCGAACCTCCTGGGGTCGATGGTCCTGGGGATCGCGGTGAGCAGGTGGACGACCGCGTCGGGGGCGGCCTGCCGTACCACCTGGACGACCGCGTCCCGGTCGAGGGCGTCGGCCACCACGTCCGCCACCGCGCCGGGGGGCGCCGCGGCCGACACCGTGGGCGACAGAGTGGGCGACAGAGTGGGCGACACCGTGGGCGACAGAGTGGGCGACACCGTGGGCGACACAGTGGGCGACACTGAGGCCGACGCCGTGGCCGGCGCGGGGCTGCTCCGGCCTGACCGCGACAGCGCGATCACGTCGTGTCCCACGGCCGCGAGCAGCGGCACCAGCTGGCGTCCGACGACTCCGGTGGCCCCGGCGACGAGCACTCGCATGGTCACTCCTTCGGAAATAGGCGTTCCGTGACAAGGACGGGACACCGCCTCCGGATGTGACAGGTGACGGGTGGCGTAGCTGGGACAAGCGTGATGGGCTTGGCGGATGGCGAGAAATCTGATCCTGTCAGGAGGCCTGTTCCACGACTTCGACGCCACGTCGAACGCCCTTGCCGATGTGCTCTCCGAGGTGGGCATCGAGTCCGAGATCACCGAGGACATCGCGGGAGCGCTGAGCGAGCCCACGGAGGTGCAGCTCATCACCGTCAACGCGCTGCGCTGGCAGATGCACCACGACCGCTTCGCCGACCTGCGCGGCGGGTGGCGCTTCGAACTGCCCGCCCAGGCCCGCACGACGCTGCTGGACCATCTCGACCGGGGCGGCGGGCTGCTGGCCATGCACTCGGCCTCGATCTGCTTCGACGACTGGCAAGGGTGGCCGCGCGTGCTGGGCGGCTGCTGGGCGTGGCCCAAGTCGCACCACACGCAGCTCGGCTGGACCGGGGTGCGGGTGCGCGGCGACCACCCGGTGGTCGAGGGGCTGCGCGACTTCGACGTGGTGGACGAGGTCTACAGCGATCTGGAGGTGCTGCCCGACGTGCGGCCGCTCGCCACTTCCAACGGCCAGCCGGTGATCTGGGCCCGCCCGGTACGGCGGGGACGCGTCCTGTACGACGCGCTCGGCCACGACACCAGGTCCTACGACAATGAGGTTCACCGGACACTGCTGCAACGCGCCGCGCTCTGGCTGCTGAAACGCCCGGTGACCGTGAGGGACTAGGGTCTCTCCCCCGGAGAGTCCTCTCCGGCTCCGGCGAGGCGGCGGGCCGACTCCGACTCGTGGGCCAGGCGGCGGAGCGTGTCGAGCGCCCTGCCGTACAGGACCGTGCCGAGCACCACGGCCTCGACGGCGCTCTCGCGGGGGCCGTCGAACGGGATGGCGTCCATCTCGGCCTCGGCGAGCCGCCGCGCCGCCTCGGCGTAGCGGGTCAGGTCGGTGGGCAGGCCGAGCTGGCGGAGCCGGACGATGGTCTGGGCGAGCTCGTCGCGGGTGGGGGCCTCGGGGGTGATCGTCCAGCCCTGCTCGCCGATGAGCCGGTCGACCTGGGCGCCGGCCGCCTCCCAGTCGTCGCCGGGCTCCGGCTCGACCGCCGGGCCGAGGGCGTGGTGGGCGGTGCCGAGCATGCGGTGGACGGGGAGCGACTCGTCCTCGACGGCCTCGATGACCTGCTTGATGGCGGCGACCGGCAGCCTGCCCACCTCCAGCAGGGCCCTGATGAGGCGGAGCCTGCGCAGGTGGGAGTCGTCGTACGCGGCGCGGGTCGCGGCGACCTGCTCGCCCTGGTGGAGGAGGCCCTCGCGCAGGTAGTACTTGATCGTCGCGATGGCCACGCCGGATCGCTCGCTCAGCTCCGAGATGCGCATCATTGGATAATAGCGCTATCCAGTGCATAGTCGAACGATTGATTACCGAGCAAGCGCTTGTGTGCAAGGCGACGGAGCGTTACCGTGACGGGCGAACACCGCAGACGTCGCCCGCCGGGATGGATCGCGCCCCGCCCCGGCGGGCGACCGCGCCCACGGGAGGTCGCCATGCAGCCCTTCGCCGGGCGGGCCGCCGTGGCCGGGGTGGGGATGACCGCGCTCACCCGCGAGTCCGGCCGCACGGTGCTGGAACTCGCGGTGGAGGCGTGCCGCGCCGCGTGCGCGGACGCGGGAGTCGCGCCCTCCGAGGTGGACGCGGTGCTCAGCTACCACATGAACGACTCCGTGCCGGTCACCCAGGTGGCCGGCGCGCTGCGCGTCGAGCGGCTCGGCTGGCACAACGACATCGCGGGCGGCGGCACGCAGGCCGCGTCCATCCTCGGCGACGCGGCGATGCTGGTCCACGCCGGGCTGGCCAGGCACGTCCTCGTCTTCCGCGCGCTCAACGGCCGCTCCGGGCGGCGCATGAACACCGTCTCCACCGGGCCGCAGGAGAGGTTCACCTACGGCATGGCCGGGCCCATCCCGCTGTTCGCCCTGGCCGCCACCCGCTACCTGCACGACACCGGGCTCACCGAGCGGCACCTGCACGCCGTGGTCGCCCAGTCGCGCGACAACGCCAGGACCAACCCCCGTGCCCAGCGCCGGGGGCCGCTGGAGCTCGCCGACTACCTGGCCAGGCCGTTCGTGTGCACGCCGCTGCGCACGGCCGACTGCTGCCAGGAGACCGACGGCGCGTGCGCGCTGGTGGTCAGCGGGGTGCTGGACGGCCCCCGCGTGCGGGCCGTGGTGCGCGGCGGAGGGGCGGGCTGCTCGGCGATGGACCGCGCGCCCGACGTCACTGCGATCTTCTCCTCGCATGTCGCGCCCATGCTCTGGGAGGCCTCAGGCATGCGACCGGCGGACGTGGACGTGGCGCTGCCGTACGACGCCTACTCCTGGCTGGTGCCACGGCAGCTCGAGGACTTCGGGTTGGTCGAGCGGGCCGACCTCGGCCCGTACCTGCTGGAGCGGCGGCACGAATGGGTGAACCCGCACGGCGGGCTGCTGTCGGAGGGGTACGTGCACGGCCTCAACAACGTGGCGCAGGCCGTGCGGGAGCTGCGCGCGGGCCGCGAGGTGGCGCTCGTGACCGGGTTCGGCGGGAGCTACGGGAGCGCCGCACTCCTGGTCGCCTGACCGCTCATCGTGGCGAGGTCTTGCTCACGGACCTCACCAGCGAGTGAACGCAGTGTGCAGCTCGCGGGCCCGGCGCGGCGGCAGCACCTGGCGAGCCGCCAGCCACGCCGCCGCCCCGGCCGCG
>NZ_QNFZ01000024.1 GCF_003313395.1 Nonomuraea lactucae | reverse complement strand
ACATAGCCGATCAGCCGCTTACCTCCCGCACCACCATCACGGGCCACCACCACCGCATCGCGCACGCTCGGGTGCTCGGCCAGCACCGCCTCGACCTCACCAGGCTCGATCCGGAACCCCCGGATCTTCACCTGCTCATCCACACGACCCAGGAACTCCAGCGTGCCATCGGCCCGCCACCGCACCCGATCCCCCGTCCGATACAGCCGCTGACCCGCATCACCAAACAGATCCGGCACGAACCGCTCCGAGGTCAGATCCGGCCGACCCACATACCCACGCGCAACACCCGGACCACCCAGGAACAACTCACCCGGCATCCCAACCGGCACCAGCTTCAGCCACTCGTCCAACACCAGAGCCCGCACCCCGGCCAGCGGACGCCCCACCGGCACCATCGCCCCATCCACCAAAGCCCCATCGGCCAGCGGCATGAGCAACGAGTCGATCGCCGCCTCGGTCACCCCGTAGACGTTCGCCGGCACCGCCCGCGGCCCCACCGCCAGCACACTGTCCACCAGCGCTTCATAGGTCCACACATCAGTGCCGGAAATCACCAGGCGCAGGCTCTCCAACCCGCCGTGACGGCGGCAGTACGCGGCCAGATCCCGCAACAACGTGCCGGGAACGATCTCGGCGACCTCGACCCGATGCTCACCCAGCGCCCGATACAACTCCCCCACCGACACAAAATCCGACTGCGGCAAAAACACCACGCTCCGCCCGAAACAAAGAGCCCGGACGATGTCACCCACCGACACATCGAACCCAGCCCCCGCCATCGACAGCACCACACCAGGACCACCCACCCGTTCCAACGCCGCACCCCACCCCGCGACATAACCAGCCAGCGCCCGATGCGAAACCCCAACCCCCTTCGGCCGCCCCGTCGACCCAGACGTATAAGCCACATACGCCAGCCCGTCCCACCGAACAGCCGTCGGCAGCGCAGCAGCGCCTCCCAGATCAGACCCCAGCCGATCCACCAGCACGACGGGCCCGTCGAAGTCCGGCAACCCACCCGCCAGGCCACTGTCGCTCACCACCACGGCAGCACCGCAGTCGTCCAGCATGAAGGCGAGCCGCTCGGCCGGATACCCCAGGTTGAACGGCACATACACCCCACCGCACTTCAACACCGCGACGAACGCCACCACCAGGTCCACACTCCGCCCGAGGAGCACACCCACCGGCACCTCAGGCCCAACCCCACACCCCGCCAACACAGCCGCCAGCCGCGAAGCCCGCACCTCCAACTCACCGAAGGTCAGCCGCTCCGACCCACACACCACCGCCACCGCGCTCGGATCCGCGGCAGCACGCTCCTCCACCAGCCGCCGCACCGGCAGAAGGGATCCGTTGACAGCCGCCCCAGCCCCCCACCGCACCAGCTCAACGTCATCCCCTGCCGACACCAACCCCACGTCCCGCACCAACACCCGGCCGTCGGCCGCGACCACACTCAGCACCGAACGGAACTGCTCCAGAATCCGATCGATCGTCGCCCCGTCGAAGGCGGCCGTGGAGAACTCCACCTCCATTTCGAGCCGCTCGCGCAATTCCACCGCGAACGTGATCGGGTAGTTTCCGACCTCGACGGATTCCAGCGGAACAAAGGCCCCGTCCGGCTCCCCGGGCAGGTCCCCGTTCTCGGGAAGCTCTTCTTCCGGATAGTTGCCGAACACCATGATGCTGTCGAACAGCGAGGTCCCACGGGGGACGGCCGAATAGCGCTGGATATCGACCAGCGGCGTGTACTCGTACCGCTGCATCGCGACCTGGTTGTCCTGCAGTTCACGCAACCAGTCCACGAACGCCACATCAGAAGGCACCCGAGCCCGCAACGGAAGCGTGTTGATGAACAACCCGACGATCGACTCCATCCCCGACAACTCCGCCGGGCGCCCGGACACCGTCAGACCGAACATCACATCGTTCTCACCGCTGTACCGCGACAGCAGCAGCGCCCACCCCGCCTGAACGACCGTGCCCAGCGTCACCCGAGCCCGCCGCGCCAGAGCCATCAGACCCGCGGTGACCTCACCCGACAGCTCGAACTGCCGCCGGTCCTGCGCCCAATGCACGGTCGCCTGCCGATCCACCGGCATCGCCGTCGGCGCCTCGAACCCCGCCAGATAACGTCGCCAGAACTCCTCCGCCTCACCCGGCTCCCGCTCCTGGAGCCACGCGATGAAGTCCCGGTACGGCCGCACCGAGGGCAGGGCGGCCCGCTCGCCACGGCACAGTCCCTCGTAGACCTGGGAGACCTCGCCCACCACCACGGGCACGCTCCACCCGTCGGCGCAGATGTGGTGGAACGTCCACACCAGCCAGTGCCGGTCCCCTCCGCGGTCGATGAGGGACAGCCGCATCAGCGGCGGCGCCGCCAGGTCGAAGCCGCGCTCCCGTTCATGCCGGAGCAGCTCGTCCAGCCTGGCACGCTGCGACCGGTCATCGACCTGGCCGTCCGACCAGTCGAGCACCTCGAAGGGGATCTCGACGTCTCCGTGCACGACCTGCAGCGGCTTCGCGACGCCTTCCCAGACGAAGCCGGTCCGCAGCGCCGGATGGCGGCGGACGACGACGTCCCACGCCCGCCGGAGCGATTCGGTGTCAACGCCGCCGGCGAACTCGTAAACCTCCTGCGCCAGGTACATGCCGGCGTCGTCGGGGGCCTCCAGCGAATGGAAGAGCATCCCTTGCTGCATCGGCGCAAGTGGATAGACATCTTCGATCACGGCTTGCTCTCCATTCTTTTCACGAGGCGTCGCAAACGAGAGAGGTAATTCCGATCGGCCCGCGCATCAAATGGCGCGGGCTCCGGCGTGACCGTTGATTGAAGACCCCCTTTGCCGCCTGCTCCGCCTGCAGGCTACGGTGATCATCTTTCAGCGGGTTTTCAGTCCGATGTCCCCATATCCAGCGTGGAAAGCGCGCACGGAACGGCCAGGACGGCGGCCCGAACGGCGGCCCGTACGGCCACGGGCCGCCGGCTCACGGTCGCTTGTTGTCCGACTGCTTCATGATCGCCGCGAGGCTCTCCGCGTCGAGCCCGGCGAGCGGGAAGTCCGAGGGGGTGAAACCGCCGGCCTGTGGCGAGAGGCAGTGCTCGATCAGCCGCCGCAGAGCGTCGGCGTACGACTCGGCCACCCGCCGGACGGTCTCCTCCCGATGCAGGTTGCCGCTGTAGTACCACTCGAACTGCATCCGCCCGTCGTCGGTCTGCGCCGCTTCGACCTGGAGGACGTGGGAGCGACTCTGCTCGGTGCCCACGTTGAGCCCGGTCAGCTCGGCCGGGAGCGCGCGCGCCAGCAGGCCGGGCTCGCCGTCTCCGGAACGGCCGCCCAGGTAGTTGAAGCTGACCTGGGGATCGGGCAGCGACCGCAGCCGACGGACCCCGGCGTCTTCGGCGTCGGTGAGATGGCGCAGCGCGCCGTACCCGACACCGCGGCGCGGGCTGGAGCGCAGCTGCTCCTTGACGGACTTCAGCACCTCTGCCGGATCGCGCAGGTCGGCGGCCGACAGCCGGACGGGGAAGATCGAGGTGAACCACCCGACCGTCCGCGACAGATCGACCCCTTCGGCCACCGCCTCCCGGCCGTGACTCTCCAGGTCGACGGTCACCGCGTCGGTGCCGGCCCACCCGCCGAGCGCCTGCAGCAGCGCGGCCAGCAGCAGGTCGTTGATCTGCGTCCGGTACGCCTTGTGCACCCTAGTCAGCAGCGCCGAGGTGGCCTCGGCATCGAGCCAGACCCGCACGATCCCGGTCGAAGCCTGCGTGTTCGCATCGGCGGCCTGATCGGCCCCGCCGGAGCCACGGCCGGGCAGCAGGTCACGCGGCGCGCCAAGGGGGCCGTCCAGGGGCACGTCGAAGCCGCCGTCCAGCTGCTCCAGCCAGTAGGGCAGCTCGTCCCGCACCCCGTCCGACGCGGCGAAGGCGCGCAGTTCCTCGCTCCACCGCTTGAACGACGTGGTCTTCTCGGGCAGCGGCCTGCCCTCGTAGGCGTCGTTCAGGTCCTCCAGCAGGACGTTCCATGACACACCGTCCATCACCAGGTGGTGAACGATGATCCCGAGCCGGCTCGGCAGGTCGCCGCGTTCGAACAGCGCCACGCGGAGCAGCGGCCCGTCGGCCAGGCTGAGCGACTTGTGCAGGGCGGTCATCCGTTCGACGACCTCCGCCTCGTCCATCCCGGCGGCGTCCACCACCGAGAACACGTGGGCGTCCTCCTGGGGCGCGTTGCGCTGGACCCATGTGCCGAGGGCGGGGTCGTAGGCGAAGCGGATGCGCAGCGCGTCATGATGCGCGACCACAGCGTCGACCGCACGCGCCAGCGCGCCCGCATCGGCACCCGGCGCCAGCTCGAACATGCCCGACCAGTTCCAATGATCACGATCAGCCATGTCCTGATCGACGAACCAGTGCTGGATAGGCGTCAACGGCACCCGCCCACTCACCACACCCTGATCAGCCAGCACCACAGCCGCCGACTCACGCACCACCGCCGCCAACTCACCCACACTCTGACGCGCGAACACATCCGCGATGTCCAACTCCAACCCAGCCGCCCGAGCCCGCGCCACGATCTGCAGGCTCAGGATCGAATCGCCACCCAGCTCGAAGAAGTTGTCGTGCAACCCGACCCGCTCCACACCCAGCACCTGCGACCAGATCCCGGCCAGCGCGACCTCGACGTCGGTGACGGGCGGCGCGAACTCCGCCCCCGCGCCCATGCCGGCGTCCGGCTCGGGCAGGGCGCGGCGGTCCACCTTGCCGTTCGCGGTGAGCGGGAACGAATGCACCACCACGAACAGGGCCGGGACCATGTACTCGGGCACCCGCTCCCGCATGAACGCCCGCAGCTCGGCGGTGTCCACCGGCGTGTGCGGCACCACGTACCCGATCAGTCTCTTCCCGGACGGGCCGTCCGCGCGGGCCACCACCACGGCGTCCCGCACCTGCGGGTGTTCGGCCAGCACCGCCTCGACCTCGCCCGGCTCGATCCGGAACCCGCGGATCTTGACCTGGTCGTCGACGCGGCCGAGGAACTCCAGCACGCCGTCGGCCCGCCACCGCACCCGGTCCCCGGTGCGGTACAGCCGCTCGCCCGCCGGGCCGAAGGGATCGGCCACGAACCGCTCCGCAGTGAGGTCGGGGCGTCCCACGTAACCGCGGCCGAGCCCCAGCCCGCCGACGAACAGCTCACCGGGCACCCCGACCGGCGCCGTGTTCAGCCACTGGTCCAGCACGTACACCCGGGTCGCCGCCGGCGGAGCGCCGATGGGCACCACTCCCTCACCTGGGGGCAGGCCGGACCCGAGGTCGTAGAGCGCGCTGAAGACCGTGCACTCCGTGGGGCCGTAGCCGTTGACGAAGCGGAGGCGGGGGAACCTGCTGGTGATCTTCCCGCAGTGGCTCACCGAGAGCGCGTCGCCTCCGGCGAGCAGCATCCGCAGCCCCTCGAAGGTCTCCGGAGCCGTCTCCGCGATCTGGTGGAAGAGCCCCGCGGTCATCCACGCGACCGTCACTTCGTGCTGCCGCAGGAAGGCGCCGACGTCGATCTGCTCGGCCGGCGCGATCGCCAGCGTGGCGCCGTTGAGGAGAGCGGCCCAGATCTCGAAGGTCGAGGCGTCGAAGGAGATCGGGGCCATGTGCGCGACCACGTCGCCGGGTTCCACGGCGATCGTGGGATCGAGGCAGACCCTGGCCACGGCCTGGTGGGTGACCTCGACGCCCTTGGGCACGCCGGTCGATCCGGAGGTGTACATCACGTACAGCGCGCTGTCTGGCCGCACGACCGGCGCTTGGACGGTCCGTTCCCGGCCCGCCGCCTTCAGGTCCACGACCCGTACGGCGGGCGAGTCGAGCTCGCGCGGCCAGTCGGCGCCGGCGACGACGACCCCCACACCGGCGTTCTCGACCAGGTAGCGGAGCCTGGACTTCGGCTGCGTCGGCTCCAGCGGCACGTAGGAGGCGCCGGCCCGCGCCACTCCCAGCAGCGCGACGACGAACTCGGCGCTCCGCTCGAAGTACAGCCCGACCCGCGACCCGGCGGTGACGCCCTGCTCCAGCAGGGCCGTGGCCACCTGGGCGGAGCGGCGGTCGAGCTCGGCGTAGGTGAGCTCCTGGCCGTCGCAGCGGATCGCGCACTTGTCCGGGGTGGCGCTCACCCGCGCTCCGAACCTCTCCGTCAGCGTCGCGTCCGCCGCGCCGACCTCCGGGGTGTCGTTCCAGTCCACCAGCAGCCGGCGCCGTGCCGTCTCCGACTGCAACCGCACATCGCGCACCGCCGCCTCCGGGTGGGCAGCGGCCGAGGCCAGCAGCTCACCCAGTTGGTCCAGAAGTCGCTCCACCGTGGTCCCGTCGAAGGCGGCGACGGAGAATATCGCCTCCAGCCGCAACCGCTCCTCCAGGTCCACCGTGAAGGTGATCGGGTAGTTGGTCTGCTCGACCGACTCGACCGCGGCGAAGGCCGCGCCCTCCTCGGTGTCCGGATCCACCTCCTCGGGGACCTCTTCCTGGGGGAAGTTGCCGAACACCATGATGCTGTCGAACAGCGATGTGCCCCGCGGGATGGGCGAGCAACGCTGGATGTCGGAGAGCGCCGTCGACTCGAACCGCTGCATCGCGATCTGGCCGTCCTGCATCTCGCGCAGCCAGTCGATGAACGGCGTTTCCGCCGGGACGCGGGCGCGCAGCGGCAGGGTGTTGATGAAGAGCCCGACCATGGACTCCATCCCCGAAAGTTCCGCCGGGCGGCCGGACACCGTCAGGCCGAACACCACGTCGCCGTCGCCGCTGTAGCGCGACAGCAGCAACGCCCACGCGGCCTGCACGACCGTCCCGGGCGTGACGCGGGCCCGCCGCGCCAGCCGTACCAGGCTCTCGGTCACCTCGACCGGCAGCTCCAGCCTGCGGCGGTCCTGCGTCCAGTGCTCGGTGGCCTGCCTGTCGACCGGCAGCGGCGTCGGCGCCTCCAACCCGGCCAGATAGCCGCGCCAGAACTCCTCCGCCTCCGCGGCGTCCTGCCGCTGCAACCACTCCACGAAGCTCCGGTACGGCTGCGCGGGCGGCAAGGCGGGCCGCGTGCTCTCGTGCGCGCTCCGGGTCGCGCCCTCGTAGAGCTGCGACAGCTCGCTCAGCATGGTGGACACGCTCCACCCGTCCATGCAGATGTGGTGGAACGTCAGGAGCATCGAGTAGTCACCGGCACCGCGATCGATCAGCGTGACGCGCAGCAGCGGGGCGGCGGCGACGTCCATGCCGCGACGCCAGTCCTTGGCCATCAGCTCCTTGAGGCGGGCCTGGTAGGTGTCGAGGTCCTCGATTCCGGACCAGTCGAGCACCTCGAAGGGGAGCCGGACCTTCTCGTACACGATCTGGACCGGCTCCTCCACGCCCTCCCACACGAAGCCGGTGCGCAGCGCGGGATGCCGTTCGACCACGTCGTCCCACGCCCGTCTGAACGCGGCCACGTCGAGGCCGCCCGTGAACTCGTACACGCCCTGGGCGAGATAGACGCCGGTGGCGTTCGCCGGGGCCTCAAGAGTGTGGAAGAGCATGCCCTGCTGGACCGGTGCCAGCGGGTAGACGTCCTGGATGTGCCCGGCCCCGGCTCCCAGCGCGTCCAGAGTGCGCTGGTCCAGCCTGGCCAGCGGGAAGTCGGACGGCGTGTGGCCGCCGGCCTCGGGCGACAGGCAGTGGCTCACCAGGTCCGAGAGGGCCTGAGCGTAGGCGTTCGCGACTCGTTCGACGGTCGCCTGGTGGTGGAGGTTGGCGCTGTAGTACCACTCGAAGGCCATCCGGCCGTCGGCGGTCTGGGTCGCCTCGATCTGGAGCAGGTGCGAGCGGTTCCGCCCCAGGCTGACGTTCGGGCCGGCCAGGGTGTGGGGGAGCTCGCGAGCCAGCAGGGTCACCGTGTCGTCGCCCGCGACGTCGGCGGCACCCATGTAGTTGAAGACGACCTGCGGGCCCTGGGCCTGCGGTAACTGCCCGGCCAGGTAGCGCAGCGCGCCGTAGCCGACCCCGCGGCGAGGGACGGCGCGCAGTTGCTCCTTCACGGACTTAAGCACATCGGCCGGATCGGTCAGCTCGGCGGCGGAAAGCCTGACCGGGAAGATGGAGGTGAACCACCCCACGGTCCGCGACAGATCGATCTCTTCGGCGATGGCCTCCCGGCCGTGGCTCTCCAGGTCGATCGTCACCGCATCGGTGCCCGCCCACTCCCCCAGCGCCCGCAGCAGCGCCGCCAGCAGCAGGTCGTTGATCTGCGTCCGGTACGCCCGGTGCGCTCGCGTCAGCAACGCGGCCGTGGTCTCGGTGTCCAACGTCACCCGCACGACCTGGGTCGAGGCCTCGGTGTTGGCTCCTTCCGCGTTGTCGACCGGCACCGCGAAGCCTTCGAGCTGCCGCTCCCAGTAGGGCAGTTGCGCGCGAACCTCGTCGGAGGCGGCGTAGCTCCGCAGCTTCTCGGCCCACTGCTGGAAGGAGGTCGTCTTGGGCGGCAGCGGCTCACCCCGGTAGGCGCGGTCGAGGTCCTCCAGCAGGACGTTCCACGACACGCCGTCCATCACCAGGTGATGGACCGTGACGCCCAGCCAGCCGGGCTCGGCTCCCCGATCGAAGTGGACCGCCCTGATCAGCGGGCCATCGACGAGGCTCAGCGACTTCTGCGCGACGGTCATCCACTCGACGACCCACGCCTCGTCCGTCCCGGCGGCGTCCACGACCGAGAAGACCTCGGCCTCCTCGACGGCCGCGTCGCGCTGAACCCACTCCTCCTTCGCCGGGTCGTAGACGAGCCGCATGCGCAGCGCGTCATGGTGCGCGACCACCGCGTCCAGGGCCCGCGCCAGCGCGGCACTGTCCACGTCCGGGGCAAGCTCGAACATGCCCGACCAGTTCCAGTGATCGCGATCGGTGATGTCCTGCTCGGAGAACCAGTGCTGGATCGGCGTGAGTGGGACGGTGCCGGTGACGGTGCCCTGCTCGGCCAGCACCGGGCTGATGGCCTGCCGGACCGCGGCGGCCAACTC